>DDZS01000053.1:39249-39523 GCA_002346425.1 Alphaproteobacteria bacterium UBA3002
GGAAAAAGTCGGTAAAGAAGGCGTCATCACTGTGGAAGAAGCAAAAGGCTTTGAATTCGAGCTGGATACCGTTGAAGGGATGCAGTTTGACCGTGGTTACCTGTCGCCATATTTCGTGACCAATTCTGAGAAAATGACGGTTGAACTGGAAAATCCATTCATCCTGATTTTCGAGAAAAAACTGTCGAACCTGCAACAATTGCTGCCGCTTCTGGAAGCGGTTGTACAGTCTGGTCGTCCGCTGCTGATTATCGCAGAAGATGTCGAAGGTGAA
>DDZS01000053.1:39821-40167 GCA_002346425.1 Alphaproteobacteria bacterium UBA3002
AGAAGATGTCGAAGGTGAAGCGCTGGCGACTCTTGTGGTGAACAAATTGCGTGGTGGTCTGAAAGTGGCTGCGGTGAAAGCGCCGGGCTTTGGCGATCGTCGCAAGCAAATGCTAGAAGACATTGCAATTCTGACTGCAGGTCAGTTGATTTCCGAAGATATCGGCATGAAGCTGGAAAATGTGACGCTGGATCAGTTGGGTAAAGCCAAGAAAATCGTCATCACCAAAGAAGATACGACTGTGGTAGATGGCGCAGGTGTTGCGGCTGATATCGACGCGCGTTGCATGCAAATCAAATCGCAAATCGAAGAAACCTCTTCGGATTACGATAAAGAAAAGCTGCAA
>DDZS01000053.1:40546-41020 GCA_002346425.1 Alphaproteobacteria bacterium UBA3002
AGTGAAAGAGCGTAAAGACCGTGTGGACGATGCCCTGCATGCGACGCGCGCGGCCGTCGAAGAAGGCATTGTGCCGGGCGGTGGTGTGACGCTGCTCTACGCATCGCAAATTCTCGACAAAGTCCAAACCAGCAATGATGACGAAAAAGCGGGTGTGAACATTGTTCGCCGTGCGCTGCAAGCGCCGATCCGCCAGATCGTAGAAAATGCTGGGTTAGATGGTGCGGTTGTTGCCGGTAAATTGCTGGAAAGCAAAGATACCAACCAAGGCTTCAACGCACAAAGCCTAGAATATGTCGACATGATTAAAGCCGGGATCATCGATCCGACTAAAGTCGTACGTACTGCCCTGCAGGATGCGGCTTCGGTTGCGTCTCTAATGATCACCACCGAGGCGCTGGTTGCTGACGTGCAGGATGATAAGAATGATTCTGCAGGTGGCATGGACGCCATGGGCGGCATGGGTGGAATGGG
>DDZS01000053.1:41349-41875 GCA_002346425.1 Alphaproteobacteria bacterium UBA3002
GGCATGGGTGGCATGGGCTTCTAAATCGCTAGCGCTGCCGCCTGCAAATGGTGCGGATGTGCTCGTGTATTTTAATACACTGCGCCCTCCACTCCATTTTCGGCAGGCAGCCCTAACGATTCCGCTAAAAACCGGGAAGGGCATGGCGCAAGCTGTGCCCTTCTTCGCTTTAAATGACATATTATTAACTGGCCACTCGCTATAGATTACTGGTAACTAAAAGCATGTTTATACAAACCGAAGAAACACCGAATCCTAACACGCTGAAATTCATGCCCGGACAGGATGTGCTGGGCGATGATACGGCGTTTTTTATGAATGCCAAAGAGGCGGAAACCTCGCCACTGGCGACGGCGCTTTTTACGATTCCGCATGTGCGCGCAGTGTTTTTTGGATCGGACTTTATCACCGTGACCAAAGGCGAAGACGCCGATTGGTCGCTGATGAAAGCCGCGTTATTGCAGACAATTATGGAGCATTACGTTTCCGGCAAACCGATGATGACGAATGCGGCGGGTCAGCAAGG
>DDZS01000053.1:42191-44734 GCA_002346425.1 Alphaproteobacteria bacterium UBA3002
GTCAGCAAGTAGGCGCCGCGGCCTCTACGATTGAATATAGCGAAGAAGACCAGAAAATTGTCGACGAGATCAAAGAACTGATTGAGGCACGGGTTCGCCCCGCCGTCGCGCAGGATGGGGGCGATATTATTTTCCATAGCTTCCAAAACGGCATCGTGCATCTGGAAATGCATGGCGCGTGCGCGGGTTGCCCGTCTTCGACCATGACCTTGAAACATGGCATTGAAAATATGCTGAAACATTACATTCCGGAAGTGGTGGCCGTTGAGGCGGTGGCGTGAGCGTCATCGAGATTGCCAAAGCCCTGATCGCCTGTCCAAGTGTAACACCCGAAGATGCAGGCGTAATGGATGTGCTGCAAACCTATCTGGAACCGCTTGGCTTTACAGTTCATCGTATTCATAGCAATGACCCGGAAGGCGCGCCGACAGAAAATCTATATGCGCGGCTGGGCGATACGGGGCCGAATCTGTGTTTTGCCGGGCATGTCGATATAGTGCCTGCCGGAGATGAGATGAAATGGAGCACCCCCCCATTTGCACCGGAAATCCGCGATGGCTGGCTCTATGGCCGCGGTGCGGAAGACATGAAAGGCGCGATCGCCGCATTTGTAGCAGCGCTACAAGAAATTGGTGTCCCGGAAAAAGGCTCGCTATCGTTACTGATCACTGGCGATGAAGAAGGCGACGCGATCAACGGCACGCCCAAAGTGCTTGAATGGTTACACGCCCGCGGCGAGACGATCGACGCTTGTCTGGTCGGTGAACCGACTAACCCCACCTATTTAGGTGAAATGTGTAAGGTAGGGCGTCGCGGGTCCATCACTTGCGCTTTGGAAGTTTATGGCAAGCAAGGTCACGTTGCCTATCCGCATCTGGCGGATAATCCGGTCAGCCGCCTTGTTGACATGCTACACGCCATGCAGCATCACGCGCTGGACGATGGTACTGAATTTTTCCCGCCCAGCAATTTCGAGGTGACCAGTATTGATGTTGGCAACCCAACGGTGAATCTGATTCCGGGAAAAGCGACCGCGAAATTTAATATCCGTTTCAACAATGTGCATACCGGGAAAGGGCTTGAAATCTGGTTACATGACATATGCCAGCAATATGCTGGAGAGGGTAAATATGCGCTGAACGCTCGTATAAGTGGCGACGCCTTTTTGACTGAAGATGCTGCGCTGACCACAGCTCTTTGTCATGCAGTAGAAGCGGTGACGGGTCACCAACCGAAGCTATCGACCACGGGTGGCACGTCGGATGCGCGTTTTATTAAAGACATTTGCCCAGTGATTGAATTTGGTACCACCGGTATGACCGCGCATCAGGTGGATGAACGGGTGGAAGTGAAAGTGCTGGAAGATTTAGCGCGCGTCTACGCGCAATTTATTCAGAATTATTTAAGCGAATAAGCCCGCTTCGCGGCTTGCGCTGCGGCCAGGAAGCCCTGCGGATGCCCCAGCTTCAAGCGCGGCAGTAAGAGTGACATTCTCTTTCGGTAATGCGGAGCAGCCGTGCGTCAAATCTTTACCGCATTCGCGAATATCCTGAAAGGCCATGCCGTCCATCTCGGCGATTTCATCCATTTGGCGCTTACTATTTTTGGACAACATACCAAAAAATGGATTAGCTGCGCCTTGAGCAGCTAGGCCGAGGCCGCCACCCGTCATCATCGCCATCATGTCTTGCGTCATATCTTGTGTGGCCTGAATTTCGTTGCAGACAGCTTCAGAGTCGACGGTAGGAAAACCTGCCAACGCGGTTTCGAAATCTTCTTTCGTGCGGCACGTAGCCAGTGCGGTACTAATTTGCCCTGCAAGCATTTCAGCGGCACTGCGGCTGTTGCCTGCGCCGACGCTAATATCGTTAGCGAGAGCCATTTGCGCCGCTGCGGAAAGATTTGGCGGCAGACGCAGCATCTCTAACACCTGATTCGGCGTTACCTGCTCATCTGCTATCTCCTCAGCCGCATTCGGCATCATTGAGACAGGCTCTTGTTCTTCCCAGAAATTCATGATCTTCCCAGTATAAATCGTAATTATGACAGTTTGATGACAATCGGCCTAATCTTAGCAGAAAATTCGCTATGCACAAAGCAGCGAAAAGGCCGCATTCTGCCTTGATTTGATGCACTTGCCGCGTATGATACGCCACCAACGAATCATTGAGAGGTGGCATGGCACAGCCCGCAATCGCAGAACAATCGCAACCATCGGATAAATTAGTCTATTTCTTTGGCAGCGGTGAAGCCGAAGGTAGTGCGGCGATGAAAAATTTGCTGGGCGGCAAGGGCGCGAATCTGGCGGAAATGGCCTCGCTTGGCCTGCCGGTCCCCCCGGGGCTGACCATCACCACCGATGTCTGTACGCATTATTTCAAGCAAGAACGTCAGATGCCAGACGCTTTGCACGCGCAAGTCAGCGACGCGATGCAACGCATGGAGTCCATGGTCGGTACGGCGTTCGGCGATGCCTCAAATCCTCTGCTGGTTTCCGTGCGTTCCGGCGCGCGCGCATCCATGCCCGGTATGATGGACACGAT
>DDZS01000053.1:45024-45335 GCA_002346425.1 Alphaproteobacteria bacterium UBA3002
GCCCGGTATGATGGACACGATTCTAAATCTTGGCCTAAATGATGAAACGGTCAAAGGGCTCGCCGCAAAAACCGATAATCCGCGTTTTGCGTGGGATTCGTATCGTCGGTTTATTCAGATGTATGGCGACGTGGTGTTGGGCGTGGAGCATCATCTGTTCGAAGACCAAATGGAAATGCTGAAACAAGAAGTCGGTGCGGTGCAGGATACCGATTTATCGGCAGAAAATCTTCAAGAACTGGTTGGACGTTATCAGGAAATCGTCGCCCAAGAGCTGGATGGTCAGGCATTCCCGCAGGATGTGCAGGAGC
>DDZS01000053.1:45629-45788 GCA_002346425.1 Alphaproteobacteria bacterium UBA3002
TTCCCGCAGGATGTGCAGGAGCAGTTAATGGGGGCGGTGAAAGCCGTCTTCGATAGCTGGATGAATCCACGTGCGCATACCTATCGCGCGCTGCACGACATTCCAATGGAGTGGGGGACGGCGGTCAATATTCAAGCGATGGTGTTCGGCAATATGGGC
>DDZS01000053.1:46082-46369 GCA_002346425.1 Alphaproteobacteria bacterium UBA3002
ATGGTGTTCGGCAATATGGGCGATGACTGCGCGACGGGCGTAGCATTTACCCGTAATCCCTCCACGGGGGAAAAGCTGTTTTACGGCGAATATCTGATTAACGCACAAGGCGAGGATGTCGTCGCGGGCATTCGCACGCCGCAGCAGATTACCGTGCAAGGCAAAGACGAGCAAGGAAGCGACCTGCCGGCAATGGAAGAAACCATGCCGGATGTCTATCAGCAACTGGTCGATATTTACCAAAAGCTCGAAGCACATTACCGTGACATGCAGGATATCGAGTTTAC
>DDZS01000053.1:46711-47029 GCA_002346425.1 Alphaproteobacteria bacterium UBA3002
GTGGATGCTGCAAACCCGTAACGGTAAACGCACCGCGCGCGCGGCGTTAAAAATTGCGGTTGATATGGTAGAAGAGAAACTGATTACCCAAGAAGAAGCGCTAAAACGCATTGATCCAAAGGCGTTAGATCAGCTTCTTCACCCGATGCTTGATCCGAAAGCAGAGAAGCGCGTGGTGGCAAAAGGCTTGCCCGCGTCGCCCGGTGCCGCTTCTGGCAAGGTTGTATTCAATGCCGAGGACGCAGAAATTCAGTCCAAACATTATCCCGTCATTTTGGTGCGAATTGAGACCAGCCCGGAAGACATTCATGGCATGCA
>DDZS01000053.1:47325-66261 GCA_002346425.1 Alphaproteobacteria bacterium UBA3002
CCCGGAAGACATTCATGGCATGCATGCCGCGAATGGTATCCTCACCGCCCGCGGCGGGATGACGAGCCACGCGGCTGTGGTGGCGCGCGGCATGGGGAAATGCTGCGTATCTGGTGCGGGGGAATTGCGGATCGATTACAAAAACCAGACCTGTACGATTGGCGCAACGGTTGTTAAAGCCGGGGATGTCATCACGCTGGATGGCTCCAAAGGGGAAGTCATGTTGGGTGAAATCCCGACGATTCAGCCGGATTTATCGGGCGATTTCGCCACCGTCATGGAATGGGCGGACGCGGTGCGTCAGCTGAAAATCCGCACCAATGCCGAGACTCCGGCAGATGCGGAAACCGCACGCCGATTGGGCGCTGAAGGGATCGGCCTGTGCCGTACGGAGCATATGTTCTTTGAATCCGAGCGTATCACCGCGATGCGCGAAATGATTATGGCAGATGACGTCAAAGCCCGCGAGCGTGCATTGGGCAAAATCCTGCCAATGCAAAAGCAGGATTTTATTCAGTTGTTCACCGTGATGCAGGGCTTGCCAGTCACGATTCGTTTGCTTGATCCGCCGTTGCATGAATTTCTGCCGCATTCCGAAGCGGAGATGCAGGAAGTGGCCAAAGCCGCTGGCATCACGTTGTCGGATGTCAAAGAGCGGGCGGAAAAACTGGCCGAATCCAATCCGATGCTGGGTCATCGCGGGTGCCGTTTGGGATTGAGTTACCCGGAAGTGTATCGCATGCAGGCGCGCGCAATCTTTGAAGCCGCGCATGATGTCGCAGCCAAAGGCGAAACCGTGCTGCCAGAAATCATGATTCCGCTGGTGATGAATCAAAAAGAACTTAGCACCTTAAAACGCGAAATTGATGCAGTGGCTGAAGAAGTTGCCACGCAGCGCGGTACCACGCTCGCCTATCAGATAGGCACAATGATCGAGCTGCCGCGGGCGGCACTGCGCGCGGCGGATATCGCGCAATATGCAGAATTCTTCAGCTTTGGCACCAACGATCTGACGCAGACCACACTCGGCATTAGTCGTGACGATGCGGCATCGTTTTTGGAGCCGTATAAACGTCGCGGCATTCTCGATAGCGATCCCTTTGTCACGCTGGATATTGAAGGCGTCGGCGAGCTGATTCAGATTGCCGCAGAACGTGGTCGTGGGACGCGCCCGAACATCAAGCTAGGTATTTGCGGCGAACATGGCGGTGACCCCGCTTCAATCCGCTTCTGCCAGTCATTGGGGCTAAACTACGTGTCCTGCTCGCCTTACCGCGTGCCGATCGCCAGATTGGCGGCCGCGCAGGCCATGTTAGACAGCTGATTTCACTGAATTGTCACATGCGTTTCTAGTGATGCGCAAGTAGGATAGGTCTATGGCGAATCAGAAAAAATCCATCCTCATCGTCGAAAAGGATCGCGAAGTGGCCAGGGCGGTTAAAGACTGGCTGGAAAAGGGCGACTATACTTGCCAGATATTGCATTCACTGCAAATGGCGGAAACCTGGGTGCTGGATTCGAATATGCATCATGACCTCATTCTGTTGGATCACTGGCAGGAAAAAGATTTATCGCACTGTGACCGCATTAGCGGCAAACCGGCAACTTTCGGCAGTCAGCATTTGTTGCAGGAGATTGCATCTGCGGGCATTCCTGTGATCAGCATCGCCGATGATTCGCAGGTGAAAAGAAAGTTTCACGGACATAATAAAGTTATGGGATATCATCAGCGGGGACGTTTGCTCGAACTTACCACACTGGATCATACGCATCCGGATGCGAAGGAATTTTTTACGCGTATTGATAAAGCCATCGAAAAAGCAGAACACCAAGCTTCGAAAAAGCATGCGCGCATCAACGATGCTGAATCGTCTGAAAGAAGACGTTAGTATAGTTCTTCGTTGCCTAACGGTCGCGCGAGCAATTGCTCCACGGCAGCTTTTACTTCTACCGTGCCTTGTAGAATCTCATGCACCATCATGCAGATCGGCATTGAGACGCCTTGCTGGCGTGAAAGCTGATAGACGGATTCGGCCGTGACAACGCCTTCGGTTAGGCCACTTTTATTGGGGGACAGTGCATCAGCCACCGATTCACCGCGACCAATCGTATAACCAAGCGACATATTGCGCGAACGGCGGCTAGAGCAACTCAGCAATAAATCTCCTAATCCTGCAAGGCCTGCCAGCGTTTCATCGCGGCCACCTTTGACGCGCGCCAGACGCTGCATTTCAGCGAGTCCGCGGGTAATCAGCGCGGCGCGAGCATTCTCACCCAACTGCATGCCGGTGGCAATGCCGCAGGCGATAGCGATCACGTTTTTCAGCGCGCCACCGATTTCGACGCCGACCAGATCATCGCTGTAATAGGGACGGAAATAGCGGCCGCCGATGGTGTAGATCAGGCGTTCGGTAATCGTGCGCGATTGCCCGGCAATGGTGGTCGCTGTCGGCAATCCGGCGGCGACTTCATTCGCGAAATTCGGGCCAGATAAGACCATTACCGGATTATGCGGCATGATGCTGTTGACGACTTCATGCATTAATAGCAAGCTACCGCGCTCGATGCCTTTGGCGGCGAGCAAAATTGGGATGTCGCGCGAAAGTTGGTCGGACAGGCTGATGCAGGTTGGGCGCATCTGCTGCGACGGTACGGCGAGCAAAATATAATCCGCCTTCGCCGCGGCTTCGGATAAGTCGCTAGTGATGTGAATATCGGGGTCAAGAAACACGTCGGGCAGATATTGCTCATTCACGCGCTTGTCGCGCACGCTTTTGACAACCGCCTCGTTACGCGACCATAGCGTCACCTGATTGCCCGCGCGGTTAATCACGATACCGAGCGCCGTACCCCAGCTTCCGGCACCCACCACTAAGAAATGTGGTAATTCATCGCGGAAACTACTCATGCGGCGGCCTCGCTTTCACGTAAGATCATGATATCGACCGGTGCGCCGGATACTTTTGCCTGATTATGAAATGCAGCGGCGTTGGCGTTGAATCGCAGCTGCGTGGCTAATGTTTGCTCGCAAATATAGGGTTCAAACGCCTTGGCGGCGGCGGTGACCGTCTCGTCGCCCACGATGTGCAAATGGATGCGGTCCGACACTTGCAAATCGGCAAGTTTGCGCGTTGCCTGAATTTCGCGCACCAAGTCGCGTGCAATGCCTTCGGCTTCAAGTTCCGGCGTCATCTGCGTATCCAATACCACAAGCGCGTCATTGGTGGAGAGGGCTTGCGCGGCATCGGCTTCTTTCGCTTCGAGCTGCATGGTAAATTCTTCCGGCTGCAGCGCTTCGCCGCCGACAACCATCTGGCCATCTTCGACCTTCCAGTCGCCTGAACGTGCGGCGCCGGCAACGGCTTTCATTTTCGCGCCTAACCGCTTACCCGCTACAGGGAAATGAATGGTCAGTTTATGGTTGGCGACGCCTTCCAAATCATTAGAAAAATGGATCGCTTTGATATTGGTTTCATCGGCGATCAGGTCCGAGTAGGGCGTCAGCCGATCCGAACCGGGGCCGTAGAGGGTAGCCGAGGCTAGCGGTTGCCGCGTACGGATATTCACCTGATTGCGAATCGCGTGAATCGTGGTGCAAGCGTCGCGCACCCGGTCCATATCAGCGACCAGCGCTTCTTCTTGCGCAATCGCTGAAACATCCGGCCAGTCGGCTAAATGCACGCTGGCCTCGCCAGTTAGCGCACGATAGGCGGCTTCTGTAATCATCGGCAACAGTGGGGCCGAGACGCGACACATGGTTTCCAGCACCGTATAAAGCGTGTTATACGCAGCCTGCTTATCGGCGTTTTTCTCCTGACCCCAGAAGCGCGAACGGTTGCGGCGGATATACCAGTTATTTAGTATTTCGAAGAAGTGTGAAATGCTCTGCGTGGCGCTTGGTGTGTCATAGTGATCAAACGCCCGTTCAACGCGCTCAGTCGTATCGCGCAGTTTAGCGAGGATATAGCGGTCCATCACATTGTCTGCAGATGTGACGGCCTGCGCTTTCACCCCATCCGCATTGGCGTAGAGCGTGAAAAAGTGGCAGGCATTCCAAATCGGTTTGATATAAAGCCGGATCGCGTCATGGATGAATTTGCCTTCCGGGTCGATCAGCAATTCGTTGCCGCGCATGATCGATGAGGACATCATAAACCAGCGCAGCGCGTCGGAGCCGTATTGGTCGAACAGCGCGCGGGGGTCCATGTAATTCTGTAATTTTTTCGACAATTTGCGCCCGGCATCGTCCAATACCACGCCATGACAGATGCAATTCTCGAACGGGTTTTTATCGAACAGCGCCACGGCCAGCACCATCATGCTGTAGAACCAGCCGCGCGTCTGTGCTTCATATTCCACGATAAATTGCGCGGGGAAATGCTTCTCGAACCACTCCTTATTTTCAAACGGATAATGCACCTGCGCATAGGGCATCGACCCGGATTCGAACCAGCAATCAAACACGTCTTCAACGCGGCGAATGGTATAGTCCAGGTTCTGTGGGTCGGGCTTGGTCAGCTCATCAATATAAGGGCGATGCAAGTCGGTCACATCGGCATCAAAGAAGGCGTTCAGTTCCTCGATGGAACCGAAGACATAGAGTTCCTTATTCTCTGGATTATCCGAACGCCAGACGGGAATCGGACAGCCCCAGAAACGCGAGCGCGAGATCGACCATTCGCGGGCATTCTCAATCCATTTGCCGAAGCGGCCTTCTTTAATATGTTCGGGAATCCAGTTGATGTTTTGATTGAGCGCCACCATGCGATCGCGAAATTTCGGCACATCGACGAACCAGCTAGACACGCCGCGATAAATAATCGGCTGATCCGTCCGCCAGCAATGCGGATAATTGTGCAGATATTGCTCTTCCTTGATCAATTGCCCATGGTCTTTCAACCATTTGATGATGCGTAGGTTAGCAAGACCGTATTTTTCCAACTGCTCGGGCTTATACGGCTCGTCGGGAGTTGCCAGCTTGGTTTCCTTGATGACATTCAGGCCTTTCAGCGACAGGTCATCCAGATCGTAAATCTCATCGGTATAGCGCCCCTCGCCATTGACGGGTACGAGTGTCGGGATTTCATACACGCTACAGACGCGATTATCATCCTCACCAAAGCCCGGCGCCATATGCACGATACCGGTGCCGGAGCCTGCTTCAATAAAGTCCGATCCGTCGAGAATGCGGAAGGCATTTGGTGTCTCGGCGAAATAGGGGAAAAGGGGTTCGTAAGAGAGGCCGATTAAGTCTTCACCCGTCACGTCATTCCGGCGAAGGCCGGAATCTAGCTGTTCTTGCGTGATATTGAAGGCAGACATGTAAGGCGCCATAGAGCCGCCTGCTATAATATAGCACGCGTCAGACTGGACCCCGGCCTGCGCCGGGGTGACGAATGCGGTGTAGGTAAGCTCCGTACTCGCCGCCAAAGCCAGATTACTCGGTAAGGTCCACGGCGTCGTCGTCCAGGCGCAGACATAGTAATTCTGAGCATCCGGCGCACCTTTAGGTTTATCTTTCAGCTTAAACGCCACCGTGATCGCTTTATCCTCTTTCTCCCGTGTCGCATCGTCCAGGCGGATTTCGGAGGTGGAGAGGACGGTTTCGGCGGCCCAGCTGTAGGGCATAACTTTGAAGCCTTCATAGATCAGGCCTTTTTTATAGAGCTCGCTGAAGGCCCAGATGGTCGATTCCATGAAGGGCGTGTCCATGGTTTTATAATCATTGTCGAAATCGACCCAACGGCCTTGGCGATTAACATAATAGCGCCATTGATCGGCGAATTGCATGACGGAGCTGCGGCAATGTTCATTAAATTTGCCGATGCCGTAATTCATAATCTGCTGACGGCCGGAGATACCAAGTTCTTTCTCCGCGCCCATCTCAGCAGGCAGCCCGTGACAGTCCCAGCCAAAGCGACGTTCAACGCGTTTGCCTTGCATCGTGTGATAGCGCGGAAAGACGTCTTTCACATAGCCGGTCAGCAAATGCCCATGATGCGGCAGTCCATTGGCGAAGGGCGGCCCGTCGTAAAACACATATTCATTGCTGCTGCCATCCGCTGATTTCGGGGGGCGCTGGCTTACCGATTGCTCAAAAATGTTATGTGCCTGCCAATATTCCAGAACTTCTTCCTCTAATTTCACAAAATCAGGAGAGGAATCGAGGCTGGGATAGGGTTTTTCGTTCACAGGCGACCTTTGAGTTGGTATAGTTTTTATTCTGCGTCACACCATGCCGCAGAAAGACACAGAAAACAACGCAAAAAGCGATACGAAAAGACTGAAACGGACGATGCAGGAACAACGACTTACCCACCGATTGACGCGCTATTGGGAAAATTTACGCAAAGAAGAAGAGATTCCTACTTTTGCCAAGTTTAACAGCGGCGCCGTAGAGGATATTTGGGGGCAGTGCATGCTGTTCATGGTCAATCCTGGGGCGGGCAAACGCCATTACACTTTTTACCGTGTCGGCGATCAGGTGCGTAAAATGTATCAGGAAGATGTGGTGGGTAAGGTGTTGACGCCGCACCATACCAGCTTTAAAGGCGCGAATATCATTAAACGTATCGATGAAGTGGTCGCTGAGCCTAAGCCGGTCTTCGATGACGGGCAGTTTATCAATAAAAACAACAAGCTAGTAAAATATCGGTCTTGCTTATTGCCTTTCGGCAAATCGAATGAAGTCAGCCACGTCGTCGTGGGCCTGAGCTGGCGCGAGTTTTAGAATTTGTTTGCTCCGATGTCTAAGTGGTCTACTGACCGCTTAGAATAGTAAGTATGGTTTCTGCGGCTTCTTCTGAAGGCGTTTTCCCACTCTCCGGTAAAAGCCGAGTGATATAGGGCGCCGCATCCTGAATGGCCGTGCCTTGCAGGTAAGGCAAAATAGCACTGGCGAGTTTCTCTGGGGTGCAGTTTTCCTGAATTAATTCGGGGATCACGGGGGGCTGCCCATCGCGATGCGTCATGATGTTGATGAGATTCACATAGGGAATCTGTACCATGCGGCGCACCAGCCAGACGGAGAGTGGATGCGCACGATAGCCGGTCACTGTGGGTAGACCTGCCAGCGCGGTTTCCAGCGCGACGGTACCGGATTTGGCGAGCGCCGCGCTACACGCCGCAAAAGCGTCTTTCTTTTCTTTCGCATCCGTCGAAAAATGTATTTTTACCAGATGCGCGGTGGCTGCAGCTTCAATCCTCTCGCGCAGATGCGCATGTGTCGGGATCATCACTTCCAGGTTAGGCATGAAGGCTTTCAGCGCATCGGCCGTTGTTAAAAATATCTCCAGATGTTGCGTTAGTTCACCCGCGCGGCTGCCGGGCATCAGGCCGAGCAGCGGCGTATCGGGAGCGATCCCATGGGCGCGTCGGAAACGCGACCCATTTCCCGGCGTCGCCCAGAAATGCGCGACGGGGTGGCCAGTAAAATAGGTTGGCAGGCCATGCGCGGTGAAATAGTCCGGCTCGAAAGGCAATAAGCAGAGCAGGGCATCGAACAGACCAGCGGTTTTTTCGGCGCGTTGCGGCTTATAGGCCCAGACCGTGGGGGCGACATAATGGATAAGTTTGCCGCGATACCCTTGCGCACGCAGCTGTTTGGCAACACGGAAGGTGAAACCGGGTGAGTCAATGCTGACAACGGCGTTGGGCTTGCGTGCCATAATATCCGCGACCGTTTCGCGGATGCGGCGTTTCAGGCGAAAGATATGCGGCAGAATTTCGACAAAGCCCATCATCGAGAGTTCCTGCATGGGAAAAAGCGATTGCAGCCCCTGCGCGTGCATCTGCGGTCCACCAATGCCTATCATATGCGTTTCCTGAGGAAGGGCCTCCATCAGACGGCTGCCGATAAAATCGCCGGAGGCTTCACCCGCGATCAGATAGAGGGAGGTCATGCCGCTTCGTCGGCCTCAACCGTGAAGCCCAGCACAAAGATACCGAGCTCATCGGCGCGACGGATAAGTTCGCGTTTATGCAGCATCAGCGAGCTGCCGGCTTCAATGGCGATACCCGCAAGTTCAGCTTTGGCGATTTGCTCGATGGTATCGACGCCCATGGTCGGCATATCGACGCGCAACTCCTGATGCGGTTTGCGAACCTTCACGACCACGCCGCCTTGTTTATCGACCTTCAGGCAGCCCGCGCGGGCGATCATGGAAGCCGTGCCTTCAATCGCTTCGACGGCCAAGACCTGTTGCTGCTGTACGACGACGCTTTGGCCGATATCCAGCGCGCCGATGCCGCGGGCGATTTTCGCGCCAAAGCTGATATCTTCCTGGGTTTTCTTGTCGGGCATGGTGCGGCCGATTAACCCTTCCGGCGTGATGAGTTCGGGCGCAGCCTCATGAATACCGACAATGTTCAGGCCTTCTTCTTCGAGGAGTGATACGATCATCCGCAGTAATTCATCGTCGCCGCGCATCAGGTTGGAGCCCAAGCGCGCCAGCCATTTGGTGGCTTTCAGGTCAGGGCGAATTTGCGACAATTTGGGGCGTGAGACTTTGCCTGCCAGTACGACTTCTTCCACCCCATGTTTGCGAAAGGCGCTGATCGCCTTGCCGACCGCGCCGATGCGCACCCATTCGCGTGGAAAGCCATCGATGGTTTTCTCGTCGCAGAAATCTTCGAGCGCGACGATGAACACCTCGCGACCAGACTCGCGGTTGGATTCGGCAATGACGCGTGGCAGGTCGGTTGAACCCGCAATAATACCGAGCGGCGTGCTCATCAACTTGCTTTCGGAGTGGAGAAGGAGCGGTGCGAATCGGCTTCTAAAAAGGCGATTACTTCGCGAACTTCGTCGGTATCGAACTGTGCTTTGGTGGTAGCGATGCGTTCCTCCAAGGTAAATGCGCTGTCACCGAACAGGGTTTTATACGCATTGCGCAGGGCGTGAATATTCTCGCGCGCCAATTGGCGGCGCTTCATGCCGACAAGGTTGAGGCCGTTTAAATCTGCGCGTTCGCCCATGACGGAGCCGAAGGGAATCACGTCTTTTTCTACGCCGGACATGCCGCCGATCATGGCATAGGCGCCGATGCGCACAAATTGGTGGATTGCGGCTAATCCGCCGATCACGCAGCCGTCGCCAACGGTAACGTGACCTGCGAGTGTTGCATTGTTGGCGAGGATAACATGGTTACCAACCTGACAATCATGCGCCACATGCGAGCTCATCATAAACAGGCAATGGCTGCCGACGCGGGTGGCCATGCCGCCGCCTTCGGTGCCGGGATTCATGGTCACATGTTCGCGAATCGTGCAGTGATCGCCGATTTCCAGCGTGGAGGGTTCGCCGTGATATTTCAGGTCCTGCGGTGGGGTGCCGATGGAGGCGAAAGGGTAAATGACGCAATGCGCGCCTATCGTTGTGCGGCCTTCAATATGCACATGGCTTTTAAGTACAGTGTCCGCGCCGATGGTGACATTTTCGCCAACGATACAATACGGCCCGATCTCCGCGCTGTCGGCGATCGTCGCGCCGTCAGCGATGATGGCGGTGGGGTGAATCGCCATTCTAATGGCTATCCATAATCATCGCCGAATAGGTCGCTTCGGCGACTTTCTTGCCATCGACTTCGGCAATACCTTCGAATTTCCAGACATTGCCGCGGTTTTGCTTAATAGAGCAATGCACGCGCAGCACATCGCCGGGGACCACAGGTTTGCGGAAGCGCGCAGAGTCGATGGTCATGAAATAGACCAGCTTGCCTTTAGACGCCGGACCTAACGTATGCACCACAAGGCACCCCGCCGTTTGCGCCATGCTTTCGACGATCAGCACGCCGGGCATTACCGGGTGATCGGGAAAATGGCCTTCAAAGAATGGCTCATTATTGGTGACATTTTTAACCCCAACGCAGCTTTCGCCTTTGGTGATATTGGTCACCTTGTCGATCAGCAGAAATGGATAACGATGCGGGATATTTTCCTTAATTTCCGCCAGTGTCAGCTGATCCAGTTCGGGGTTAAACGTGTATTCCATTACTTTGTGCCTCTTATTTTGGTCGTTTAATCATTCCCTGTATCGCAATGCTCTGGCGATGCCAATCCTTTATCGGCACCGCGGGATAGCCGCCATAGGTTTTCCCAGCTTCAAGGTCGCCCATGATGCCGCTTTTCGCCGCGACCTGCACGCCGGAGCCAATATTCAGATGCCCCGCAACGCCAACCTGTCCGCCAAGAACCACACCGTCGCCGAGTTTCGTGCTGCCAGAGATGCCGCATTGCGACACGATCACACAGCCGCGTCCCATTTCGACGTTATGGCCGATTTGAACCAGGTTATCGATTTTCGTACCATCCCCAATTTTGGTGTCGGGCCCAGTACCACGATCGATACACGTATTAGCGCCAATTTCCACATCATTGCCAATTTGCACCCGGCCTAACTGGGGCACTTTGATATGGCCTTCACGGCCCATCGCAAAACCAAAACCATCCTGCCCGATCTGGACCCCGCGATGGATGATGCAACGCGTGCCGATATCCGTATGGCTGATGCCTGTGCCAGAGCCGATTTGTGTATCGTCACCTATGGTAACGCCGGTATTAATAACCGCATTGGCAGAGATATGGCAGCGCGCGCCGATGGTGACATGGGCTGCGATCACCGCGCCCGGCTCGATCACCGTATCTTCTCCGATGGTCGCGGTAGTATCAACATAGGCGGCGGGTGAAATGCCATGCATACCCTCACGGCGTGGATAGAAGCGCTGCGCAATATACGCATAACAGCGATAGGGATCGTCATGAAACAGGCAAAGCATGCCTTGTGGGGCATCCTCTGCAAATTTCGGCTTCACCAAACACACCCCCGCTTGGGACTGTTGAAATTGTGCTTTATATTTCGGGTTATCGAAAAAGCTCAGCTGCCCGGGTCCTGCGACGTTGAGTGGTGCGACATCTTCAATAGGCTGATCCAGATCAGCTTGCGGATCCGATAACGTGACATCCACCCATTCCAGCACATCACCTAGCCGATACGGCCCTTGTCGTGAGAAGAAACGGGAATCAGCCATGCAGTCAAAAAACGCCTTAGTTGAAGTTTACAGTCATGCTGGGCATTTGCGCATCTAAGCGTTTCAGCACTTCAGCCGTGATGTCCTGATCGGTCTTGGCGTAGAATACCTGCGCTTTCGACATTGCCAGATCAAACCCTTTTTCCTGCGCGATTTGCGTGACGATCTCGGTCACTTTGGTTTGAATCTGCTCCATCGCTTCGGCAAAGCCTTTGTCTAGTTTCACGCGTTTGGCGCGCACTTCTTTTTGTGCATCGCCCGCTTTTTGGCGGAATTCGCGGTATTTGGACTCAAACGCATCTTGCGATAACACAGAACGTTGTTTTGCCAATTCCTGATCTTCATTGCGCAATGACGTTTCTTTCTGATCCAGCTCGGTCTGGAAGCTTTTTTGCTTTTGTTTCAATTGATCGCGCACCGAATTGGCCACTTTGGCTTCTTTCAAGATTTGCGGGATATTGACGACCGCAATATTGGCGGCACTGGCACCCAACGGTGCAACCATCAGTAATAAAGCAAAAATATAACGCATAACATCCTCTTTCAGGGTTGGTTTGCGCCGCAGCCTAGGCGAAATTACTCGCTTTGTCATCCCCAATCCGGGGTTATCCCTAAGCATTGCAGCGGTGCTTGCTGCGTTTCAGAAAGCGAATAGACTAGTGCGAGCGCTAGGTGTAAACGCGTAGCGCACATCCACAAGCAGGCTTTACGTGATGATACGGTTAATACTACTTTTAATTTTATGCGCGATGTTACCGCTAACGCTAAGCGCGCAGGGCGTGACGGACCGCTATATTGCGCCACGTTGCGAGCAGACACCACTGCTTTCCACATCAGATTATCCGGGATATTCGCGGGTTATGAGCCATAACCGTCTGGCGCTTCCGCCGGGGAAATCCGCGCCCGCAGAAGGTCAGTTGGTGTATTTGTATGGGCGCGTGTTCGATCGTAATTGCGTACCAGTTTCTGAAGCCAGCGTTGAAATTTGGCAACGCGATGCAACGGGCGCCTATCGGTTTATAACCCCTTCGCAACTGGCCACGCCTGAACCGGCGTTTAGCGGGGCAGGGCGCATCCGCACGGATAATCTTGGCCAGTTTCACTTTTTAACGCTTTATCCGGGCACAGTAGGCCGGCTGGCCCCGCAGATACAGGTGCGTATTTCGCATCCTAGCTTGCGCACCTTTACCACGCGGCTGTATTTCTCAGGCGATTATCGCAACGATAATGATCCCAGCCTGTCGCAGATGTCGAATACCGGGCGCGAGCTGGTCACCATGCTGGTGATGCCACGTCAGGAAAATTGGCAGCAGGGGATTCAGGTCTATACCGATATCGTGTTGCCACAAACCGTGCCATTTCGTAAGTTTTAGCGCATGAATACTGCTTTACGCTTCTATCTCTACCCCGGCATGTACCAGATTGCGACCTTTGCCCGCGATCATAACTTTGCGATGCCGCGCGTAGAGTTGGATGAATTTATCTCAGTGACCTATGAGCCGGAAAATATTCTGGTGATTTGTCCGGCCGACCGCGAGATTCCCAAACAGCAGGTGCGCGGCAAAGACTGGCGCATTTTGCAAATCCGTGGACCGTATCAGGAAGGCGGTAGTGACGCTTTACGCCAGGCATTTGAAGCGATTCAGACTTCAGGCGTGCATGCCATGACCTCTAGCAACTTTGAAACCGACTTCTTGGTGTTCCGCGATGCGCAAACCGAGCAGGCGCTCTCCGCGATGCAGAGCACAGGCTACGCCATCGAAACGGCGAAACGCAGCGTCGCTATTTAGCAAATAATAGATGAAATAACAGGTTAGCCCTGACGCGCTTTCATGCGTGGGTTGGTCTTGTTGATGACGTAAATACGCCCTTTGCGACGCACTACACGGCAATTCTTATCGCGTTTTTTCGCAGATTTCAATGAGCTCAATACTTTCATCTTATTCTCCTGTGAACGGGGGTTGTAGCGGCATGTGACGCCGGTGTCAACCGCGATATCGCGTTATCCCATGCGGAGTTTTCTCCCAGTAATAGGGTTTGACCATCAATTGATAGACGGCAATGAAACTCGCCCAGATATGCAGAAACCAATAAAAGGGGTAAGACAAGATGGCCAGCCCCATCCGGTGCCATTGCCAGCTCTGCGTCACTTTCCAGGCAAAAAACCAGTGATTGGCAATTCCCAATACTAAAATAACGAGACAACTGTATGTAATACTCGATGGCAGCGCAAAAGGGAGCGCGCCAGTGAGCGATAAAATGAAAATGCCCCAAAAAATAGGTGCGCAGAGAAATAGAAAGGCAGGCAGGCCAACAAACACCTGCAATCCGATAAATCCTCGCCAACCTAATCTCTTCCGAGTGTGATTGGATCGACGCATATGCACCAGCCAGGTCTGAATATAGCCTTTGATCCAGCGCGAGCGTTGTTTCATCCAGATTGAGACAAAAATCGGCGCTTCTTCGAGTGTAACGCTGGGCAGGAGTGCTGTCTGGAATTGGTGGGCAGCAAGGCGTATGCCCAGATCCGCATCTTCCGTCACGTTAAATGGGTCCCATTCGCCGAGTTCGCGCAGGCGCTGCAGGTGAAAATGGTTGCTGGTTCCGCCTAAGGGAATCGGCATGCGCAGGCAATGCAGCCCCGGCAACATGATGTCGAACAGAGAGGCATATTCTATCGCGAACCATTTGGTCAGCAGGTTTTCTTCCCAATTATAATAATTGAGGCGTGCTTGCATACAGACGGTCGTGTCCGGCAATTGGCGAAACGCGGTCACGGCTTTGCGCAGCTGTTGCGGGTCGGGCCGGTCTTCCGCATCATAGATAGTCACATAGCGCCCGCGCGCAAAATGCAGCGCATAATTACAGGCTTTCGGCTTGGTGCGCGGTTCCTGATAAGGCACGCGAATGATATCGAAGTAATTTTCGGGCCGTTCGCGCTGGATGGCTTCTAGCGTGGCTTGATCGTCGGCTTCCAATACAAGTTTAATATCCAGCCGATGTTTTGGATAATCGATCGCGCGCATCGCTTTTAACAATCCCGGTACGCTGGCGGCTTCGTCGTATAGAGGAATGAGCACTGTATAGATTGGCAGTTCCTGATCGGCCAGTAGCGTGGTTGGTCGTAATGTCTGATTACGGTGATGCCGATATAGCCACCATTTGAAACCGATGCTGATCAGATAGGCGCAGTTGACCAGCGCGATGAACAGCGTAAGCGCCGCCACCGGAGCCAGAATTACACTGATTAGACAGGCTAATAGCCCTAAGCCGACAAACGTCCATAAACGCGCGGGTAACGATTTATAGGCCGACCGCCGTGGTTGCGCATTGTAGAGTGCAAAACAGCTATCCTGTAACAAGTGATTGCCGAAGCGGTTGGCAAGGGCTGCGACAATGTCACGCGGGCTGGTGATGACAAAAGTAACGGATGCTTCAAACCGCGCTTCCGCCCAGCGTTTAAGTGCGGAAGTGGGGTTGCTGGTGGCAATGAGGATGCCATCATTGGCACGGCGAAACGGAATAGCATCGTGTAAAATATAACTGCCGATATCGTCCTGAAATAAGAGTGTCATCTCAGGACGTGTCGCCTGCAAATCGACATAGGTTAAATCTAATTGCTCGGCCAGCTGCTGATAAAATAAACGCGGCACGACATTGGTGCTATGGCTTAAAATCTTCCCGCTAGGCTCATCAAAACTAGCAGCGGTTGCGAGAATATGCTGAACCGTTTCGGCGGGGAGCAGGCCAGCCTGCTGAATGCGCTCGCCGGTCCGCATGGGATTAGAAAGTGTAACTTCCTCCGAGGTAGAGACCGGTGCCTGTGCCACTATTGCGTCCATCTACATGGTTGAAAAGGCCAGCATGCAACCGAAGCGGTTGATCTGGCAAGGCATATTGCACCATGGCCTCCAGTTTGATCAGATCATAGTCATTTTGACCCGATTGCGAAAATTGCGCAACGCTCGGCAAGTCCGCGGAATAGGTGAAATAGGCGGCAGGTATCAACGTCCATTGGTCCGCGATGTTCAGGCCGACACGTGCATCGGCGAGATATTGACCGTTAAGGCTATCGTCATGGCGATAACGATAGCCGATGCGGGTGTCTAGGTAATGATTGCGGCCGAATAGTGCGAAGTTCATGCCGCCCAATAAAGACAGTTCATAATCCAGTTGCTCGCCGCCACCACGTGGCAGGCGGTCTTCGGCATAGATTGCAGGCAACTTGACCAATGGCTGTATAGCCACCGCATAGGTATTGTCGCGATAGACTTGATAGCGCGCGAAGATTTCGCTGTCGCCCAGTCCGTAATTATCGGATGCGATGCGTGCCCCCGTCGGCGACACCTGATCCTGATCGACATAGTTAAGGAAGAGATTGGCCCCTACGGTTAATTCATCGGTATATCCATGTTCGACATACGCATTGATTTCATGCTTAGTGAACCGCGGTTGGCCGATTTCGTTGCCGTTCAGATCGTAATAAGAGTCACTGGTGAAGTAAAATTCGCTGACCGCGAGAAAGGTGCTGTCTTGGCTTTGCGTCCAGGCACCTGCATGCACCGCGCTGATGCTCAAGAAAAAGGCAATAAAAGCAGCGCTAAGGGACTTCACCGGACTAGTGCAGCAATTGGCCGCTTTGTGCCAGTGCCGCATCGAGATAAGGATCGTCTTTCTGCTTAGCCGCGTCTTCTGCGAGAATATCTTGCGCAGCAAGCACCGCGACTTGCGCCATATGCTGGCGAATGTCAGCGACGGCTTCCATTTCCGCGCGAGCGATTTTACCGCGCGCGACTTCGGTGCGGCGGGCGATCATATCCTGAATGTCGGCTTCCGCCTGACTACGCATGGCGGCGGCATCTTCTTTCGCTTGTTGTAGCAGGGCTTCGGCTTCAGCGTGGATTTCCTGTTGCTTACGTTGGTATTCCGTTAGCAGGCTTTGTGCATGTTCTTTGAGTTTGACCGCTTCTTCCAGCTCGCTACGAATATGTTCGGAACGGTGGTCGAGTCCCTTCATCACATGCGGCAACACATAGCGCATAAAAATGAGCATGAAGCCGATGAAGGAAACGAGGACCCATGTGGCGGGATCATTGATAAATGCGTCCATGCCTAGGCTCCCATCCGTTGTTTCACCGCGGCCGCTACCCGCGCACTATCAGGTTTGCTACCGGAAATCTGCGCGACGACCATACCAGTTAATTCCTGCAGATGCGGTTCCATCTCTGCGAGTGTCTGCTGACGCTGCGCCGCGAGGTCGGTTTGCACTTTGTCCAATTGCGCATCGAGCTTTTTGTTCAGGCTCGCCAACTCGCTGGCCATCATGCCCGCCATTTCGCTTTGCGTGCTATGCAGCAGGTCGTGCGTTTTATGTTTCGCTGAATCCAACTCGGCTTCGTAAGCAGACTGCGCATCCGCCGCCTGCTGTTTCGCCATTTCCGCCGCGTCGATATTATCGACGATTTGGTGCTGACGTTTTTCCAGTACATCCCGGATGCGTGGAATCACGCTGCGGCTCATCGCAATGTAGAGCAGCGTGAAGCTTACGATCAGCCAGAAGATCTGGGAAGAAAAGCTCGAGGGGTCCAGCTGCGGCATACCGCCGCTTTCAGCGGCTACCGCAGCGGACACAAACAGATCCAGCATGGGTACTTACACCGCGAAAATCAGCAGCAGTGCAACAACCAGCGCGAACAGGCCCATTGCCTCGGCCAGACCGGCGCCAACGTAAATGTATTTCGCCAGTTTGCTTTCAGCGGCCGGGTTACGGGCCAGACCGTTCAGCATAGCGGCAAAAATATTGCCCACACCGATCGCAGCGCCCAGCATGCCAAAGCTTAACAGGCCAACGCCGATATATTTTAGTGCTTCCATTTCCATGATTGTAGTCCCTTTCGTAAATAATTGCGTTTGTGTGTAATCAACTCGTCGTAAAAATCAACCCTAGTGAAGATGTAATGCATCATTTAAATAGACGCAGGTCAGCACTGTGAAGATATAGGCTTGTAATATGGCGACAAAAATCTCAAAACCGGTGAGGATAACCAGCAGGGCGAGCGGTGCCCAACCACCGATAATTCCTAGCGCCACAACGAATCCGGCGATCACTTTCAGCATGGTGTGACCGGCCATCATATTGGCGGTCAAACGTACTGACAAGCTGACCGGGCGTGCGAGATAAGAGAAAAGCTCGATCAGATACATCATCGGTGCCATCCACCATGGGGTGCCTTGTGGCAGGAAGAAACCTAAAAATTTTCCTAGTCCATGCTTCATAATAGCGACGACGGTGACGCCCACAAAAATGAAGGCGGCGAGAACAAAAGTAACAATGATATGGCTGGTCACCGTAAAGCTGTAAGGCACCATACCAAGCAGGTTACACATCAGGATGAACATAAAGAGTGTGAAGATGAATGGGAAATAGGGGCGGCCTTGCGAGCCGACATTGTCTTTCACCGTATTGGCGACAAACCCGTAACTCAACTCGACGATAGACTGCCAGCGGCCCGGAACCAAGGCGCGGCCACGCATCCCTAACTGCATCAGCAACACGGTCGCGACGACCGCGATCATCATGAACAGGGATGCATTCGTAAAATCAATATTATACCCGGCCAAGGGCGGTAACTGAATAAGGGATTGAACCTCAAACTGGTGCAATGGATCAGCCATTGTTGTCCTCTTCCTGCTCGGCAGCGCGCGCAGCGCGGGCAGCCGTTTCCATCATTAATTTGACGCCGGCGCCCAGTCCAAGCAGCATGCCGATTAACATGCCAAAGGGGAGGGTGCCCGCGAGTTGGTCCACTCCATAGCCAAAAGCGGTGCCAACTGCAACCCCGGAAACGAGGTCCATCCCCACCCGCATGGCATAACTGCTGCTATGCGGCGCTTTTGCGTCAGTTTTTTTCGCTTCTTGTTTGCGTAACCGTTCGATTTGGCCGGATAATTCGTCTAATGATGGGCGTTCACTCACGATTAGTTGCTGTTAGCTTTGATCGCCGCTTCGAAGGTCGAGGCTTCTAGCGGTGAGCCTTCCAGCTTTTCGCCATTTAGGAAAAAGCTTGGAATCCCTTCAATCTGCAACACATCGCTCGCTTCTTTGCGAATGTTCAGCACTTCGGTTTCCAGCTCTTTATCTGCCATGCATTGGTCAAAGGTTTCGGCCGAAACACCGCCAACCAGCGCCAGTTTTTTCAGCTGTGCTTCGTAATCGTCGGAAAATGCCCAGCGGTCCTGTAGTTCAAACAAGACATTCGCAAAGCGCGCTTTTTGATCCGTATCCAAGCATGCCACTAATAAAGAGGCATAAAAGGCGGAAGGGTTATGCGGATAGGCGCGCCAGCGGATCGCCGCTTTGCCGCTATCGATATATTTCTCTTTTAATTCTGGGAGGACAGACGTGTGAAACTTGCCGCAAGCCGGGCAAGATAGAGAGGCATATTCGTAAAACACCACCGGCGCATCGGGATCGCCATAGACGATGTCGGTGTCTTTAGGGCTAAGGATTTCTTCGCGGCTCGCCAGCGGAGTTTCATCCGCAGGGGCAGGCTCTTCAGCCCAGGCAAGCGGAGCGATCAGTAGCGCGAAAAGGGCGGTCAGTGTGGTATATTTCATGAAATATTCTCCCAGTTTTGATGTGTAGCCTAAAGGGAGCTATCGCGAAGTCAATGCCCTTCTTCAGCTTTTCTGGGCTGCCATGGCTGGCGCATGCACCAATCCGTCACTTTTCGCTTCTGCCACTTGAGTGACAGGCGGATCTTCCCTAGACGAAGCAATCATACGACTGAAGAAATACTGGCCTGCGGTACAAACTGAGGTATAAAACGCCTCAAAAAAGGTGCAGCTGGCTACTTCCTCGATATTTCCCTTACCTATTTTACGCACCAGTGAGGCGTTTTCCTTCAAC
>DDZS01000018.1 GCA_002346425.1 Alphaproteobacteria bacterium UBA3002
ACCTGCGGTTTTGGAGACCGCCGCTCTACCAACTGAGCTACACCCCTACATGCTGATAATTAAGGAGAAACACGGCGCTTAATTATCAGGTTTGACACTTTTTCGCAAAGGTTTGACATTTTCTCCCACTTTTAAGAGGGCTTTTTCCATCCGTTCACCGACCTGCTTCATCTTGTTTTGCAAGTCCGCGTCCCGGCTGTAATGCTTCGCCATTTGCTCTGTCGATTGTCCGAGATAGTCTGCAATAGTCTGGGTGTCAAATCCTTCCTGCCGCAGCTGCGTCGCTATGGTGTGACGCAATCCATATAAGGTAAGGCCCGGCCCGATCTGGCCCTCTTTCTCTAGTCCCAGCTTGAAGCGTTTCCAGTTGGCGCTGAATCCATCATATGTATAAGGCACGCCCTGCAAATTGGCGGCAAACGTGGTTGCCAGATGCGGCGGCGCGCTGTCGAGTATGTCGCGCAGCGGTCTAAGGGCATAGTTCACTACGAGCTGGCCTGTCTTGCTAGTGGGGATTCGGATATAAACGCCATCGTAAGATGATTTTGGTAGAGCAAGTGCATCCGCTGGGCGAAGGCCTGTATAGAGCATGATGGCGATAGGCACCCTTAGATTCCAGGGGGCGGCGCTTAAAACGGCTTCGCACTCTTTGGCGGACCATGGGCGATTGGCGCGCGTTCTATCCTTCGGGCGCGGAATCGGCTTTATACCCTCTGCCGGATTGATGTCGCAATAGCCTCGCTCTAACGCCCAGCGAAACACCCCTGACATGGTGCGCACCAGATAGTTGGCAAAATGCCATCCCTTCGACTTCTCTGCCTTGTCTCTGATCTGAATGATTGCCGCGCGGGAAAAAATCAGCACATCGTGCCGGCGCAAATTATCAAGGTATGCAAAATGTTTTTCGTAATCTGATTTGGTGCGCGGTCGCAAATTAATATAGGCTTGGCTTTTTCGGTATTCGTCGATCACGTAGCCAAGCGTGCCCTTGCGCTCTTTCTTTTTTTCGACCTTCTGCCGTATGCGCTCGCATTCAGAGAAAAACTCAGCGCTACCGATCGGGTATTTCTCTACGTCAATTTTAGATTTGGTTGCGCGATGATAGCAACGCGTTTTCTTGCCGTGCCGATCGACAAATATCTGAAAGCCTTTTACGCGCACTCGTGTCATTGTAGTGTAGCAATATCACGCTCTAAGCTGTTGTGCTCGCTGTAGTTGAAATTGCCATCAAAGTGATTGTCCAGCTGCACTACGTCGAAAACGAATCTTCCATTTGCGCGCGGGATCTGATTGATCCCCTCATCGTCTACGAAGCGACGAAACTCTGCCAGCTTCATGCCGGAATACTCAGCCGCTTCGCGCTCATCGAGGAAGCGCTTATATTCTACCTTTGTAAACATCTTACCTTTCATAGCGTCTTCTCCTGTTATTTCTGCGTGGCTTTGGCCACTGCTTCCTTTTGGTCGCAATTGACCAAGCAACTGTGGGAATTAAATGCAAGATAATAAGGGTCTACTAAAACTCCGTAGGTTGCGTTATTCTGGCATATGCCGAAGCTCGCGCTATAGTTTACTCTTTGTTGCACATAACTCATTATCGCCTCCTGTTATTTATTCGTGGCTTCTTTGATTTTTCTGTGCATTTCGCAATATCCTATTGCCACACCTTCTGCTGAGCATGCGCCAAGAGTGTTAAATTCTTTCGACAGGTTGTCGCGCTCTTTTAGCCAGTACCGCTCTTGTTCTTTTGCAATTCGAGCAATTTCCCCGCTCATCCGCTCAATAGCGGCTTTCCAACCAGCGTTGAAAACTGATTGTTCATCTGGAGTATGGTGAGCGTGCTTTATAGTCAGGTCATGTAAACGGATATATTCCTCAAAAGCCTTTTGCTGTGCGGTGGTCATCTGTAATCCCCTATAAATAGAGAATCGGCAGGAATACAATTGTCTTTAGCGGCGCAGGTTATTCCTTCGCCTATAGCGATAAGGCCAAGCAGCAGCGCGATTGCTATCCATCCAAGGCCACTCCCATCGTAAGGTTTCTCAGCCATCCCCCTCACTCCTTCCCGTGACGTTGTTTTAGTTTCACATAAATCCGCTGCACTGCATCAGAATTATCGCCGTAGTCCATAGCTTCACCAGCTATATTCTCACACTCATCCAGCAGGGTGTTGAGGCGGTCTATTTCTTGCAATGCTCCATTATGATTATCTTTGTATAATTGCCATTCTACATAGCCGGGTAATTCAACACTCATTGCTGGTGTCCTTTCTAATCAGCTCGGATTGCGCGAAGCGGTATCTCACCGTTTTTTCGCCGTTCCAATTCTTCTTGGAAAAACTTAAAAAGCGTTGACCATAATTTTTCATGTGCGCCACCACCAGAAAACGGGGTGCATAGTTGAATAGATTCACTAACAAAATGCGGTCCTATTTCACCGTTGAGCGGGTTGTAGCCCTCATCCATCCCTTGGATGGTCAATATAAGATCACCATCAGGCTCTTTGAGTATGACCAAGGATTTTCCGCTGCCCATATCATCCAAAAAATGCAACTCAGGCATATTTGAATCATAATCATCTTGATGTCCCATCACTCCTCCTTCTCATCTGTTATAGCCACGGTGACGGGGTTGCCTTCGGTGTCTGTGGCGTGGGTATTATCACGCACCTTCCAACTATCGACTACAAAGCAATCACCTTCCATATGCCCGCTCGCTTCTACGGCAAAGTCCTCGCCAAAACCAAGGTCATAAGAATAAACATAGTTAATTGAGTAACGCTTAAAGCCTAGCCAGCCTAACAGCCGTTTCCATAGTGGTGGTTTATACCAAGTAATCATTGTCACTTCTCCTCACTGACGGGGCGGGACTCTGCGGCTTTACGAAAAGCAGTTGCGTCTGTCTCCGCCCCTACGCGGGCCAGCGATTCGAGTTGGTGGAGGGCTTGTTTGGCTGGCGCGGCTTCTATCGGGTTTTCGTATTCTGCGTAATATTCCAAAGTCTCCCGCGCTATCTGTAGCTGGCGGTGTTGCTCAAGCAGTGCTTCGGCCATAGCGGGGGCTAGGGCGATGAATTGGGCGTTTGCTTCGTGTAGAAAATATACCGCCCCGCCTTCGCATTCGGGAAGCTTGCCTACATATTTACCAAAGCAAATAGGTCTAATTATATTTAGCCGCTGATTACCCGGGTGCACGCCCGCAATCCAATCCCCCGGCGTTCGCTTCTCATTAAGCTCCCGCACCCGTTCTATTAAGCTGGTCATAGAACAAAACTTTCCTGTGGTAAAAAACAGCTCTCGTCATATATGTCTTTTAGGTAAACTCTTTCGCGCTGCACATTACAATAAAAGCCCCTGCTTGATTTATAAATGTCATACGCAATATGCGTGGGTAGCCCGTGCACAGTGGTTTCAATTATAGCTTTTGCTTTAGACCTAACATCGCCCGCTTTTACGCGGATTGTATCTGTGCCGAAGCCGCCTGAAACAATGTTTTTATTCAACTTGTCGTCTAATATTCTATCAGTTTTATTATATGTGTTTTGCAGTATGGTTAACTCCCACAGCTGCCCAACTATTGTAATTAATTTCATCACTCACCGCCTTTCAGCATTGCTTCGATTTCGGATAGGGAGTGATCTGGAATATCCCACTGCGCAATCAGCGCTTCTATTTCTGGTGTGGTGGTCATGATCGATTTTCCTCAACCATTGGCCCCGCTCTCCAAGCCGAAATCCTAACCCCCGCTTCTTTTCGCAAGGCTAGATCGTATATGTCCTGCAATTTTTTGCACAACTCGCTGGCTTGCTGTTTATCATCACACAGAAATTCTACGGTAAAATACATCACTCTTCCTTCTCGATACTATCAAAGACCGTCTGCATCGCAGCCCTCAGTGCGGCAATCCGCTCTTTGTCATTGTTATGGGGATGCCACACGCCCCAGCTTCGCAAAACAGGTAGAGCCGTGCGCAAGCTTTCTTCACTAAGTATCTTTGCTTTAAGTAGCCGATAGGTATCTTTGGCCGCCAAATCAGTAGGCACTGGAAAAAAGCCAATAGGCATATATCCTTCTATTGCTTCGGTCATTTCACCTATGATCGCCATCACACCCCCAAATTCAAACACGCCAAGATCAGCGACATGCTGGCAAAGCTGCTTAGTATAATTAACTCTATGCTCATGCTGCCCTCTCATTCGGGTAAGGTATTTCAAGGCCAAAGGGTGCGGCCCATGCTCGGATTTTATCTAGCCAGTCTTCCCATTCCTGGGTGGTTAGCTCTGTGCTGGTTTCGATCTGCCAGAGGCTTGTGCCGTCCGGCGCTTCGACCCGCGTTTTCATATCGCCCACCTGCCCCTTAAGGAAGCGGTGCACCGTCTCCTGATCGGCTGCGTTGCCATACTCTGCAAACAGGCCGCACACCATCGGAATAACGACGCCCCAATAGAAACCGTTTTGGGGTACGCTTCTTTTCCGGCGATGCTGCTTGATGACAATCGATGCGGTTTTACCCTCTAGTGCGTTAAGGGTATTGCGCAGGATGCCCGATGCTGCTGGGGATAGTTTGCCGTTGAGAACGGGGGATATGATGGGCGCGGGTTTCATAATCCGTTTCTCTTAATATCAACTACCGCAGACCAAACCTTCCTAGCCTCTTCTACGGACCGTATCTGCGCTGTGTGGTAATTCCACCCAACCTTTTCCGATATCATTCGATAGAGAGCATTTCTTTCGATCTTTCCGCTCTGCCAAACAGGATCGATTAATCTGTGAAGGTGGCGGCGCGCATTTTTTATCTCTTTAGTGGGAATGCAACCAAGAGGATTAGTGCGGTGCTTAGTTTTATAATGGCATCCCACAAAATTCTGGCATGCGTCGCACTTCCAAAACGGACGCATAAACAGATCGCTCCTGTGCGGATATGTTTCTCTCCCATTTGTTAGGCGAGGCAAAACCCTTTTACCACATCCGCAGCAATACAGTGATAGAGCTAGGCGATTTTCTATGATATCCGCTTCGTTCATGCCATTGTCCTTAAAAAGGTATCTCGTCGTCCAGATCAACTGGACCTTGATTGGCCGGCTGCTGTGGTTGCGCTTGATTGCTTTGATCTGTTTGCTTGCTATCCAGCATTAACAGTGATCCGCCAAAACCTTGCAGGACGATCTCGGTAGAATATTGATCCTGCCCGCTCTGGTTTTGCCATTTTCTGGTTTGCAATTGCCCCTCGATAAAGACCTTGCTGCCCTTGCTAAGATAGTTCTTGGCAACCCGGACGAGGGCTTCATTGAAAATCACTACCCTATGCCATTCGGTTTTTTCTCTGCGCTCACCCGTGTTTTTATCTTTCCAGTGCTCAGATGTGGCCACGGTCAGGTTGGCGATTTCGTTTCCGTTTTGCATCGCCCTGATCTCTGGATCGCGCCCCAGATTGCCAATGATGATGACCTTGTTTACGCTGCTCATTAACTTCTCCTTATTGTGATTGTTTCGCCGCCGTTTGACATCACGGCTCCTGGCACTTCATTGCCAGAATCGATTGCCTGCTTGATCGCGGTTTTGTCTGGCTCTTTTTTGATACGCATCCAGTCATCGGATAGCGCCTCCTCATCGATGATAAGCTTGGGTCGCGCTGCCATTATGCTAACAGTGCCCTGTGGTAATTCGAGCTTACGCTGGCCTGCCGTAATCATCATTTGCTGCAAAATTACGCGCAGACGTGCCTGCCTGTCAGAGAAGCGCTTGGCCCGAAGCTGCCGCGCTTGAATTTGCTCTTTAAGCGCCGCCTCTTGTGTTTTGGCCTCTTCTTCTGCGTCTAGCAACATGGCAGCCATTTCCATGAAGTTGCTGTATTCGGCGATGTAGGGGGCCGCTTCATCTTCTCCAAAGATTTCCACTAGCTCCGCCGCGGTTTCCGCTTCAATACGAATTTTCATTTCATTAATGGGCTGCATGGCTTGCTCCGTTTGCATTGTGATAGCCGCCCTCATGCGCTTCATCGATCAAGTCAAGACGTAAGCAGGTCTGTTGCTCGGCTTCCTGCGCCTCTTTTTCAACAGACGGAAAGTTTGCCTTTAGGTATTCTCTAAAAGCGACCTTAGAATCACGATAGTTGTAAAACTCTGAGGCAGTCTTAAGCGCCATCAGATCAGACTTATACGTCGCTAAAGTCTTTCTCGCCTTTTCCTCAATTGCGTTTTGACGATCTAGCTCCGCTTCTTTCTGCTCTTGCGAGTCGTCCGGGTCGTCGCCAGTCTCTATGAGAAAGGCCTGCCGAATTGCATATTTAAGCGCACCGGTTGCCGCCTTATAGGAGGCTTTGTCCAAAGAGTCGTTGCCTTCTCCCCGCACCTCTACATCTATGTGTGTTTGGCTTGGCGCGTGAATAAATCGAAAAACATAAGTGGCTACGGCATTGAAGCTCACGGCTTCTTTGTCGTATTTGTTTAGTTTTCTGATTTCGTGGTAAACCGTGTCTTTCACGGCCACTGGAACACAGATGATGCTGTTTTCCAACATAGCTGGGCGCAAGGCTTCGATTAAGTCTTTCTCGCCAGCATAGCGATAATTCTGCGCATCGTTTTTGCCCTTCTTTTGGACGTAACCGACCTTGCGATAAACTTCTAGCAGCGCTTCATAAACATTATTGCACATGGGGCTGCCCCTGCTGTAGTCGGATGTTAACGAAAAGCTCCTGAATTTCCAGCGCCGCTTTTTGCAGCGTGATGCATTCCGGCATGCTCAAAAAGCGCCCCTCTTTGACCGCCTCGTTTAGCCGACGCGCTTCGCTTTCGATCTGGCGCGCTGATAGAAACAGCTCATCTTCGCGCATGTAGCGCTCGTTCATATCTATTACATTGCTCATCGCTTGCTCCTTAGTTCATGTGGATTTTATGGACGTAGACGCGCACCATAAGACCGCTTGCGGCCATGCGTGTTTCGTCCAGCTTGATTAACTTCCCTGCGGCATGCAGTTCAGAAAGGCGCGAGCGAACACTGTTGAGCGATACGTCGCACCCCAGCGCCCGCTGGCACTCTTCCGCGGTCATTCCCATCCAACCCGCTAATTTCATTTTTGCTTCAACACGCTCGCGAATGGCTGCGGCTTTCGGCTTCACTATCTCCGCTGCGGTGCGACCGGTTTCGTCACCTTTGTAGCCGGGGGATTCTGGGTAATGGGTCATGCCGTCTTACCCCCGTTTTTCTTCATAGCCTCGACAAACCTCTCTGCGCCATAACGCCCTTTTACCAAGCCCCCTATTTCGCTTGCGGTATATGTTTGATCGAGGCTTCGCCCCGTTTCTTCCACAAAGCCCCGCACACCCGCTGAACATGCCCCTGTAACCGCACGATAAATAGCAACCCATTCAGCACCTGTAGCCGAATCTGGCAGCACCCCGTCAAAATTTGCGGTCACTTTGAAGACCAGGTCTTTGCGGGCCTCTTTGATTGTTTTTCCGTGGGCGCTGTTTCCTTTGTCGTCGCTAACGATATAAAGCTCTTCACCACTCTCAGTGCGCACCTTTTTGACGCCCCGCTTATTAGAAAGAACGTAAGAAAAGACTCCGTCTGTAAAGTCGACCTCCACCCACATTCTATTTTCCACGATATACCAGCATTCGGGTTTCAGGGTTTTCCCATCAACAATGTCAGCCCTGCCTCCAACCGGAACAAATCCATTTTCTTTCTTCAAATACTCTGATGCCATTAGCAGGTTACCCATATCGCCTTTGACAGCTGCGCGATAACCTAAAGCAGAGCACGCGGCGTACTCGCCCGACGATGCTGCCGTGCTGTAGTTGCCCGACGATGCTGCCGTGCTGTTCTCGCCCGATGATGCTGCCTTGCTGCCGTTGCCCGATGATGCTGCCGTGCTGTTCTCGCCCGATGATGCTGCCTTGCTGTAGTTGCCC
>DDZS01000021.1:0-2789 GCA_002346425.1 Alphaproteobacteria bacterium UBA3002
TTGGGCTGTCACCCCATGTATCGCCAGAACAATTACATGCTGAGATGTGCGCCATTCTTCCTCTTTCGTTTGAGGTGATGCAGCAGCTTGCAGCGGTGTTGCGCGACTATGGCACGGCTACTAATCTACGCACCGCAGAAGTTATTCAGGGGTGGTTGGCTTCCTCGCGTGATAGCGCAGCTCTGACGGATTTTTCCGCGCATTTCGTCAAAGCCGATGGCGCTCCGAAACAATTGAGCTCGGTCATCACCAAAAATGCGATACGCGACCTTCCTGTCATTGCCGGACAAATGGAACACCTCATGGAATGGCTATTAGATGCGCGGGAGAAAGCGGCCGCACTCCGCGATGTGACGATCGCGCAGCATGTGACGACCATTGCACTTCGTCTGCTGGACATACACCAGAAACTAAAGGCAGAACGTAATGCCCTCAACTTTCAGGATTTGATTTTATATACGCTTCGTCTGTTGCAGCAGCCGGAATTTTGCGGCTGGGTATTCTCTCAGCTTGACCGGCGGATGCAGCATATCCTGCTTGACGAAGCGCAGGATACCAGCCCCGAACAATGGCAACTAACGCATCTATTAGTGGAAGAATTATTCCAGCCAGAATTAGTCGCGCAGCAGGGACGTAGCTTATTTGTGGTCGGAGATCGCAAGCAAAGCATCTACCGCTTTCAAGGGGCGGACCCAACAGGGTTTACCGCCACACAGCACCATCTGGAAACCCTGTTTGCGGCGGCAGGCATTCCCTTTGCGACCTATACGCTCGAGACATCGTTTCGATCTGCGCAAGCGGTGCTTGCACTGGTGGATGCGGTCTGCGCCCATCCCGCTTGCGCTACGGCGTTAGCGGAAAAAGCGGTGTCGCATCGGGTGTTTCACGAAGGTCGACCCGGAAAGGTGACCCTTTGGCCGTTGATCGAAAAGCAGGAAGTGACCATACCGCGTGCCTGGGAAATCGAAAGACCGCTCTATGAGCAAGACACGGCAAGTGCTTTACTGGCAAAACAGCTCAGCCAGACGATTGCCGGGTGGCTGAAGGAGGGCAGGCCGCTTGCGGGCAAAGCGCGCCCGATCCGATCCGATGATATCTTGATTTTGGTGCGACAGCGCAACGCCTTTTACCGGCAATTGCTGCGGCAGCTCCAGCGCGAGGGCGTGCCGGTCGCCGGGGCGGATCGTGTGCGGTTTCATGAATCGCAGCTCGCGCAGGATTTTTTGCATTTGGCGCAATGGGTGTTGATGCCAAGCGATGATTATGCGCTGGCAGTTGTGCTGAAAAGTCCGCTGGTAGGCTGCAGTGAAGAGCAGTTGTTTGCCTTAGCGCACCAACGTGGTGAAGCCAGTCTGTGGCAGCGACTAGAAAGCATGCATCCCGATATTGCGGCGCAGCTTGCCGAATGGCAGGCGCCATTGCCAGTCTATGAATGGCTGCAACGCATTTGGCAGCGCCATGAAGCCGCGTTGTATGCTTGCCACGGGGCGGAAGGCGAAGATGTGTTTCATCAGCTGGGCCTGCAAGCGCTTGCATGCGAGAGCGAGCGCGGGCCGGGCCTGCAGCTCTGGCTCGGCTGGATGCGTGAGCTGACGCAAGGCATCAAGCGCGAACAGGGTAGCGGGGGCGTGCGCGTGATGACGGTGCATGGCGCCAAGGGCTTGCAGGCGCCCGTGGTGATTCTGCCGGATACGACGACTAAACCCGCTGCGCGCGAGGTGGTATGGTGGAAGCGCGTGAAGGATCAGGCCGTGGCCTATGCGGTACCTAAAATAGCCGGGGCATCGCGCGCTATTCGCGCGTTAAAGGACGCGGCGACCGAGGAAGAGCGCGCCGAACATCTGCGATTGCTGTATGTCGCGCTGACACGTGCGGAAGACGAATTGCTGATTGCGGGTTACTGTCATCACACGCCCGGTGCGGATGCGTGGTATACCTTAGTGAGCGAAACTATGCATCAGCTTGGCGCGGAAGAGGCCGAAGATGGCAGCTTGCGCTATTGCATCGGTGAGGTTGAGAAAGCAGAAATGGTGAACGAAGAAGACGATGCCTTCGATAGCGCGCGCCCATCCTGGTGGGGTGTGCCCCCAAACGCAGAAACGGCGCGACCGGTGTTAACCGCTTCGCACCGACCGCAGGAAAGCGATTATGCATCTGGTGCCGGTGAAACAGCTGAGCGCGCGGCGCGACGCGGCGATGCGATTCATTTGCTGCTCGAGTTGCAAATGGATGATGCCGTATTGGCCGAGCGCTTTTTGGCGCAAGCGATGCCAGCCCTACCGCATGCAGTCGTCACCGATGTGATTACCGAAGTGCAGCGCGTATTGCATAAGCCCGATCTGCGGTGGGTGTTCGAAAGCGCCGGACATGCCGAACTGCCGCTACAACAGTTGGAGGCGGCAGGGGTGCGTCGCGGCACGATTGATCGCGTGGTCGTGACTGCCGATGCGGTGCATGTGATTGATTATAAAAGCAATGCGCAGCCGCCCGAGATAGCGCCAGAGCATTATGCCGAGCAATTGCGTATCTACCGGCAAATGCTTGCCCCGCTCTATCCTGATAAATCGCTGCGAAGTTGGTTGCTGTGGACGCGGAATGCCGCGTTGATGGAAGTAGGGGGATAGCCGTGGCGCTGATCTTGACGCGGCGCAGTAATCCGCCAATATAACGCTTAATACGAAAAAAAAGGAGAGACATATGAGTAGTGAGCATATTTCAGATGCAGAGTTTGAAACCAAAGTATTGGGCGCGGATGGCCCGGTATTGGTTGATTTTTGGGCTGAATGGTG
>DDZS01000021.1:3100-9297 GCA_002346425.1 Alphaproteobacteria bacterium UBA3002
GAATGGTGTGGCCCATGTAAACAGCTTTCACCGATTCTTGATGAAGTCGCCGGTGAAATGGGTGACAAAGTGCGCGTGGCGAAAGTGAATATCGACGAAAACCCGGAAGCGCCAACCAAATATGGGGTGCGCGGCATTCCGACGATGATCCTGTTCAAAGATGGCAAGCCGGTGGCAACCAAAGTTGGCGCGTTACCCAAAAGCCAGTTGAAAGAATGGCTGGAATCGGAAACCGCGGCATAACTGCGTAGCGCCCCGCTAAGCGATGGGCGAGTCAGTGGAAGAGTGGATCGCGCATATACGCGGCGATTTCGGCTGTGATGTTGTCATGGCTGCTGAACAGGAATGCTGTCTGCGGCTTCCGGTTGCTTCGCATGAAGCGATTATGGCTAGCTTGTTGGAGCAAGCTAAAGAGCAGGGGCATCATATCGACAGTATTGCCAAAGAAGTCGGCGCCAATGCCGAATGGCAGCAATATGAAATACGTCTAGGCCATGCGTCTCCTTTACATACTGTACAGTGCTTGGCTTTTATACGTGATACCCTTCCTACAATTGCAGGTCAGAATAACTCTGAATGTACGTTCGTTTCATTTATAGAAAATAATGAGATTACAAGTAGCTTACAGATACATCTTCACCTTCTGAATGAGGATGGAGAATATCTTTTTATGAAGCAGGAGGACCAATTGTCCGAAGCGCTGCAAGCGACGCTTGGTGGCTTGCTACATATGCTAGAAACATCATCGATGCCAATCTTTGCCGCGAATGACGCAGCGGTTTCCCGATTGCGCAGCTCTGCCGATCATGTGCCAGTGGCGGCGTGCTGGGGTGGCAATAACCGGAGTGTGGCGCTACGTTTACCGGAAAGTGTCGTGCCACACCGGCATATTGAGCATCGCGTACCCGGCAGTGATGCTGACCCGCAGGAGGTAATTGCCGCGATCCTGCAAGGTGTCCATTACGGGCTAAAACGCCAGCCGGACCCCGGGCCGCAATTCCATGGCGATGCTAGAAGAAGCAATGAATTGAAGAGGCTAGTCGATTTATTGTCATAAATCTTTCACAAGAAAGAACCCTATTTCTGATATGCTGCTCCCAGTTTATTAAAAAGGATGGGACATGTCAGAAGTAGAAAATACTAAAGCGATAAAAGCCGAGCAATTAAAGAAATGGGTCAACAGCTGTACCGTATTTTGGTATCAGGCGACCGATTCCCGGGGCGCTAATTATCGTGAACCGCTTTTAATGATTAGCACGAAATATGAGTCACTTATGGAGGGAATGGGTATTATGGTCGGACCTGTGAAAATACGCGATTTTTCGGTGATTGATGAAAAGTCGCTCATGGATGCAGTCGGCGGAAAAGACGCAATGGACGAATGTCTTAAAGGCGCCGAAACCTTTAAATACGGTCCGAAATTTCCGGAATATGACCTTATCTCCGAATGTCAATTGGAGGGCCGGGCAAGTGAGCAAACCTCTTCGTTAGGTAAAAATACCCGCTAGCGCGAAAATCGTGGCTTTCAGCAATAGCCTTTAGCGCTATGCGGCTTTAATTTCCGATAAGAACCGATCAAGTTGCGTCCGCAATTCCGTGGTTTTGTTACTCAGCTGTTCCGTCGCATTTAACATAGCGCGGGATGAATCCGTCGTTTGTAGTGCGCCTTGCGCCACCATCCCGATATTATCACGCACCTGATTCGCCGCATTAGAGGTGACATTGACGTTCTGAGCAATTTCGTTGGTCGCGGCAGATTGTTCTTCCACGGCAGCCGCAATCGATTCGACCGCTTGGTTGAGGTTATCAATGGTTTCCGCAATTTGCGAGACTTGTTCTTCCGACTCCGCGCAGGCTTTTTGAATCTGCATCAATTGCGACCCGATCTCTTCCGATGCACGCGTGGTTTGACTCGCAAGATTCTTGACCTCACTGGCAACGACCGCAAAGCCTTTGCCCGCCTCTCCGGCGCGGGCCGATTCAATCGTCGCATTCAATGCGAGTAGATTGATTTCTTCGGCAACGTCGTTGATGAACTCGGTCACCTTGGTGATGGCATTGGTTTGCTCACGCAAAGCATGCATTGCTTGCGTGACCATTTGCGCCTTTGCCCCGGCCTCGCGCGATACTTTTGAGGAAACCTGGACTTGCGAACTGATCTCGCGGATTGAGGAGGATAATTCTTCCGACGCTGAAGCCACGCCAGCAGAATTGGACGAGGCCTGATCCGCGGCTTGCGACACAAGCGTAGTTTTATCCGTGGTGGTGCGCGCCAATTCATCGAGCGTGAGCGAAACCTGCTTCAATTCTTCAACCGTCTGAACCACGTCTTCAATCACGCTACCGACATTAGCTTCGAAATTGCCAGATAAATTTCCTAATAAGCTTAAACGCTCATCTTTTGCCGCCTCCAGATAGGTGCTGATGGCAAAATCCATATCGAGCATGACGGCTTTATTCAAAGCGGTAATCAAATCCGCACGTTCGACGGCGCGGTTTTTTCGGAAGCCATCCCGAATCGTATGCGATACTTTTTCGATAATCCGATTGGTTATGAAGCCATACCCGCCAATATACCACCGCGGTTCTAAGCCGATACGGTTATGGGTGTGCCCGATGCGGCGTACGGATGCCACATAGCTCTCATCGAACTCGCCAGCGGTGATTTTCTTCCAATGCTGAATCTGCGCATTTTTCGCCTGGTCGATCATGCCGGGATTTTTGAACATGCCTCCCGCTTCGGGCCATTGAGCAATATGGGCGTAAAACGCGTTTAATACAGAAGGCAAAGCCTCATCGATCATAGGCTTCCAATGCCGAAGGCACGCAATTGTTTCTTCATTAATCTCCAAAAAACGCATGCGCTCATTAAGCTGGTGCCCCATAATATTCTCCCTGTATTTTTTGTGATTTACATAACAAATTCAGAGAATACGTACAACGTATTTTCACCTTTACCGGGTAAAATATAAGGAGGGTGCAACCGGAGTATGAAACTCGGGAGCATGGAGAATCTTAGCCGAGCTTGTATTGATGGCGTAATATAAAATAGAGCCGGAAATCATCGAAATACGGCGGAATTGCTGAAACCGTACCTTGGCGATTTTATGCTGCATCAACTCCATTAGTACGTCGCTATTTAAGCCGCAATCGCCATTTTCTTCCAATACCAAATCGCAATAGCGCATGTCTGGCACCGCGGCGAAATAATTGCGGATTTTATAATTTTTCTTCTGCACACGAAGGGCCGCCAGATCGCTCACGCGTTGTTCGGGGCGGTAATCCAGATAGTCCTGCACATTATGGATGGAGCGGTAATTGAGGCGTTTTTTTAGCCACACCTGATAATCCGCAGTCGTCACTTTCGTCATTTCAATGCCATATGGCCCGCGTTCGTTACAAATGGTGAAATCCGGCCCTTCGCCTTGTCGGTTTTTGATGAAATCGACGGGGAAGGCGAAATAGCCGTAATGTTTCATGATTGCGAAATACTGAATCAGGCAGGCGACTTCGATCTTTTCCTGATCTTCTAGCGGTGCGGTGAGGAGCGATTCAAAGCAGTCGTTTACTTCTTCTTCGGAAAGCACGCTTTTGAAGAAGACCGGGCGCATGTTACTTCGCCTGCACTATCGATGAGGAGGGCATGACCCATCATAGCATATTTCACCGGCGAATGCAGGCAGGAATCGACTTATGCACACAATACAGTGGATTTACGCGTCTTCCGCGAGTCGCGCTTCGCGGTTCTTCTTCATTTGCGCGAAATCGTCGCCCGCATGGTATGATGAGCGGGTCAGCGGAGAAGCGGAAACCATCAGGAAACCTTTGGCTTTCGCCATACGTTCGTAATAACGGAATTCATCCGGCGTCACGTAGCGGTCGACAGGCGCGTGGCGCGGTGTCGGTTGCAAATATTGACCGATGGTGATGAAATCGACCTCTGCGGAACGCAGATCGTCCATTACTTGCAACACTTCTTCCTTGGTTTCGCCGAGCCCAACCATCAGGCCGGATTTGGTGAAGCTTTTCGGCTCCAGCTCTTTGACATGCTGGAGAATTTTTAAAGAATGGAAATAACGCGCGCCGGGGCGGATTTCGCGATACAGCCGCGGCACGGTTTCGATATTGTGGTTAAATACGTCCGGCCGCGCTTTGGCGATAATTTCCAGCGCGCCGGGTTTCTTTTGAAAATCGGGGGTGAGTATTTCCACGGTCGTATCCGGTGCGGTCATGCGCAGTAGTTCGATACATTCGGCAAAATGCGCGGCACCGCCATCGTCCAGATCGTCGCGGTCGACGGAGGTGATCACCACATGCTTAAGTCCCAGTTTACCCACCGCTTCGGCCAGATTGCGCGGTTCATGCGGGTCGAGCAGGTCGGGCCGACCGGTTTCGATATTGCAAAAGGCGCAAGCGCGCGTGCAAACGCTGCCCAGAATCATCACGGTCGCATGCCCCTGCGTCCAGCATTCGCCAATATTGGGGCAGGCGGCTTCTTCGCACACCGTATTCAGCGACAACGTGCGCATGAGGTCGCGCGTATCTTTGAAACCTTGAGAATTCGGTGCTTTCACCCGAATCCAATCCGGCTTCGGGAGCTTTTTGCCTTTGTCCGCGTTCAGCGCATGAATATCTGCCATGATTCGAGCATAGAAGCCTTGATGGCGCGCGTCAAACGGCATTCGATCGACGAAAAAAGAAAGCATTGTCATTAAACTGTCATAGTTTTAGGCTACGCTCACGCGAAATAGAGGTGTTTACATGAGCGATATTTTTGGCGGTATTATTAAAGATCTTGAACGCGAGGTGCGGCGCGGTGTACGCCGAGAAACGCGTGACTTGATGGAAGGCATCTTTGGCGGCGACCATCGCCATGATAATCGCCGTTATTCGCATCCGCCGCGCGGTCATTGGAATGGCCGTGATGAGCCGCGTCCGCTATACCGGATTGAGCCTCCTGATTCTCGGGGTAACGGTTGGGGCGATTATCGCGATAATGACCGTGGCTGGGGCAACCATCACAATAACAATAACCGCAATTATAATTGGAACGATCGTAAAGGTGAATGGTGGAACGCTTCGCGGGACACCCGTGATGACCGCATGGCCCTTGAAGGTAACCTGCGTCTCAATATTGCAGAAGGCATTAAAAACGGTCGGTATAATAACTACAGTGAGATTGCTCAGGCATTTGATGATTTTGCATTAGGGCGTAAACAGCCTGGCAAGTACCCTGCATTACACCCCAATGAAGCGGCAAGTGTTTATCGTGAAGTATTGCGTGATGTGCATGATATGCGCAACGATCACCCTGGGCGCGTGATCAATCGCTTGCAAAGTGAAGGAAATCAGCTGATTGATAATGCTCGGCAGATGGCTTCGAGAAACCGTTTCGGTGCTTTAGGGGACCAGATTGGGAACGACATGCCGCAACTGGCATGGTCGGATCCATCGCATGATAATAGCGGCATTCGTTCTGGCATTGAAAATGTTGTGAACGACATTGGCAAAACATTACGCGGTATCTTTAGTTAACTCATATAAAGAATGCTTGCGCCTTACGGTAGCATTTGTTACAAGGCGCGTTCGATTGGCTCAAACTAAGGAGAAACCATGGCGCGCGTAACTGTTGAAGATTGTATCGAAATCATCCCGAATCGTTTTGATCTGGTCGTTACCGCTGCACAACGTGCGAAACAAATCGCATCCGGCTCTCCTTTAAGCATTGATCGTGATAATGACAAAGATTCTGTGGTGGCATTGCGCGAAGTGGCGGATGAAACCGTGGATATCGCGCTGGTACAGGAAGACCTGATCCAGTCGTATCAAAAACAAAGCGGTTTCGATTACCACGATAAAATCGATGACGATGCGGTCCCAGCGTTGGAAGACGATTCCGCATTCACCGGTTTCACCAACGAAAGCTTCGAATCTTCAGAAAGCTACAATAGCGGCATGTCTTTCATTGAAGATAATGTCGAAGTTGACGATTAATCTTTCAAATCTTCATAAAAGCTTCATATTTCTAGTCTATCCTCTGCAGATCAAGCAAGGATGACATTACATGGTAGATCAGAACGCCTATATTCTCGAATTCGCTTCTCAGGCTGAAGCACGTATCGCCGCTGCTTTTTTAGAGCAGGCCGCGCAATTTAAAGATAATGGCAAACCCTCCGGTAAAGCGCGCGCCGAGCGTG
>DDZS01000021.1:9596-21108 GCA_002346425.1 Alphaproteobacteria bacterium UBA3002
GTAAAGCGCGCGCCGAGCGTGTGATCAAGGGCGATGGGCTTGGGCATTTCAGCAATCTGCCACTCATGCGTGATGTCGTTAAGGGACAGGGGAATACCCCATCGCAAGCATTACGTGAGTTTTTTGAAGCACATATACAGCAAGTAGAAGCGGGTATATCCTCCGATGAATTGCGTGAGGTATCGCAACGCATTTCGGAGCAAAACGGCATTGAGAATTTTGTCGAAAAAGCCGCAAAGAAAGATAGCAATTCCCGTTCCGGCCGTAACGATTCCACGCGTCGCACAGCTCCATCGCGGGCAGAAGCAAATCCGCATCCTGTTGAGCCGTATAATGGACCTGAGTTGGATATGCTGGCAGAGGCGATGACCGCAGAGGAGCTTCAAGTTGCTGCCCAGTTTGCCGGCCAAGCTGCGAAATTAACTGACGCACAAGGTAAAGGGCTGGGTTTAAAGCGCGCGTTGCGGGTGCTGAATGGCGAGGGTTATGATGGCTTAAAGGGCCTATCTATAGTCAAAGGCCCGATGCCGGAAGAGCTATCGCCCATTATGCGGCAGTATTTTGAACAGCATGCCGATGGTGTGGCCAATGGTACGATTAGCAAAGAGACGCTGGTCGAACGACAACAGCTGTTGCAGGGGATGGTCGGAGAGCGTGTGGTCGACCGCTTGAAGGGCTATGATAATGGTAATGGAAAGCTTGAGGCGGAAGAATATGCGCATATCATCCGCGATAACGCGTTAGGCCGCGAGAATTTGCAAACGGCAATACAAGGCTTTGCCAAAGGCATGGTCGAAGGGCCCGGAAATTCTACCACTTACTCTTTAGCGCTGAACAGCGCATTAGCGAAGACCTATGATGCCAGTGCCTTAAAAGGGGCGTTTCCTGAAGGCATGGAGAGCGTCGAGACCAAACAGGAAGCCCAAGCTTTTTACGAAGAGCCGAGTCCTTTGCAAACCCCATTAGGCCATCGTGCCTCGCACAGTCGGGGCAAACGCGAAATCTAATTCTCGATCGTCGCTTTGGGGTTGATCAATTTATCGAGATAGCGGCCCTGAAAGAGCGAAATGCCCAGAGCCTGACCGTAATCAATGGCTTGCCGGTTGTCGCAACGGGTGAGGATGATGCGGTTGACGCCGCATTCTTTGACCGATGCATCAAGGGCGCGGGCATCCGCTTTGGTGATATCCTCTAAAATATTGGCGTTCCATTGCAGTTTGATCAGATCGAAGCCCAGACGTTTGCGGTCGATCTGGCTGAAGCTGAGTTCGGTTACGCCATCTAAACACACGCGATAGCCCAGTTTTTGCACCGCATTTTTCGCCGCTAAAAAGGCCGCCATGTCGTTGAAGACATCGGCCAGCTGAATCTCGATAACGATGGAGAATTTAATCGCCGGTTTGATCGACGCGTCGAATTCGGCAAAGGCTTCGGATAATAGGGTTTGTACGTTAAAATTCAGGCTAATCGGATTGTCGAGATAGCGCGAGGGGTTGTTTTTAAGCAGGGTTAGCATGCGCGTATCGAGAATTTCGGTGATATATTTGAATAACCACCGATTGCTGAGTAAATCGACATCTGCACCTAACACGCGACGCAAATGCGCGATGTTGATGTAAATTTCATCGAAGACGCGGCGCACCATCGTGTCGGGCACCGCTGCGCAGATGGGCTGGCGACGCAGTACGCGGCTCAAATCGGCATTGCGCAGATCGCGTTCAATATCGGTTAATGCTTCGGCGTTTAGTTGTTTCATGCGGCGCGCCGGCAAATCTTCAGCTAAGGCATTTTCCAGCTCTAACGTAGGCAAGTTCACTGGCCGGTCTGACCCGCTACGTTGTGCAATTTGTTGACGCTGCTGCTCGCCCTGACCGCGTTTGATTTGGCGGCCAAGCCGCGATTTACTGATCTTCAGGAAATCGCTATAAGTACGTGAAAGGTCATAAATATGGCTGAATTGGCTATTCTCCTCGCCATCGCTGCTATAGGCGAGCGGATCGTCCATAAAGAGGTAGCGCAGCTGGAAAATCAGTTTATCGATGATGGCGGGTGATGCCTCACGCACCAGTAAGAAAATCGTACTATCATCACAGCGGAACAACATCGCTTCGTGATCTTTAATCACGTCCTGAATCAGGTTGATCGCGATTTTGAGCTGATAGTCGGATTTGTAGTGATCGAGCAGGCGCGAAAAGGCGAAGCAAATCGCCATCCAGTTATGCGCGTCCTCATGCAGATCGGACAAGGTTTCGATTAATTTGACTTCCGCATCCCGCGCAACCTGCCGCATGCTTGCCTCCCACTCCTGATACTTTTTTGTTTTTAGCTTTGAATGAGCCTATCAGCTTTGCTTTGAAAAGTATATCGGCAATTATTGCCGGGCGATCCACGCCTCGATTTCGCGGCCATCGATCTGACGGGTGGGGGCGTCGATGGAATCGGTGAAAAGCAATTGCAGTTTGGGCGGGCGCAACGGGTCAAGCGTCAATAAGCCCAGCGAGGCCACAAGGTCCATATCCCATTGCAGCAGGTTCAGTCTGCCGCTGATTTCTCCCACCATTTCGTTACTGCGCAGCGTCGTTTCTGGCAGCTGGCCGATACCGTTATCTAAGCTCATCCCGCCGCGCAAATTGGCGATGCGAGCCACGCCGCTATCGAAGGCGGAGCGCAGGATATTGTTTAGCGCAGACACCGAACGGCTGGATTGGATTGAGCGCGCCACCAGAGGCAAGTTAAACGGTGTCACCAATAGATTCATAAACTCGTAACTTGCGCCACCGCGCAGGGTTTCCATCCAGTTGAAAAAACTCACGCCAGATAATTGGAAGCGCCCGCTGGCATTGAATGGGCCACGCGCAATGTTCCACGGCACGAAATTCGCGAGCATCGCGCTGCTGCTGGCATCAACGAGATTGATTTGCATGCTAACGCTTGGCACCGCACCAGAAGCCAAGGTGAATTGCCCGTTGGCTTTACCCTCCCATAGGGTTGCTTCGAGCAGCTTTACATCGGCGCTATTATTTTTGAACACGATCTCTGCCGCGGCATTTTGCACATCTAGCAGGTCATGCGAAAAATGGCCGATGAACAACCGTAATTTGCCATCAAAATAGTGTAGTGGGGCAAGGTTGATTTGTTCTTCGGAGAATGGGGAGCGGCCTTCGACCGGATCCTCTTTCCAGATGTAATTTGAATAGGTATCGCCAAGCGAGATTTCGGAAATGCGTAGGCGACCTTCGATATCCGGCTTCGCTGCCGTCGCAGGTCGTGAAATGGTCATTTCCCCCGCGGCCTGCATATCGGCATAGCGCATGCTGAGGCTATTAATCGCCATGCCGTCTTTTTGAATGGTAAGCGTACCGCTTAATGAATCAAGCGATTTGCCGAATAAGAGATTATCTTGCAGCGCCAGCGAGGTCACCCACATGCCGCGCACATTGGGTAGCCAGCTAAGCGAGAAGGGGCCGTTATCGACCGGCTTGTCCAGCAGGGTTTGATCGCCCATCCAGCGTGTTTCGAATGGCTGCCAATCTAAATTAGCGATGGAAAGCGAGGAGCGGACCACCGGTTCCGCGCCATCGGTTTCGGCGATCAATCCCCCGGCAATTTTAACGCCGTCTTCCGTGAGGAGTCGAAGCTCCGAGATTACCGTGCTACGTGGATCGGCGACGATGTTAAACCGCGAGCGGAAGATCATAAATTGCTTACGCAGTTCGGGCTCAGGCGTGACGTTGATTAATGCGAATAGCGCATCGGGCGAGGTGCCGGAGGCTTCGATTAGCCCGTCATAACGCAACCCAAAGCCGGTGGCGCTGATATTGCCCATAGCGACCACTTGCGCATCGCCAATGGTGATATTGGTGTCGGTTAAGGTAATCCCCCCTTGTGCGATATTCCCTGCGACCACGAGATTCTGCACGCTGCCATAGGGCATTGTGACATCCGAAGCCTGCACACGGAAGGTGCCATTGAAGCGGCGGTTGAACCCTTTCTTAAGCAAGAAAAGATCGTTTTCGCCAAGCACACTGGCGCGTGTTTGCTGGAGCAAGCTTGCCATGTTGAGCTTACTGAGCACGAGCGTCACATCGATATCTTGCGGCTGATTGGTAATGGTGACGCGGCCTTTGCCTTGCGTGTCGCCGCTGGTCAGCGAGGTGATGTCGGCAATATATTGCGTGGGGGTGACGTAATGCGTCATTTGAATGTCGAGCGGCAACGGTTCCGCGAAAAGCTCCCGCCAATAGGTGTCGCCGCCAGAGAGCGCGATATCTGCAACGGGGCGAATGTCTTTGCTTTGCGCGTTTAGCGTGTATTTCCCTTGCCAACCTTTGGCCGTGTGGTTCAAGGCGCCTTCGTAACTGATCGTGCTTTCACCCACGGACGCATCCGCCGAACAATTGGAACGAAACTGCGTGCTGTCATGCAGGTTTTCGAGGCGGCAGCGCGCCAAAACGCGCACAAGCATTTCCTGCGTGTTCAACGTAATATTCGCGTTTAATTGCTGGCTGTTCAAATCGACGGTGCCAGAGACGTTGGAATAGGTTTGCGTATCCTGGCGGCGTACGACTTCGATTTTGCTATCCTTCAAGGTGATGCTGGGAAGCCGGAATTGCTCTGGTAAATCCTCGCCAATCACATCCACCCAAAGGTCAGAGGAGTTTTCAGGCTCTAGACGAATCTGGGCATCGACCAGTGTAATGGCAGTCGGTTCGGAGCTATCCGAATACAGGTCGGTTGCGATGATCAACTCTTTGGCCTGTAATACCGTGTCACGGGCGCTATTGAGTAAAGAGGGGTTTTCGAAGGTCACGGTGCCGGAGAAAACGGAAACTGACACATCGCGTGCGGCGAAGCTGGTGCCGGTATGCTGACGCATATAGGTGGCGATCCGCTCTTGAATCGCCTCGGTATCGACCGTCATCGGCAGGATAAGCATGGCAAGCAGCACAAGCCCAGCGAGACCCGCAGCGATGATAAGGGGAAGTTTTAATTTAGCAGGCAGTGCCATGCATCAGATGTGGCCGTTGCTTCGCAAAAAATCAACCGGCCAGATGCAGAAGCTTAGTAACTTTGCATTAATTAATATGAGTGCGTTATAAGGATGTGTCTTTACGGGGGCAGCAGGCCGAGACGCCGAGCAAGCGAGGCTATTGCGGAGTGAGCAGGAGGCGAACGTGCAACGCTAGCGCAGGCGTAGCCTAAGCGTAAGAACTAGTAACTTTCGGCTTTCATTTCGCCATCGTCGTTTAGCTCGTCGATGATGTGGAAGCCTTTTTCATCTAATTCGTCGATGAACATCTCGTCTTCGGCATCATCAGAATCGACACGTATGTCTGGTTCTTCATGATGATCCTCCACTTCTTCGAGGTGCTCGTAATCCTCGTAATCATCATCGTCGAAGCTTTCCAGCTCGCTAACGGCGCCCATTTCCATAAACCCTTCGGCGTCATCTTCATCTGCCATGACGGGCTTAGGTTTCGGCTTGGGCTTTGGCTTGGCCGTTTCGGTTTTATAAGTGATAGGTTTGGCGGCTTCGATCGCCCAGGCATGCGCACATTTCGGACAAGAAAGCTCTGTCTTACCGAAATCATAAAATTTAGCGGCGCATTTCGGGCATTGTCGTTTGGTGCCGAGATCCGTTGTCATAGTGAAATAACCCCGTTTGTGTAAACTCTGCTTTGACTGCTATCATAACCTCTGGCACATAGTGCGTAAACGATAAAACGAGAAACAATGTCCTTGACAGATTCACCGAAACCGCTCGTCGCCGGAAATGCTACCGGACTGAGCGGAAAGATCGCCGCTCCGGCAGATAAATCCATTTCGCATCGCGCGTTGATGATCGGCTCACAACGGCTGGGTTGTCTGCGCGTAAAAAACCTGCTTGAGAGCGATGATGTCATGGCGACACTACACGCGCTTCAGGCGCTCGGTGTGCGCATCGTGCAGGAAGAGGGGGATTGGCTGGTCTACGGGAATGGCATACTAGGCTTGCACGAGCCGAGTAAGGTGCTCGATCTAGGCAATAGCGGCACTGGCGTGCGATTGCTGATGGGGCTGGTTTCGGCCTATCCGTTTACCACGACATTCACAGGGGACGAATCGCTTTGCAAACGGCCGATGGCGCGGGTGAGTGAACCGCTCAGTTTAAGTGGCGCGAAATTTATCGGGCGTACGGGCGGCAAATTGCCGATGAGCGTGACGGGTAGTCCGCAGCCGATGCCGATTGAATATACGTTGCCCGTTGCTTCGGCACAGGTGAAGTCGGCCGTGTTGTTAGCCGGGCTGAATATCCCGGGGCGTACGACGGTGATCGAAGAAACGCCGACGCGCGATCATACCGAACGCATGCTCAAACATTTTGGCTTTGCGCTGGATGTGGATGACAATAAAATTAGCATTAAAGGCGTTAAGCAGCCCGCACCGGGCGATGAAACGCTGACGGTTCCTGGCGACCCCTCATCGGCGGCATTTGCCACCGTAGCGGCGGCAATTATTCCGGACAGCGAAATCACCATTACCGGGATTGGAACTAACGAAGCGCGAACAGGGCTTTATGTATGGCTGGAAAAAATGGGTGCGCAGCTGGAATGGCATAATGAACGCGACGAATGCGGCGAGCCGGTCGCGGATTTGACCATTAAAAGCGCCAAACTCAAAGGTATTGAAATTCCACCAGAAGCGGCGCCAGCGATGATTGATGAATATCCGGTGCTGGCGATGGCTGCAGCTTGTGCAGAAGGCACCACGCGGATGCGCGGGCTGGAAGAATTACGCGTGAAAGAATGTGACCGCCTGCAGGCTGTTTATGACGGGCTGATTGCATGTGGTGTGTCGGCTCAGATTGAAGGTGATGACCTGATCGTTGAAGGAACCGGCGGCAAGATTCGCGGCGGGGCGACAATTGCCACGCATTTCGATCACCGTATCGCAATGAGCTTCCTGATTCTCGGCCAGTTAAGCGAGCAGCCGATTATCGTCGATGATAGCCGGGCAATTGCGACGTCATATCCAAGTTTCCTCAAACATATGGAAACCATCGGTGTGCAGATCAGAAAAGAAAAACGCCGGGCTAATCGCAAACGGCCAGAACGGCGCTTGGTGATCGCTATCGACGGCCCGGCAGCGAGCGGGAAGGGCACGCTGGCGTATCGGCTGGCGCGGCATCTGCATTTACCTTATCTCGATACCGGTCGCCTCTACCGTGCGGTGGGCTTGCGGCTGGTGGATGCCGGGGAAGATCCGACGGATAAAAAAGCGGCGATTGCGGCCGCGAAAAATATCAATCCGCAAGAGCTGGGCGATACGGCATTGCGGCAGGAACGCGTCGGTAAGGCCGCCTCTATTGTGTCGGCCATGCCCGAAGTGCGCCAAATCCTTTTGGACTTTCAGCGTAATTTCTCACAACAAGCGCATGGAGCGATTCTCGATGGTCGCGATATCGGCACCGTGGTCTGCCCGGAAGCGGACGTAAAAATCTACATGACCGCCTCGATCGAAACCCGCGCCCGCCGCCGCCATGAGCAGTTGCAGGGCGAAGGCTATGATGTGGTGTATGAGTCAGTCCTCGCAGGATTAAAAGAGCGTGACCGCCGCGATTCGGAGCGTGATACCGCCCCCCTGACGGCAGCGGAAGACGCGATTCATCTCGACACGACCGATCTGGAAATTGACGAAGTGTTCCACCAGATACTCGATCACCTTGCCGCACATAATGAGGATGAAGCGGCGTAAGTCGGCCAAATGTCATTCAATCTTCATACTGTTTGCCAGTGTTGACTTTACTATGCGGCGATGACTTTTCGCGAACTTAACATCAGTCCCAATCCCACGATTGCCGAGATCGGCATTCTGCTTGAATGGCTCATGAAGTTGCCAGAGAATTTGGACGGTGAAAAGAAAGAGGCGCTTCATTACGAGAGTAGTGGCGGAAAACCCAACGGCATGCTGCGTAGTTTCACCCTGTCACCGGAACGTATGATGCGCAGCCGCTCTGCCTTTCAGGAGGTGCAGAATAAGCTGCATGGTTTTTTGCGCAGTCATGCCAGCCGGAGTTGCCTGCACTTTGTCGAGAATAACCCGACTTACACCGAATTCTTAGCCCAAACGCCGCTTGCCATCGCGGAGGATGAGCCGATGTTGGTCTGGACGGTGATGTGTCAGGAAATGACCGATGAGCTGCAGAAGTTAGAGAAACAATGCGCAGGTAACGATCAGGCCATTCAGCATTTGAAATCATTGCGAGATTATTTTTGCGACGCATCCCGCTATCCCACGCTGCAGGAAGTGTGGCACATGCTGTTGCAGGAGCGGCAGGTGTGGCCGATGCTAGAGGCCCCGGAAATGGCTAAGGGAAAAACCGTAATGAATGATGCATTGGCGCGATTGGCCATTGATATGATGGACCAACTGCGTAATTTGCCTGAATTTCCTTTTACGCTGACGACGCAGGATGGCACCCAGCTTTCTATATTTATTCCAAATAAAGAACTGGAAACCGAAATAGCACGCAACAGTATCGCCGCGATGCCGCTGGCATTATATGCGGGGAGCGGTCAGGTGACTGAACGGTATGTGCCTATTGCGGTGCAACGCGTCGTGGGCATTGGCGGCTTCAAGAGTTTTACCAATCAGTGGCAAACATTCTGTGACGCGGTAGACTCTGCGCTGGTAAAACAGTATCCGGGGCGCTCTCAAAAATGGTATAGCGGAGTGATGCAGTCGAATGGGCTGGCGCTAGGAAACAAGCAAGTGGATATGCTGAAACCCTATCTTGAGCACGCTATGCCAGAATTGGGCAGCTTACTGTGCCTTAATGCCATGAAAGAAGATGGCCAATCAATACAGCCGGCAGAGGAACTGCAGAAGATTTGCGTAGCGTTTCATATTGCGTATCAGCCAGAATGGAGCGTGCCGCAAACTGCGGAAGATATGAATGCCTTAATGAAGTTGGCGCATCTTTATTTGTATAAGCCCATTTATGACTGTGTCAGGTCGCATGCACGGAACAAACTTCCGGTAATCGAAGCGTGGATGATTGCCCAGCCCCAACCGGATGTGGCGAGCAAAGCTAGTGGGTTTAGTGAAGAAGATTGGTCGCAATTGGCGCAGGAAGTCGAGCAATGCGAAAAAATTGCTTCAGTGGCGGGCGGTGTGTCAAATCCACGCTTTGGCACATCGCTGGCAACGATAAAATATCTGTTGGACAATCGCGGGCTGATTAAGCCTGCGCCCGCTGCGGAAGCGGCGCAGGCTCGCTAATTTTTCTTCACTATCTGTATCCGTGGTTAATCGAGTTTCATCACCATCGTCGTTCCATCCTTGCATGGAATGACGCCACCGTATAACTGCCATTTGCCTGCTAAAAAAGAGAGTTTGGTAAGGTTTGTAGTAATCAAAAATTCGCACGAAAGCGCGCGATGCGAGGCGTTGCCATTGCCACCGTTTGAAGCAGCGTTGACGCAAGCGGTGACGTCGTCGAGCCCGTCGCCGTCAGATGCTTCATTAGTGCAAAGCTGGGCGCTTTTCGCTTCGGCGGCAAGCCCTGTAGTCAGCTGAATATGTTCCGATCTGCGGAACAGCACCATGTCGTCGAAACTATCTGCAACGTTGGTTAGCGGCATGCTTTGGATAATCGTGCCGTTTGCCAATGTGGCCGCCGCATTGTCATCGCAATCACAGTTTTCCTTTTCGGCGGTGGATACCGCCTGCTTATGTTTCGCGCGTTTGCCGGACAGCAGCCACCCACCATGACCGTTTGCGCCATGACTGATCACAGCGAAGACCGCATTATTTAAATAAGGTATGCCGCTGCGATCCGTCACTGTCAGCAGGCCGGGCAGAAAAATGCCGTTGGGCACCAGATTGGTGTGGCTGACATGATAGGTGAAACGCCGCTGCCAGCCGTCAAAGCCATATTCGTCCGGTAGTCCCAAGGTTTTGGTGGGTACGCCACCGATGGAGGTGCCGGTGGCGGTCACGAAGTTTGCATCCGGACTGGTCCCGTTTTGACAATCGATACCATCGAAAGGCGCTGCCCGGGCAAAATTGGGTGTACTAATATCCAGCGAATTATCACTGGGGCAGGGTAGTTTCTTCTCCGCTAACACGTAAGAAGACAGGGCGTGCTCAATCGCTTCCAGCCGTTTTTGCGTGGTCTCAACGGCTTTGCTTTTGGTTTGCTGCGTCAACATGGGTAAAAACCCCGCTAGCGCGATCCCGGTGATGGTTAAAACGATAGAGATTTCAACTAAACTAAAGGCGGTAGGGCGTAATTTAGGCATGCGAGATAATAGCGCATCAGAGGGCGGATTCCCAAAATCTGTCGACGATATTGAGTGCAGTGTCTTAATTTGCAACGCTGGCGGGTTAATCTACGCGCGGCAGATGACTATTCCCCTTGCATTTTCATGAGAATTGGGTATGTCTGCGCGCTTGAAAGCTTTTGTTCAACCATTAACCCGGGCGTGACCGGTCATCTCACGTGTAAAGGATTCCCATGAGCGTTCAGGCATTAGCACAAGATTTAAGCGATACTATTGAAGATGGTTTCGACACCGGCGAAGATTTCGCCTCATTATTAGATAATTCATATACCAGCGATGTGACCGAAGGTAGCGTGGTGCAAGGCACCGTGGTCGCGCTGGAAAAAGACATGGTCATTATGGATGTCGGCCTGAAATCAGAAGGCCGTATCGCGTTAAAAGAATTCGCGAATGCCGGCAAGCCAGCCGAAGTCATGATCGGCGATCATTTCGATGTCTATGTTGAACGTTTTGAAGATCGTAATGGCGAAGCGTCGCTGAGCCGCGAAAAGGCCCTGCGTGAAGAAAGCTGGACCGAGCTGGAAGAGAAATGCAAAAACGAAGAGCGCGTCGAAGGCGTCATCTTCAGCCGCGTGAAAGGTGGCTTCACGGTGGATATTAAAGGCGCAGTGGCCTTCCTGCCGGGCTCTCAAGTGGACGTACGTCCAATTAAAGATGCGACCCCGCTGATGAATGTGCCGCAGCCGTTCATGATTCTGAAAATGGATCGTCGTCGCGGTAATATCGTCGTATCACGTCGTGCGGTAATGGAAGAATCTCGCGGCGCAGCACGTGATGAATTGCTGAACAACATTCACGAAGGCCAGGAGCTGGAAGGCGTGGTCAAAAACATCACCGATTACGGCGCGTTTGTGGATATGGGCGGTGTTGACGGCCTGCTGCACGTGACCGATATTTCGTGGAAACGTATCAACCATCCTTCAGAAGTATTCTCGGTTGGCGATACGATTAAAGTCATGGTCACCAAATTCGACCACGATACTAAGCGTATTTCTCTGGGCATGAAACAGCTGGAAAGCAATCCATGGGAAGGTCTGGAAGACCAATTCGTCGAAGGCGCGAAATTCAAAGGTAAAGTCACCAACATTACCGATTACGGCGCGTTTATCGAATTGATGAACGGTATTGAAGGTCTGGTCCACGTTTCTGAAATGAGTTGGACTAAGAAAAACATTCATCCTGGGAAG
>DDZS01000041.1:0-2611 GCA_002346425.1 Alphaproteobacteria bacterium UBA3002
TGCCGTAAAATTGGACGTAATGATAGTGTATTCATGCTTGTATCTCCTTGTAAATAAGCAAGTTACGTTCGTACAGAACCCGGCCAAACCGGCGTTCTATCTATGAGATAATTCAGCAGATATGGGTTTCAAGAATATAAATGAAAAAATTATTCGCCTTGTGGGGCGAGGGTGACTTCCAGCCCATCCAGATCGCCGCGCATCAGAATCTGGCAAGAAAGGCGGGAGTTCGGCTCGACGTTAAAGGCTTCGTCCAGCATTTCTTCTTCATCATCGAGCATCGGCGTCAGCCGGTCGAGCCAGTCTTCTGCCACATAGACATGGCACGTCGCGCAGGCGCAAGCCCCACCACATTCGGCTTTTATGGGCAAATCATTATCGCGGATCACCTCCATCACCCGCCAGCCATCTGGTGCTTCGAGACTGTGCGTTTGGCCGTCGCGGTCGGTTACTTTGAGGGAATAGATATTCATAGCGGGAAGCGGGAGGCGGTATGCGGGAAGCGGATAAGTACGGGATGGTTAGGCATGTGCGCTCCGTGACTGTTGCAGTTTCGTTAGGCTGCGAACGGTTTTGTCGCAGAGATCCAAAAGATAGGTCATTTCATTTTCTTCGCAATATTTCAATTGCAAAGCAATGAGCAACTGGGTCTCCAGCTCCGCCGTTGAGCCGGATGCTATGGCGAGGAAATGCACGAAATCCTTAGTAGTGTTGCGGCGTGACCCTTCGGCGATGTTGGAAGGTATCGACACCGCAGCGCGGCGCATTTGCGACACCAGCCCATAGGTTTCGTCTTTCGGAAAACGCGCGGTCAGGCGATAGACGATCGCGACGATTTCCATCGCCTCTTTCCAGACATTCAGGTCTTTGTAATTTGTAATCATCCGCTTGCCGATTTCCGCTTCCCGCTTCCCGACTACTTCACGCCCAATTTCTTCTGCAGGTCCGTACTGGACGTGGTGTACTGAAAGCGCAGTTTCTCTTCGGGGCGGCAATAGCGGAAGGCTTGTTGGGCCATCAGGGCGGCTTCGTGGAAGCCAGAGAGAATGAGTTTCAGCTTGCCCGGATAATAGTTGATGTCGCCAATGGCAAAAATACCGGCCTCGCTGGTTTCGAATTTCTCGGTATCGACCGGGATCAAATTTTCATGCAGATTAAGCCCGAAATTGGCGACCGGGCCAAGCTTCATCGTCAAACCGAAGAAGGGCAACATCGTGTTGCAGGCAATGTCGTGATTATGTTTTTCTGCATCGGTATAGGTAATATGCGACAGCGTGCCGTGTTCTCCGTGCAGGCCGGTCACTTGACCAATTCTTAAATCCATCTTGCCCGCTTCGACGAGGCCACGCATTTTGCTGACCGTGTCCGGCGCGGCGCGGAAATCGTCCCGGCGGTGGATGAGGGTAAGCTTTTTAACCAGCGGCTGCAGATTCACTGTCCAGTCGAGCGCCGAATCGCCGCCGCCAACAATCACCAGCTCTGCATCGCGGAACTGTTCCATCTGGCGCACCGCGTAGAATACGGATTGATTTTCATAGGCTTCGATGCCCGGAATAGGTGGCTTTTTCGGCATGAAGGACCCGCCGCCAGCCGCAATCACCACCACGCGCGCGCGGATGCGTAGCCCACCATCGGTCACCACAGTATAATAATCATCCTCGCCGCGCTCCAATTGTTCGACCATATGGCCAAAATGAAACTGCGGCTCGAACGGTTTGATCTGCTCCAGCAAATTATCCGTTAATTCTTGCCCCGTGCATACTGGCAGGGCCGGAATATCGTAAATCGGTTTTTCCGGATAGAGCTCGGCGCATTGGCCACCCGGCTTGTCGAGAATGTCGACCAGATGGCATTTCAGATTGAGCAATCCCAGCTCGAACACGGCGAAGAGGCCGACCGGCCCGGCACCGATGATTACTACGTCGGTATGTTGAGTGTCAGTCATGCGTGCGGTGTAATACGACTTGAGACAGGCGGCAAGGGTTTATGCGCGTCGAATCGTCACCGCCAAAGCACACTGCTCACCTCTTCGCTGAATGCATAGGAGTAATTCATAAAAAGAATTAGCCGTCTGGAAATAGAATATATATAAGTGGGTCATCAGGATTTGGATGGGAGTCAAACTGATGAAAAAGATGGGATGGATTGCCCTAGCGGCAATGGCGCTGAGTGCTTGCGCACAACACGCGCCAAAAAATAGAATGCACACGGATTGGGATCGCATTACGTCGAGCCCGAAAGTGGCGAAAGTTTCCAACGTAAAAAGTCTGATTTCTCCGGGATTCTACTAGAATTTCGAATGAAGGCTTTTGACAGGTACGGCGCATTGACGCATGTCACTGGCGAGGCGTTTTTTATATCGGCTTTACGATTCTTTCACTGAACTGTCACACGCAAGCGTGATGCTATCGCCTATACTTTAGGGCTATGAAAGCAGAAGATAGCAATCCCGAAGCACAGGATGTGGCGGAGAAGAATCAGGTCTGGGATGCGGGCGATGCCTTGCGTCACCGGGCGTCACGCGTCATTACCGGTGACCTGATCGGCAATGCCGCGGCCATTGGTGCCGTCGTGGCGGCGCGGCGCATACCCGCCTTGGCCCGCCTCAGCG
>DDZS01000041.1:2906-16587 GCA_002346425.1 Alphaproteobacteria bacterium UBA3002
CCCGCCTTGGCCCGCCTCAGCGAAAAGCTCGATTCGCGCTTTTCCCACCGTATTTCCCCCTGTTTTTCTGCAACTTTTCCCAATGCGACCGCGGCGCGCATGGCGACAAATAATGCCATCATGATGGGGGCAGGGCTATCGAACCCGATCTCGCAATATATCATGCTGCGCTTTGATGGCGGCGCGCCGGAAGCGCCGGTCGTCGATCTGGCGCAGGTGGGACTATCCCGCGTGGTCAGCACGTTTACGGCGGGTGCTGCGGTGACTCTGGCAGAAATGCATGCTCCGCAAGCTTTGCGCGTGGGGGAACAAGCCATCGATTTCGGACTAAACGTGTTGCGCAGTGACCGGTCGAAAACCCCTAAACTGATGATCGACAGTAAAACCGCGATGTCAGAGACATTGGTGCATAATTTTACGCAGTCGATTGGTGGCGTGGCGGGCGAAACCGTCTTCCAAAGTGCCTATGACCGCATGATTGGTCGCGACATTCCAGATGCGGACGGTCCCGCCCGTTAAGCGTTACTTTTTATTCTTTTGCTCGTCGCGGGCGGTGGCGACTTCGGCTTTTAGCTGATCGATCGGCAGCGCGCTATTGATCATACGCGTGCCCACGATTACCGCTGGCGTGCCTTCAATCGCCAGTTCAATGGCTAAGTCTTTGTTTTTCTCAATCCGTTGATCGACTTCTGGCGTTTCCGCTTCTTTTTCCAGCTTGTTCGGGTCCATCCCCAGTTGCTGGGCCATGTCGAGTGCGTCTTGCTTATTGGCGCGGCCTTCAAAGGACATCAGCTTGGAATGGAAATCGAAATATTTGTCCGGATACAGGTGATGCACCGCCTGCGCCAGATGCGCATTGGTATCCGACTGCGGGCCGAAAATCGGGAATTCGACGAACACGACTTTCACATTTTTGTCTTCTTTTAATAACTGATCGATGGAATTGAACATCATCTTACAGGCCGGGCAATTATAGTCGTAAAATTCGACAATTGTCACATCGCCATCCGGGTTTCCAACGGTCGGGAAGGCCTTGCTATCTTTAAAGGTTTCAACATGCTCTGCGACTTTTTTGCTCAAATCCTGCAGGCGTTTGGTTTCTTCCTGCAGCTGGTAATTTTGCAGTGAATCAATCATCACTTCCGGATGTTGGCGGATATATTGTTCGATCAATTCGTTGACGCGCGCGTCAGACATTTCGGCATTGGCCGCGAAACTGGTGGTGATGCCGAAAAGGCTAAGCATGGCGATACGTGCATGATGCATAATAATAGTGACTCCCTGTTGTGATTGGTTAGTGTAAGCTAGGTTTCTTAACATTTTATTAAAATACCGAATCTTCTTCGTCTTTTTTGCTTTGAATTCTACGCGCGTCGGCAATCAAATCCTCCGCTTCGATACGAGCAGCGGCATTGTCTTTCAGCAAATCCTTAGCCAAGACGGCATAGCGCAGCATGTCTTCGCTATTGTTATTGAGTGCCGCTTCGCGCGCCAAGGCCAGATTGGATTCCCCCATATTGCCCAAACGCCCATAGGCGATGGCCAATTGCCGCTGCGTGGTCGAAGAGGGATTGGGTAAGCGGGCCGCGCGGTTTAACACTTCCACCGCTTCTTCATCCTGTTTTAACGAGACGAGTGCCTTACCCAGATCGGTTAAAATCAGCGCATTGTTCGGGGCCAATTCGGCGGATTTGCGATAGGCGATTAAGGCCTCATTTAAATTGCCGCTTTCATATAGAATCTGGCCCAACATATCGTAACTGAATGCATCCGGCGCGAGTTTAACCAGAGCAATCGCCTTTTTCACGGCTTTTTCATACTCGAAATCACGGAAATACGCGACCGATTGGGCGAGCAGGGCGGCTTCGGAGGTTTCACTTTCCGGCCATTTGCGCAACGTCCGCGCTTTCGTTTCCAGAAACGCATAGAGCTTGGCGACCATGCGTTCATGGCGGCGCGCGATATCTTCCGGCACTGTCGCATCCTGATAATTGCTTTTGTTCACGGCGTTCCGCATCGCCGCGATCCGGTCGGTTGTAAGCGGGTGGGTCCGCAAATAGGGATCGCCATTAGAACCGTAATGCTGGCGTTCGTTACGGCGCAACAGTTCGAACATATCCAGCATCCCCTTCGGCGAGAGGTGATTGTCTTCCATATACCGAATGCCCGCCTGATCGGCCTGTTGCTCGTTCCCGCGATAATGCGACAGTAACTGGCGCAAGCTGGCATTCTGCCCGGCGGACATGATGGCCCCGCCTGCATCGCCCGAGCCGCCGAGTATGGCTGCCGCACCGAGCACATAGCTGATCAACGCGCCGATCGTGGCGTCCTGCGACGCGGTGCGTAATTTCGACAAATGCGCGCCGGAAATGTGCCCGGTCTCGTGCGCCATGACCCCCATCAGCATTTCGGGTTTATCGGCCTCCAGAATCAGCCCCGTATGGAAAAAGATATTCATGCCGCCAGCGACGAAGGCGTTAATCACCGGACTATTCACGATGAAGATGCGGACATTTTCCGGCGGTATGCCAGCGCTTAACAGAATCGGCGCATTCATGCGTGCCAGCGTATCCTCAATTTCCGCATCGCGAATGAGCCCTGCGGCGTGGACGGGGGCCGCCACCCCTGTCATTGCGAGGAGCGATAGCGACGTGACAATCCAGAGCCGTTTGTACATCCCGCATCTGGATTGCTTCGCTGACGCTCGCAATGACGGGGCATATAACCGGAGTGCGGCACGCAAACCGGAGGCCAGAGTCCGACCAGACGGAGGACAAAGTAAACTCATACCCTTGATATAATCCTTCAAAGCGGTTAATCCAAGCGCCTATGCAGTTATCCCCCTCAAAACGGTCGCAAGTCGCCCCCTTTCATGTGATGGAAATGTTCAATGCCGCCTCGGCGCTACAGGCGGAAGGGCGCTCTATCGTCCATCTGTCGCTGGGGCAGCCGGGCTTCCCGCCACCGCGTGCGGCGCTGGAGCGTGTGTCGCATGCCGCGCTGGAAGACCCGATGGGCTATACCAATGCGCCCGGCATGCCGCAATTGCGGCAGCGTTTGGCGCAGTATTATCAGGAGACCAGCGGCCTCACCATCGCGCCCGAACGGATTTTTGTCACCGTCGGTTCGTCGGCGGCCTATATTTTGTCGCTGTTAGTCGCCTTCGATGCGGGCGCGAAAATCGCCATGGCTGCGCCGCATTATCCGGCCAGTCCCAATATGCTGCGCGCGCTCGATATGGAGCCGGTGATTATGCCCGCCACGCGGGAAAGCTTTTTCCACCCCACGGTCGAGATGCTGGAAGCGCTGCCGGAAAAGCCGGACGGGCTATTGGTCGCATCACCCTCAAATCCGACAGGCACCGTGATTCCCGAATTGCAGCTGAGCGAGTTGACGATTTATTGCCAACAGCACGGCATTCGCCTGATCTCTGACGAGATTTACCACAATATTACCTATGGCGGCATCAAAGCGAAAACCGCTTTGGGCATGAGTGAGGAGACAATCGTCCTCAACAGTTTTTCGAAATATTACCGGTTACCCGGCTGGCGGTTGGGCTGGTGCGTGCTTCCACCGGAATTACTGCGCCCGGCGGAATGTTTGCTGCAAAATATGTATATTTCGCCGCCGACCATTTCACAATATGCGGCGCTTTCGGCACTGGATGAAACGGCTGATTTGAATCAGGTGGTCGCCGCCTATGACCGTAATCGCGTGCGCCTCTGCGAAACGCTGAACCGCATCGGTCTGACCAATTACCCAGAGCCTGACGGAGCGTTTTATATTTACGTCGACCTCGCTGGCCATGGAGAGGATTCCGAAGCCTTTTGCCATCGCATGTTAGACGAGGCCGGCGTATGCAGCGTGCCGGGTATCGATTTCGACACAGTGAACGGCCACCGTTTCGTGCGTTTCTCATACTGTAGTCGCGAAGAAGATGTGATCGAAGCCTGCGAGCGGCTTGAACGCTGGATGGGGTGATTCGGTAGGCGGTAAGCGGGATGCGGGAAGCGGACTATACCTACCGCATACCGCTTCCCGCTTCCCGACACAAAATGCAAGGCTTTGCAATTCCGCACGACATCGCTTATACCCCTCGCATGGACCACCTAGACCGCTTGGAAGCACAAAGCATATATATTTTTCGCGAGGCATATCACGCGATTAAGCCGTTGGGCATGCTGTGGTCTTTTGGCAAAGATTCCACCGTCATGATCCGGTTGGCGCAGAAGGCATTTTTCGGCCGCGTGCCCTTTCCGCTGATTCATTGCGATACGGAATTGGAGATGGAAGAGGTCTATGCCTATCGCGACCGCTATGTGAAAGAGTGGGACCTAAATTTTATCAGCCATCTTTGTCCGCCTTATGAAGCGACCGATCCCAGCCTGCCGCATTCGGCGCGGGTGGCCGCGCGCAAAACGCTTGGGCTAAAAGAAGTGATCGATCAGCATGGGTTTAAAGGCATTATCGCAGGCATTCGCCGCGATGAAGAAGGCACGCGCGCCAAGGAACGCATTTTTTCGCCCCGCGGGCGCGAAGGCGCGTGGGACGTGAAGGCGCAGCCGCCGGAATTCTGGGACCAGTTTCACACGCATTTCCCGCCTGATACGCATGTGCGCGTGCATCCGCTATTGCAATGGACCGAGATCGATATCTGGCGCTACATTGAGCGCGAAAATATCCCTGTCGTGCCACTCTATTATGCGCGGGAATATGGCGATTTTGAAGGCCGCGATTTCGGTGGGCAGCGCATGCGCTTCCGCTCCCTCGGCGAGCGCGGGATTACTTGGCCAGTGGCGAGCGACGCCGACACGATCGAAGCGATTATTGCGGAACTGGCGGTGACCAAAGTGTCCGAACGTTCGGGCCGTCCGATGGGGGCTGACGAAGACGAATCCAGTTTCGAGCGTCTACGCGCTGCGGGGTATATGTGATGGATGATGCGCGCCTGACCCGCTTGGAAGAGAAAGTGGACAAATTGCTGGAGCTGCAAAAGCAGAATGCCAATAATATTATCGCGGTCTACCGGCGCACTACTGCGTTGGCCTATATGCTGGAAGCGGGGTTGAATCCCGGACAGATGCGCATGCCATCGGTGATTCGCGCAGAGATCGATGCCACGTTGGATGCCGAAGCGTTTGAAGCGCTCGCCAAGCAGGACCCGGCAGAATTCATGGCGCGCTATGGCGAAGCGGTGTTGGAAATCGTACGCTCGCACGGGGTGCGCGCCATTTCCACCATGGGTGAGCTGACGCAAGTTGACACGCGGAAGGTCAATTGATGGCGCTTCCCGACCTCAACATCGTTATCGCCGGGCATGTGGATCATGGAAAATCCACCTTAGTAGGGCGCTTGCTCTACGCCACCGATAGTTTACCGGACGGTAAGTTTGAGCAGATCAAAGCCAGCTGCGAACGGCGCGGCCAGCCGTTTGAATGGGCGTTTTTGATGGATGCGTTGCAAGCCGAGCGCGATCAGAATGTGACGATCGACACCAGCCGCATTTGGTTTTCAACGGCGAAGCAACGCTATTGCCTGATCGACGCGCCGGGCCATCGCGAGTTTCTTAAAAATATGATCACCGGCGCCGCCGGAGCGGAAGCGGCGATACTGTTGGTCGATGCGGGGGAGGGTTTACAGGAACAGACGCGGCGTCATGCCTATATGTTGCATCTGCTCGGCATCCAATCGGTCATCGTTGCGGTCAATAAAATGGACGTGGTGGAGTATGCGCAAGACCGCTTCGATGCGCTGGCCGCCACCATCACCGACTATCTGGCCGGACTGAATATTGCGCCAAAAGCGATCATTCCGCTATCCGCTCGCGAAGGGGTAGGGATTACCGAACCCGCGTCGGAGCTTCATTGGTATAAGGGGCCGCCGTTGCTAAAGGCGCTCGACCAGTTAGAAGCGGGAGTGCAAGCCGAAGATCAGCCGCTTCGCCTGATGGTGCAGGATGTGTATCGCCGCGATCATCGCCGTATCATTGCCGGGCGCATCGAAAGTGGCAGATTAGCGGTTGGCGATAAGCTATTGTTATCGCCGATGCATGAGGCGGCAACGTGTAAAACATTCGTCACCTGGCCGGATCAGCAGAAGATGGAAGCTGCCGTGGGTGAGTCGGTCGGCATCGAGCTGGAAGAATCATTATTTGTCGAGCGCGGGCATGTCTTAAGCCATGCTGAATCGCCGCCACTGATGACCAATCAGCTGCGCCTGAAACTCTTCTGGGTGCATGCCGCACCGCTGCAGGTAGGCAATCATTATACCGTGCGGATTGGAACGTCCGAAAGCAAAGCCGAGGTGACTGCGCTGCATCACGTGGTGGATACGGATACGCTGGCTCAGGAGCCGGGCGCGCATTTGCAACGGCTACAGGTCGGTGAAGTGACGCTGAAGCTTCGCGGTATGCTCGCGGTGGATGATTTTCGCGCGCTACCCAAGACCGGGCGCTGCGTGTTGTTTGACGGCTATGACGCGGCCGGTGGCGGGATTATTCTAACCGACGGATTGCCGAATTTGCGCCCCGGCACCGTGCGGGAAGTGAAGTCGCAACATTTGAGTTCGGAAGATTTTGCGGTCGACCCTGAGTTGCGGCAAGCGCGCAATGGGCATCGCGGCGCGGTGTTATGGTTCACCGGGCTGTCCGGTTCTGGCAAGTCCACACTGGCGCGCGCATTGAATGAACGCTTGTTTCACAAAGGCTGCCAAGTCACGGTATTAGATGGCGATAATGTGCGCCAGGGCCTCTGCGCTGATTTAGGATTTGCCCCGGAAGATCGCAGCGAGAATATTCGCCGCATCGGTGAAGTGGCGGCCCTTTTCGCCGAAGCCGGGATGATTTGCATTACGGCCTTTATCTCGCCCTATAATGATGACCGTAAACGGGCTAGGGCCGCAGCGGGTGCACGCTTCCATACAATTTATGTGAAGGCCGATGTGGCAACCTGCGAATCGCGCGATGCAAAGGGGTTGTATGCCAAGGCCCGCGCCGGAGAAATTCAGGATTTCACAGGGGTTTCTGCCCCCTACGAGGCGCCTGAACATGCAGATTTGGTGCTCGATACAGCGGCACTTTCAATCGAGTCTTCGGTCGATGCCCTGCTGGAATATGTCGCAAAGCATATACTGACCCATTAAAATTTCAGGCGAAATTATCTAGGCAATAAATGCCTAGATAGACAAAAAACTTGCTATTCTTGTGTAATTTCGGGATACTGAAAAGAAAAAGAAAGATGTGGGGAGATGGATTCTGCGAAAGGTGGCGATAAGCCATCCATCAGTCATTCCTATCGGCCAGCTGCAGCCTCCGCACCCGCGGATGATGTCGATGGTGGCGATTTCATGCAGGCAGCCCCGCCTGCCGATGCTCCTATGTCTCCTACGCCTGAAGATGATTTTATGCAGGCCGCACCGAAAAAAGCCGCGCCGACAAGCGATGATTTTATGGGGAGTGATCGCGCCTCGCAATCACCCCCGCCGCCACCGTCCGAGCCCATTCCAGAGCCGATAGAAGCCGCACCGATTCCACCTGCTATAGACGATGACGTGATCGCTGCGACGGATACGTCGCCGAAGAAAATGCGTTTGGGAGAACGGTTAATTCAACTTGGCCTGATCGCAAAGGATCAGCTGGAAGTCGCGCTGCAAGAGCAGCGGCAAAGCAAAAAACTCCTCGGCCAGATTTTGGTCGATATGGGCTTTATCACTGAATCGGCGCTGGGTGAAATTCTTGCCGAATCTGCGGGTGCAGAAAAATTCGATGCCGCCGAAACCATGCTCGATCCGTCACTGCTCGAGCATGTACCGAAAGACATTTGCATGCGGCATAAAATCATGCCGATCGCGCAGGATAAAGACGGCACCATCAGCGTCATCATGGCCGATGTTTATGACGTACTCGCCATTGACCAGATTCGCCGTTATTTACCCAAAGGCTCGAATATTCGTCCGCTTTACAGTACGGAAGCGGAAATTATTGAACTGGTGGATCAATATTATGAATATGAAATCTCGATCGACGGGATTCTGCGTGAGATTGAAACCGGGATTCGTGAAAACAACCAGCTCGATGGCCGTGAAGAGGGCTATGTTAACCCAACCGTACGCTTAGTGAATGCGCTATTGATCGATGCGATCAAGCAGGATTGTTCGGATATTCACTTTAACCCGGAAGGCAGCTTCCTGCGCTTGCGTTACCGGATCGATGGCAAGCTGCAACAAGTCCGCTCCTTCCACCGCGACTATTGGGCGGCCATGGTCGTGCGCATGAAAATTATGTCCGGCATGAACATCGCCGAATCGCGCCAACCGCAGGATGGGCGGATTGCGTTTAAGGCGCTGGGGCGCGAGATTGATTTCCGTGTCGCGACGCAGCCAACGGTACATGGTGAAAACTTCGTGCTGCGTATTCTGGACAAATCCAAAGCGTTGATGCCGATGGAAAAGCTTGGCTTCTCCGAGCATAATGACCGCACCTTTAAGCGCTGCCTGAAACGCCCGGAAGGCATTATTATCGTCACTGGACCGACCGGTTCGGGGAAAACCACCACGCTGTATTCGACGCTCAGCTATATCAACTCGATCGACGTCAACATCATGACGCTGGAGGATCCGGTGGAGTATCAATTGCCGTTGATTCGCCAGACCAATGTGCGCGAAGGCTCGGTCGATTTTTCGACCGGGATTAAATCGCTCATGCGTCAGGATCCGGACATCATCTTCATCGGGGAGGTGCGGGATGAAGAAACCGCCCTCATGGCAGTGCGCGCCGCGCTGACCGGTCACCAGGTATTTACCACGCTTCACACGAACGATGCTTTGGGGGCGATTCCGCGTCTCGGCGATATCGGGGTTCCGGCCCACTTGCTTGCAGGCTCGCTGATCGCATCCCTGGCGCAACGTCTGGCGCGCCGCTTATGTTCTAATTGTAAAAAACCACGGCAAGCGACGGAAGAAGAATGCCGACTGATGCAAGTCGACCCGAGCGCGCCGCCTACAGTGCATGAAGCGGTCGGCTGCGATAAATGCAATGGCCGGGGCTATAAAGGCCGGGTTGCGATTGTCGAAGTATTGCGAATTGATGAGGGCATGGACGATCTGATCGCCACCCACGCGACCAAAGCGCAAATGCTGGAACATGCGCTTGAAAACGGCTTCGTTCCCATGGTGCAAGACGGTATCGCCAAAGTGCTAAAAGGTCAGATCGACCTGAAAGAACTCATGGGCACCGTCGACTTAACCGCGCGGATGGACTAACCGCGCACACCTTCCAATCCGTCGGCCATGACGGTTTCGCAGCCGTTGGTGATGCTTAAGATCAGCGCGGCAGTTTGGGGCAGGATTCGCGCGAAATAGAAGCGGGCGGTGGCGAGTTTGGAATCGTAGAATTCTGGGTTCTCGTCGCGCTTCTCGAGCGCGATTTTTGCTTGTTTCGCCCAGATGAAGCCGAGCATGACTAAAGCGAACAATCGCTGATATTCGACCGCGCCCGCACCTGCCTGATTTGGGTTCGACAAGCCATTTTGCGCCAGCCAGAGCGAGGATTTTTGCAGGTAACCGAAATATTTTTCCAGCGGTTTGGTGAACTCCACCATAGCGTGGTTCTGTCCCTCTTCGGCGATAAACGCGTCGATCGGGTGGCAGACGCTGCGTAGATAGCGGCCCATATGGGCGGGTAATTTACGGCCCACCAAATCCATCGCCTGTACGCCGTTGGTGCCTTCGTAAATCATCGAAATACGAATATCGCGCATCAACTGCGCAATGCCATATTCCTCAATAAAGCCGTTGCCGCCATAGACCTGCATGCAAGTCGAAGCGAGTTCAAAACCCATATCGGTTTGGTAAGATTTGACGACCGGCGTCATGATCTGCACGAAATCATCGGCCAGTTGCCGCCGCGCTTTGTCGGGATGGCGGTGCGACAGGTCCATTTCAAAGGCGGTCATCATGGTCATTGCGCGCATGCCTTCGGTCACGGCTTTCATCGTCCATAACATGCGGCGCACATCGGGATGCACGGTAATCGGATCGGCGGGTTTATCTTTCAGTTTTGGGCCGGTTAGCGCGCGGCCTTGCAGGCGTTCTTCGGCATAGGTCAGGGCATTTTGCCACGCGGCTTCGGCAATCCCTAAACCCTGTACGCCCACATAGAGGCGCGCGGCATTCATCATCGTGAACATCGCCCGCAAGCCTTTATGCGGCTCGCCGACCAGCCAGGCTTTCGCCCCATCATAATTCATGACGCAGGTGGGGGAGGCGTGGATACCCATTTTATGATCCAGCCCGCCACAATGGAACTGGTTACGCTCGCCCAAAGAGCCATCGTCGTTGACCATGAATTTCGGCGCGACAAATAGCGAGATGCCTTTGGTGCCTTCCGGCGCGTCGGGTAAGCGCGCGAGGATCAGGTGAATGATATTATCGGCCATGTCGTGCTCGCCCGCCGAGATCCAGATTTTGCCGCCTTCGATCGCATAACTGCCATCGTCATTCGGTGTCGCTTTGGTGCGCACCAATCCCAGATCGGTTCCGGCCTGCGGTTCGGTCAAACACATGACGCCGGTCCATTCACCAGAAATCATTTTCGGCAGATAGGTCTGTTTCAATTCCTCATTGGCATGCAGCAGCAGTGCAGAAATCGCGCCATGCGTGAGGCCCGGTGTCAGGCCGAAAGCGAGATTGGCGGAGCACACCATTTCCAGCATCGGCATATTGAGAAATTCCGGCAGACCTTGCCCGCCATATTCCGTCGGCCAGGTGATCGTCGACCAGCCACCTTCGGCATAATGGCGATAGGCTTCTTTGAAGCCTTCCGGCGTGGTTACGGAATGATCCTCAGGGTTATATTTCAAGCCCTCGACATCGCCGACCTGATTGAGGGGATGCAACACTTCCTGCGTAAATTTCGCCGCTTCGTCAAGGAGCGGGGTAGCCAGCTCCATCGCTTCCGCGAAGCCCTCGACGTCGCTATACTCGCCCACCGGTAAAAATTCGTTTATCAGAAACTGAAAGTCTTTTAACGGCGCGGTATAGGTGGTCATAGCGTCTCCCTGTAAACGTCAGTTCTGCGACTGACATGATTTTGTCATATACTTAGTATACTCAAAAAGGCCCAACCCAACAACGGAAGATCATGGATACGCATACGCCACTTGAAAAACAGGCCAATCGTTCGGAATTTCAGCCGGCAGTGCAGCAAATGGCGCAACCGGTCGATACGCGCTTTACCTATGATCTGTTGCGCCTGATCGAGCTATCACGCTGCGATTCGGATGTTGCTTTGCCGTTGGAGTTGCAGCAGGCACCCTATCGCTGGGAGCGTATGCTGCGCACCAGCACCGCGGAGGGAAACCGCCAAACCAGTGCTGCGGTATTCCGCCGTGACGATACAGTATTTGTGGCATTCCGTGGCAGTCATATGGCTAAAAACGAACACCGTCTGCGCAATTATGATCTGCGCCTCGACCCCTTAGGAGACGGCTTTGCGCATCGCGGGTTTTTGCAGACCCTGTCCTGGCCGATGGATGCTGAATATGACGCGGATCAGCGACCGCTTGGTGTCGTGTTGCATGAAACCCTGCGCGATATCCGCAAGCGCCACCCTGAATGCACTAAGCTAGTGATCACTGGGCATTCAGCCGGTGCGGCGCTGGCACAGATTTTTGCCGTGGATTATTTAGACCATCCTACCGCCGGACTGGAAATGGAGAAGCTTTATACCTTTGCCGCACCGCGCGCCTTAACCTCGGCGTTGGCGGATCGTCTGAACCAGTATTTTGAAAAACGGGGAGAAGGACATTGCCTGCGTATTATCCATACGGCGGATAATGTGGCGCAGCGGCCGCCACGTAATACGTATTTCTGGGCCGGTGAGACGAAACACTATCGGCATGTGGGCAAGCCGATCCTATTGGTGCCGAACCTCTCGGAAGTATCTCCGGATGCATTAGCGAAACGCTTAGCGTCCTACGGTGCCCATGCGCAAGCGCTCGATGCCACTCTAGCGAACCCCGATCCGCGCATCCCCCCGCATCAGCTCGACCATTATATGGATGTATTTGCCACGCTGGCGGAAAAATCGGAAGGGGTAGGCGCATATTGGCGCGAATCTGTGGTAGGTGATCATCGGCGTCTGCTTACGATGCGCGAAAAAGAAGAGGCCCGCGTGGCCGCCAGAGAGCGTGGTGAGCCAAGTGATCCTTATTTACGCTAAATTCTTCAGATAATGCTGCGACTGACATTATTCTGTCACACAAAACCATTACTTGCAGTCCAATGAATCTTCTTGCCCCATTTACCAGACATACGCAGGTTAAAGGCGAAGGGTGTCGACAATCCTTTGAGCTCGATATGGGATATTTCTACGATATTCTACGGCTATCCGAACTCTCCAGAGCGGATTCCGATTATGGGCTACAGGTGGAGATGCAGGATTGCCCCTATCGCTTTGAGCGCATTATCCGTACCGGTACCGAAGCGCATAAGCAAAAAACCTGCGCCGTGATTTTTCGCAAAGAGGATACCTTATATGTGACCTTCCGGGGGACCAATGTTGCCAAGCGCGAACACTGGTTGCGTAATTTCAATGTGCAGCTTGATCCGCTGGCTGAAGGCTATGCGCATCGTGGCTTTCATCAGACGTTATTTTGGCCAACGCACCCGGAATATGATGCCAACTCGCGCCCGCTTCTGGAGGTTGTGCAGGAAAGTTTAGCGGCACTCGTCTCGCAGCATCCCGAATGTAATAAATTGGTATTAAGCGGACATTCGGCTGGGGGTGCTATGGCACAGATTTACGCAGTGGAGTATCTCGAAAAGCCGTCCGCCCCCTCGTTGAAACTGGATGCATTATATACGTTTGCTTCACCACGTGCCTTGACTACTGATCTTTCCGAACGGCTAAAACACTATTTTAAAGAACGCGGGAATTTACATTGCCTTCGATTCGTGCACCCTCAGGATGTGGTGCCGCAATATCCCATGAAAAATACCTTTTTCTGGGGCGGCAAACCGCTGCAATATCGCCATGTAGGCAAACCGGTGCTGTTGCTACCTAATCTAGACATACTCGCACCGGAGTCGGTCACGCAATATCAGAAAAAACATGGAGTCGAGGCAGAATTTCTTGATGGCACGTTAACACATGTTGATTCGCGTGTGGCACCCCATCATCTGGATCATTATCTGGAGGTGATCGGTGCACTGGCGGAACGGGAACAAGGAATTAGTCACTACTGGCGCGATTCAGTGGTTCCGAACCATCGCCGGCTGCTCGATCTACGCGAAAAAGACGAGAAAAATATGTGGAAGTTAGAAGCTGGAAAACAGTCCGATCCATTTCTTGGCTAGCGCAGCGTTAATATGTATTGAAAAAGTAGATGCTAACGGCAAAGCCATAGATAATGATAAACCATTTGATCAGCGCAACGGGGAGTTTTTTGGCCAGCACCGGGCCGTAATAACCGCCGATTAAGGTGCCGATGGCGAGTGGGATTCCGTGTTTCCACGAAATAGCATCTGCGAAGATGAAGGTGAGCGTCGAGACCGTCATGAGAGAGGCCGCCACTACCACTTTGATCGCGTTGATCTGGTGAATGGTGCGATGCGCGACCAGTTCGCTATAGGCGATAATTAAAATGCCGATACCGGCGCCGAAAAACCCGCCATAGACGCCAAT
>DDZS01000041.1:16895-43501 GCA_002346425.1 Alphaproteobacteria bacterium UBA3002
CCCCCGCCATAGACGCCAATCATAAATTGCGCGAAGCGTGATAAAAACCAGCCAATTCTGCCCAAATCAGGCTGTTTTTCCGGGTGGACGGCCAGCCATGAAATCCCTTTTTTACCGAAGGTAAATACCATGGTAGCGCCAAGCATTAACCATGGCACCATGGCTTTGAAGGTTTCGACTGGGGTCCACAGTAGCAATAGCGACCCACACAGACTGCCAATCGTCGCGATGATGGCAAAGCGCGGAATATGCTCGCGCTCCTGTTTGACCTCCTGCCAGTAGCCGCCCACGGCCGCCGTCGCGCCGAGCCAAGTGCCAAGCTTATTGGTGGTATTGGCAATAGTGGGGTTCAGCCCAAAAAAAACGAGCAGTGGAAACAGAAAAAAGGTGCCGCCTCCAGCAATCGCATTCAGCGCCGCCCCGGCAATCCCGGCGAGAATAAGGATGGGGTAATGGAGAAATTCGCTGCTGAGCACATCCATTATGGCAGCAATTCAACCGCCTGCGGGGCTTGCAGCATGATGGCGGCTTGCAGGGTGTTGCGTAAGAGGCAAGCGATGGTCATGGGGCCGACGCCGCCGGGGACCGGGGTGATGGCGGCCGCTTTCTGAGAGACTTCGTCGAACGCCACATCGCCGATGAGTTTGCCTTCCTCCGTGCGATTGATGCCGACGTCGATCACGATCGCACCTTCTTTCACCCAGTCGGCCTTCACCATTTCCGGGCGGCCCACAGCGGCGATCACAATGTCGGCCTGCGCGCAGAGCGACTCGATATGTTTGGTGCGCGAATGGCAGATGGTCACCGTGGCGTTGTAGTTGACCAGCAATTGCGCCATCGGTTTGCCAACGATGTTGGACCGGCCAATGACGACCGCGTGCTTGCCGGATAAATCCTCGCCCAGTTGATCCTGCAACAACATCAGGCACCCAAGGGGGGTGCAGGAGACCATCGCATCGTGCTGACCGGTGGCGAGTTTGCCGGTGTTGACGACATGAAATCCGGCGACATCCTTGGCGGGGTCGATGGCGTTGATGATGGCCTGTTCGTTGATGCCTTCGGGCAGGGGAAGCTGGACAAGAATCCCATGCACATCGGGCCGGGCGTTCAATTCTTCGATGAGATAGAGCAGGTCTTCCTGACTGGTTTCGACGGGCAGTTGATAATCGAAACTGTTCATCCCGCATTCAACCGTTTGTTTTTTCTTGTTTCGTACATAAACCGAACTGGCAGGATCTTCGCCAACTAACACGACCGCAAGACCGGGAGTGACATCGTATTGAGCTTTCAGCTGAGCAACGCGATCTTTCAGCGTTTCCCTTAAGTTTGCGGCAAAGGCTTTTCCGTCGATCAGCTGCATAAATGTCTCCAAATTGTCATACTTTCTGCGGCAAAAAACACTATTGTGCAGGCGATTGCAACGAAATAAGGCCGCATAATGGGCGACAACCCGTTTACCTATCGACATGATTTGGTGCCCGACTCGCCCTTGGTGGCGGTCGCGCTGCGCATTGCGCAAGGCGCGCATAAGGGGCAGTCGCGCAATAAGGCCGACCCGTCGATCGCGTATATTTCGCATCCGATTATGGTGCATGACTTATTGCGGCATTTCGGAATTGCGGATGATATTACGTTGGCTGTCGCGCTATTGCACGATGTACTGGAAGATAACCTGCGTTATGTGATGGACCCGGATAAGCTCGTATATGAGCTGAGTCTTGGGTTGCAGGACGCCGGATACAAAGATGCCGAAGAGATTGCCTATTATATTTACGATTGCTGCGAAGAGGTGACCAACGCGCATCACATGACAGAGAGTAAGCGGCATTGGCAGGTCGATCACGTCGGCCAAATGTCCTACATCGCAGCGTTGATAAAAATCGTCGATCAAATGGCTTCGGCCCTATGCCATATCAACATGGCAAATACGCCGGAACTGGAAGACAAGGAATGGCTTAGCGGGCAACGCTATAAAAATATGAATGTGGTGTTAGCTGCGCAAGACGATCGGAGGTCGCTGACCTTCTGGGGCAACTTATACAAAGTGCTGTTCGATTATGACATGAAAATCATTTATGCCGACACCCCGGAAGCGGCTGACCAATTACGCCACGATTTCTCGTTTGAGCGCGCCGTAGAAGATGCAAAGAAATTGAAAAAACCGCACATCGTGCAACCCTATGAGACCGTTGAGGCAATGAATGCCGATATCATTGCAAAAGGCGTAATCAGTGTAGATTTCGACAAAAAAGGCAATATTTGTTCCTATGCCTGCCTGAGCAATCCGTTAAGCGATAAAAGTGAACCGCGGAATCAGGCCAGTATTAAGCTAGTCGCTGGATTAGAGGCCACGACGCTGGAACGGCGGGTGCAGGTTGGCCATCGGGAAGTGGTGAATAAACGAATGGTACGAGTGAACAAAATCAGCCCGCCCATTGCGCCGAATGATTTTTTGCAGATCGCCAGAGCCGCAGATGCGGTCAGCTTTAATATGCAAACCTTTATTTATGATAAAGGGCGGGAATTAAACGCCGGTCGTCCCCGCTAAATTACGCTGCATTTGGCACGCCTTTGCTGGTTGAATATTCGAAGTGGAATGTTGTTTCGGGATAAAGTTGCGCGCGGATGGCATGCGTGGCCATTGCTGCTTCCGAAAAGCCGCACAGGATGAGTTTTAGCTTATTGGCATAGGTCGCGATATCGCCGATGGCATAAATACCTGCAGTGGAGGTTTCGCAAGTGGCGGCATCCACCGTGATCAGGCTTTTGGAAATATTTAAGCCCCATTCGGCAATGGGTCCAAGTTCCATCGCTAACCCATAGAAAGGTAACAGGTAGTCCGCTTCCAGGTCGCGTGCTTCCCCATCGAGCGTTTTTACGCGCACGGCTTCCAGCTGACCTTCGCTGCCTACCAGACTATCGAGCTGGTAGGGCACGACGAGTTCGACCTTACCGTCGAGCACCAATTCACGCATTTGTTTCTCAGATTCGGGCAGCGCGCGAAATTTGTCGCGGCGATGCACCAGATACACTTTTTCCGCTTCATGCGCTAAGATATTGGTCCAATCCAGCGCCGAGTCGCCGCCTCCGGCAATCACCACGCGCTTGCCTTTATACATCTGTTTACGGGTGACCATGTAGCGCACAAAACCGGTTTCCTCATACGCTTCAATTCCTTCAAGCGGGGGACGGTTAGGGCCAAACGCGCCGCAGCCGGCGGCAATGATCACCGCGGCGGCACGGATTTCTACCCCTTTGGAGGTGGTTAGCGTAAAATCGCCCGCTTCCCCTTCAATGCGGGTGACTTGCTGGCCAAGATGATAAATGGGGTCAAACGGGGCTGCCTGTGCTTCCAGCTGCTCAATCAGTTCCATTGCCGGTAATTCGGGGTGGGCTGGAATATCGTAAATCGGCTTTTCCGGATAGAGCGCGGTGCATTGGCCGCCAATCGAATCCAGCGCATCGATTACCTGTGGTTTAAACCCTAACATTCCGGCCTGAAACGCGGCGAAAAGACCCACAGGCCCGGCACCGATAATGGCAATAGTGGCTTCGTGATGTGTGTGCGATGTCATGAAATTGTCATACCTAATTTAATTTGAAATCTGTCATAACAGACTTCATGAAAATGCCAAGCTCTCAGGCGGATAATATACATAGTGTCCAACCAAATCTTACTGCGCGTTTAGGAGTGATTTTTGAGGGTGCGAAGGTAACGACGCATCGCATCCAATATCCACCCTTTCCTGGACAACGCGAATACCGAATTGCGCTAAACCCTTCTTATACGATGTATGCGACCATAGATAAGTTTGCGCGCAAGAAATGGTCGCGCCCGGATAATGGTATTCATGCCGCGTATTGGGACGATGTTCGGTGTACGCTTAATCTGCGGTTTGAGCCCGGTCGCGAAGAAGAGGCGCTGCAGGTGTTGAAAGACAAGGCGGCCCCTTTCATGCAACTTTGCCAAGTGAATCAACAGCCTTTCATGCAAAACTTACGCGAAGCTAATCGCGGGCGTTAGCAGGTGCGAAATGCTTCGCGCTAGGCGGGGCCAGAAAAATATGTTAGCTTTTGGCCATGGACTACCCATGGCTGGCACATTACCCGGAAGGGATTGACTGGTTCGCGCCGATTCCGGCGAAACCGCTCTATTGTATCTTAGACGAGACCGTCAGCCGCTTTCCTGACAACATTGCGATCGATTTTATGGGCAAGGAATACAGCTATTCCAAGCTTGGTGAGATGGTGAATCGCGTTGCCGCAGGTTTGCAGGCGATCGGGGTGAAACGCGAAAGCAAAGTCGGGCTGTTTATGCCCAACTGCCCGCAATTTATTGTCTTGTATTATGCGATTCTAAAAGCGGGCGGTACGGTGGTGAATTTTAACCCGCTCTATTCGGAGCGCGAAATTCGCCATCAGATTGAAGACGCGCAGGTCGACATTATGTGCACGCTTAATCTGCGCCAGCTCTATCCAAAGCTGAAACCGTTTATCGATGATGGCACGTTGAAAAAAACCGTGGTCGGCTATTTTCAGGAAGCGTTACCGCTGACCAAAGCGGCGCTATACACCATGGCGAAGGCCAAAGATTTATACATTCCGCCAAAGAATGATCAGCATGTGACGTTCAACGAATTATGGTCGCATGATCCCATTAACGAAGACGCAGTTCCGGTGACCTTGCCGCATGAACATATCGCGGTTATTCAATATACGGGCGGGACGACGGGGCTACCTAAGGGGGCGATGCTCACTCACGCCAATGTCTATGGCAATACGGTGCAATCCGGACGGTGGTTGGTCGGCGATTTGAAAGACGGCGAAGAAACCATCATGGCCGTGCTGCCGTTTTTCCATGTCTTTGCGATGACGGTCTGTTTGAACCTGGCGATTGCGCATGGCTATAAAATTATTCCGCACCCGCGCTTTGAATTGAAGATGTTGCTCAACGATATTCAGTCGAAAAAACCGACACTATTTCCCGGTGTGTCGACCTTGTATGCCACGATCAACAACTACAAGGCGCTGGAAAAATACGATCTTTCTTCCATCAAAAAATGCATTTCCGGCGGTGGGCCTTTACCGCTTGAGGTGCAGCAGCGGTTTGAGAAACTCACCAAATGCGCGCTGGTTGAAGGCTACGGCTTAACCGAAGCGTCGCCGGTAACGCATTGTAATCCACTGGAAGGGGATCGCCCGGAAGGTTCCATCGGATTCCCATTGCCGGGTACGATTTGCGAAGTCATTGATCTGGAAGATCACGTGACGCCGATGCCGGTTGGTGAAGTGGGTGAAATCTGTATCCGCGGGCCGCAAGTGATGAAGGCCTATCTCAATCAGCCAGAAGAAACCGGAATGGTCCTGCGCAACGGTCGCCTGCATACGGGCGATGTCGGTAAGATGGATGAGAAGGGCTTTTTCTATATCGTTGATCGCCTGAAGGAAATGATCATCGTCGGTGGCTACAATGTCTATCCTCGTAATGTCGAAGAAGTGATTTATCAGCATGAGGCAGTGGCTGAATGCGCGGTGTTAGGTTTCGAGCACCCTAAACGCGGCGAAATGATTAAAGCCTTTGTCGTGTTGAAAGACGGCCAAAAAGTCAGCGAGAATGAAATGAAAGGATTCTGCCGCGAGCGGATGACGCGTTATGCCGTGCCGCACGAATTCGAGTTTCGCAATGAATTACCCAAATCTCCGATCGGTAAAATTCTGAAAAAAGAATTGAAAGCCGAAGAACTCGATAAGGCAGCGCAGAGTGCGGACTAGTCACTGGCGTCGCCTCATGCTATATTCACCTCAAAAGAACAATAGGGAGCTATTATGACCTCAGCCGTGATTTGCGGATATGCCCGCTCACCCTTTACGCCCGCGAAAAAAGGCGGTCTGGCCAAAGTGCGGCCGGATGATTTGGCCGCCGCCGTGATCAAAGGATTGATCGCGAAAACCGGCGTGAAAGGCGAGGCGATTGAAGACCTGATTTGCGGCAACGCATTTCCGGAAGGTGAGGCGGGGCTTAACCTTGGCCGCATGCTGGTGTTTCTCTCTGGCCTGCCGAACAGCGTGGCGGGGCAAACCGTCAATCGCTGGTGCGGCTCGTCGATGGAAGCGATTCATATTGCCGCAGGTAATATCTGTACCGGCAAAGGCGAAGTGTTCATTGCTGCGGGTGTGGAGTCGATGACGCGGATTCCGATGGGCGGGTATAATCCGCTGCCGAATCCGTCGCTGTATGCGTCGATGCCTGAAGCCTATTTATCGATGGGGCTAACGGCGGAAAATGTCGCGAAGAAATATGACCTGCCGCGTGACGCGCAGGAACAATTTGCGATTGCCAGCCATCAAAAAGCGGCGAAAGCCGATATGTCCGATGAGATCATTGAAGTGGCGGGGGTGAAAGCCGATGGCTGTATCCGTCCGGATTCTAAACCGGAAGATCTGGCAAAACTCGACCCAGCCTTTGATGTGTATGGCACGATTACGGCGGGAACATCGTCACCTTTGACGGATGGTGCGGCGGCCGTGTTAGTTACGTCGGAAGCCTATGCGGATGCGAATGGACTGCCGAAACTGGCGCGCATCAAATCCATGGCGGTCAAAGGACTGGAGCCCGGCGTGATGGGGTTAGGGCCGATTGGCGCATCGCAGGCAGCGCTAGAAAAAGCAGGTATAAAAGTGGGCGATCTCGATATCATCGAAATCAACGAAGCCTTTGCCGCGCAATCGATTCCGTGCTGCAATGAACTCGGTTTCGATATGAGCAAAGTGAACATCGAAGGCGGTGCGATTGCGCTTGGCCATCCACTCGGCGCATCGGGTGCGCGCATCACTGGTAAAGCCGCAAAATTGCTGCACCGTGATGGCGGGAAATATGCGCTCGCGACCGCTTGCATCGGCGGCGGGATGGGCATCGCCACGGTGTTGGAAGCGGTATGATATCGGTGCTGCTACCGTTACTATTTGCCATGCAGGCGCCACCTCCGGATTACCGCCATTGTGCTGCCGATAATGAATGTGTCGCGGTGTTTGGTATTTGTCAATTCGAGGCGGTGAACCGGCGCTATGCCAAAACGCTGGGTGCGCAATGGCGGGAAGAGCTAAAGCGCGTTAAATGCGCCTATCGCGCGGATATGACGCCGCCGAATGTCCAATGTGTGAATCAAATCTGTGAACAGGTAAACCAATGAAGATAGAAAAAATCGCCGTCTTAGGGTCAGGGGTCATGGGCTCTGGAATTGCAGCACTCTGCGCAAATGCTGGGTTGGATGTGATGTTACTGGACATTGTGCCCGAGGATGCGACGGATCGAAATGCCTTGGCAAAAGGGGCGATTGAAAAACAAAGCAAAGGCAAAATGCCGGGGTTTACGCATCCGCGTAATGCAAAAAATGTCACGCCGGGCAATCTCGAAGATGATCTGGAAAAACTGGCGGAATGCGATTGGATTATCGAAGTCGTGTTAGAGAAGCTGGAAGTGAAACACGACGTCTATCAAAAGATCGATCAGCATCGGAAACCGGGCTGTATCGTTTCTTCGAACACCTCAACACTTCCGCTCGCAGAACTGGTGGAGCCGATGCCGGAATCCTTCCGCAAGGATTTCATGATTACGCACTTCTTCAATCCGCCGCGCTTCATGCCTTTGTTAGAGGTCGTTAAGTCGCCGGAAATGTCGGGCGATGTCTATGCTGCGATGCAGCAATTTGCGGACATGCGTTTGGGAAAAACCTGCGTGGAAGCGAAAGATACACCCGGATTTTTAGCAAATCGTATTGGGGTGTATTGGCTGATGGTCGCGCTGTATGAGGCGATCGATATGGGCATCACAGTCGAAGATGCCGATGCCGTAATGGGCAAGCCGATGGGCATTCCCAAAACCGCCGTGTTCGGGTTATTCGACCTAATCGGAATCGACCTGATGCCGCATATCGCCAAAGCGATGTTAGACACGCTGCCGGAAGACGATGTGTTCCGCAAAATCTATCACGAACCGGAACGCATCAAAACCATGATTGCCGAAGGCTATACCGGCCGCAAAGGCAAAGGCGGATTTTACACGCTGGATGAAAAAAGAAACAAACTAGCGATCGATTTGAAAACCGGCGAATACCATCCGGCGAAAGACTCCAATTTGCAGTCCGTCGCGGCAGGGCGTTTAGGTTTGGCGGCTGTCTTAGGTCATGACGATATCGGCGGGCAATATGCCGCGCGCGTGATGCTGAAAACGTTGCATTATGCGGCGTCGCTCGTACCACAGATTTCGGATGATATCGTGAAAATCGATGAAGCGATGACGCTAGGCTATGCGTGGAAATATGGGCCATTCGAACTGATCGATAAATTGAAATGGCAAGGCATGGAAGGCACCGCCATTTTCGCGGCGAAATGTCAGGAATTCGGTTTGCCAGTACCCGATATTATTGCAAAGGCCAATGGGCGGCCGCTGTATAAAGAAGAGGGCGCGCACCGCTATTATCTTGGATTGGATGGCGAGTATCATGCAATACAGGTGGCCGAGGAGCATAAGATGCTCAAAGACCATCAGCGTGGCAATAAACCTATCTTAAAAAATGGCTCGGCGCAGCTGTGGGATATGGGAGATGGTATCGCCTGTTTTACCTTAACGACCAAGATGAACACCTTCGATCCTGATGTATTCAAACTGATCCACCAAAGCATTGAAGTCGTGAAGCGCGATTATAAAGGCATGGTGATCGGAACCGATGCCGAACGCTTTTCACTGGGTGCCAATCTCGGCTTCTTTATGTTCGCGGCGAATACGGCGAGTTGGGATGTCATTTCACAGACGATCAAAGGCGGACAGGGCGCATTTATGGCGTTGAAATATGCGCCATTCCCTGTGGTGGGTTCCTTGTCACATATGGCTTTGGGCGGCGGCTGTGAAATCCTGCTGCATTGCGACGCCGTGCAGGCGCATATCGAATCCTATCCCGGTTTAGTCGAGGTTGGTGTAGGGATTGTTCCCGGCTGGGGTGGTTGTAAAGAAATGGTCGCACGGCATGTCGCGTTATCGCATCAATCGACCACGGCGATTCAGTCTGGCAAAATGCCGAAACCCTATCTGCCGGATGGGCCGATGCCGGGCATTTCCAAAGCGTTTGAATATATCTCGCTAGCCAAAGTAGCAGGCAGTGCGCAAGAAGCGCAGGACATGCTTATTCTGAACGCAAATAGTGGCATCACAATGAATCGCCGCCGGGTGTTAGCCGATGCGAAAGCGCGTTGCCTTTCGTTGGCGGAAGACTATACGCCGCCGCTGCCTTATGAATTGCATTTGCCAGGTCCTGCGGGACGTGATGCGCTGTATATGGCCATCGATGGATTTGTCAGGAATGGCAAAGCCACCGCGCATGACAAAACCGTGAGCGAACATTTGGCCCAAGTGCTGACTGGCGGGGATACTGATATCACCGATATCGTGACCGAGCAGCAAATGCTGGACCTTGAGCATGATATTTTTATGCAGTTGGTGAAAACCAAACCGACGCTGGACCGCGTCGAACATATGTTGGAAACCAATAAGCCGCTGCGTAATTAGTGTCTCACTATTAAACAATAAATGGCAATGGTTGGCTGGATAACAGCACGCGTTCCTAGCATTTGTTATAGTGTGGTATGCAAAAGCCCACCAATTTTAATGAATACGTGTATCAACAATTAGAACAGTTGATGGGCGACGGCATGCCAGAATTGGTAGCGCGTTACGAAAGCATGATGCGCACGCATTTAAAGCAGATTGTCCTGGCGATGGCGCGTGAAGATATGACGTTGCTGGCACAACAAGCGCATAGTCTTAAAGCACCGAATTTTCAAATAGGGGCTGAGCGCGTCGGTGAATTGGCCGCTCAGCTGGAACAGCTAGCGAAGCAGCAGGAGCTCGCTGCCATCAAGCATAATGAAGTCATCGAAACATTACATACGGAAGCGCATGCTGCGTTGCAGCATATTTTGTCGAAGCAGGCATGACAAACGAACATATTTTACTAGTTGAAGACAACGATTTTCAACGTCAGGTGCTCAAGCAGATGCTGCTGTATGCAGGATACCATCATGTCAATGTGGTGAATGATGGATTGGAAGCGCTGGCCTATATGGAACGTGCAGTGCCGGATTTAGTCATTACCGATTTAGAAATGCCGGGCATGCGTGGCATCGAATTATGCCGCAGAATGAAAGCCTCTACGCGTTTAAAATCGATTCCGATTCTTGTGCAAACGGCAATGAACGATGAGGAAACCAAAAATAATATTTTCAATGAAGGTATTGATGACTTTATGCCAAAGCCATTGAATACGGCTGAATTCATCGCCCGAATTCAACTGCATTTGGAACGCGCCGCATTAACAAAGCGGTTATCCGAATTTCATCAGCGCTTGAATCACGAATTACATACGGCGGCGGAGACGTTAAAAACGATCTTTCCGACTTCGCAGAAATTGCGTGATATTCAAACCGATTATGGCGTAGAAATCACTGCCTATAGTAAAGCCTCCTCTGAATTAGGTGGCGACTATTGGGGCGTGGAAGCGCTCGATGCGTCGCGATATCTGATTTATATTGTGGACTTTTCCGGGCATGGCGTTGCGGCAGCATTGAACACGTTTCGTCTGCATATGCTGATGAGTAGAAACCTGCATCAATTCGTCGATGCGGGAAGCTATCTCACGCTTCTGAATCATGTGCTGGAAGCGCAATTGCCAGATGATCAATTCGCCACCATGTTTCTAGGTATTGTGGATACCTCGCGGGCGGAACTAACCTATGCCAGTGCCGGAGCGCCTTCACCGCTGCTTTTAGGTCCGGAAGATAGAATCGCATTTTTACCGTCAGACGGTATACCGCTTGGAGCATTCCCGCATAGTCAATATGAAACGCGCCAATGCGACTTTCCAAAAGGCAGCGATTTGTTTTTGTATAGCGATGCGCTGTATGAATCTCAGGATAAGCAGGGGCGTATTCTCGATATGTTATCGGTGGTCGATATGCTGCATGAAATTCGTTCGCTTGAAATATTACAAACCTATGTTCAAACGCAATATCATGAGAACTGGCCCGATGATCTCACGATGCTATATGCCAAATATCTTAGCTGACGATATTAAATATTTCGTAAAATTTTGAGACTTCGAATATTTTTTGAATACCCCCTTGGGGATTTTTCAACGTTAAGCTCGCCCCAAATTCATCGCAGCGTTTGCGCAGCATCATGAGCATACCCAGCGCGGCAGAATCGATCATTTTTAACTGCGCAAGATCGATGGTGACGTGGTTAACCTTGCGTTCCTCAACCATGCGCGGGATGGCACGAAATTGCGGGTTGTCTTCGAAGTTAAACGTGCCGGAAATCACGACAAGCAATGTGCTGTCTTCTTGATAGGATGAAATATCTGCCATTGGGGTCTCCTTAAAATAATTCGATATCGTCCGTGTCAGTTTCTTGCGCTTCTTCCTCCTGGGGTGAGGAGGAAGAATACCCGCTGCACGTTTCAAAAACGCGGCGTAATTCAGATAGCGTAAATGCTTCAACCACCCGGTAATACGCTTCCTCGTCCGGGCTGATGGTGACTATGTCTGCATCCGCGGCCTGCACTTCCTCGCGCAACGCCGCGCACATCTTTTCCAGATTTTCTAAATATTGGTTGATGCGATCCTGAAATTGCAAGGATATCGTCAAGCCGGTAATACTGCTCGCGATGGCTTCCGACTTGCTCGCCGATTGCTGCAGAATCGTTTTAAATTGCTGGTTCTGATCCAGCAGTGCGTCGGTCAAATTTTCCAGCTTTTCCTTGGCCATGATGTTGTCGCTCATATCCGTAGTAGCAAGGTCGCGCAGGCGCGCATAGCTCCCGGTCATGGTATCACGAATCATGTCGATGCGCTCCCGTATGCTGCGCGACACTTGTGCAATACTGCTCGATACGGAGCGCACTTCATTGGCCACGACGGCAAAGCCGCGCCCCGATTCCCCAGCGCGTCCCGCCTCGATCAATGCATTCATAGCGAGCGTGTTAGTTTGTTTCGTGATTTGCTGAATTTCATTCACGTTGCTATCGACAAGCTTCAGCCGTTCCATCGCGTCGTCCATCGCATAGGTCATTTCCATCGCCATTTCGGAGACATGCAGGATTTTACTGATCACGTTGCTGATGGTCTGATTGAATAACGTATTAAACTCCGAAATATCGATGATTTTGCCATCGACTGTCATATTCTCTGCCATGGCGATAATGGTGTTCACGTCTTTCGCCTGATCAGAGGCGTTGGCGGCGAGTGACTCAAAATGACCGGCTAAGGTTCCGACATTGTGATTGATCATATCCGCCATGTCGGGAAAGACTTTTTGGCACGTGGCCAGGCCAATATCCGTCAAAATGAGGGTAGAAAGCGACGCCTCCGAAAGTCCATGATTATCGTATCTATTTCCCTCAGCCAATTGCAACATCATGCGCAAACTTTATTGACGACCTGTACCAGTTTTTCCGGCTGGAAGGGTTTGACAATCCACCCCGTCGCGCCGGCGGATTTTCCTTCATTTTTCTTGGTATCATCCGCTTCGGTGGTAAGCATCAAAATCGGTGTAAACTTAAAGTCAGACTTGGCTCGCAACGCGCGGATCAACTCGATGCCATTCATGTTCGGCATGTTTAAATCGGTGATGACCACGTCGACTTTTTTGCCCTCGACGGCTACTAATGCCGCCTTGCCATCTTCTGCTTCGATCACGGTAAACCCGGCTTGCGACAGCGTGTATTTCACCATGTCGCGCATGGTTTTTGAATCATCAACCGTTAATGCGATTTTGCTCATGCGGGGTCCCCCTGTAAGATTGAAGTCAGACCGGTTAGTGCGATGGCCTTGGTCATCGCTTCGCTTGCGTCCATAAGTGTCATAACGGGCTGGGCAGTTTTAGTGGCGCATAGCAGCTGTAATGTTGCGGTCGAAATAGATTCGACCTGTGAAGCATCGATCTGCGTAGCAGGCTTTTGGCTCAGCGTGTCATGTAAAGACAAAGCATATGCAAGGTCGCATTTAGTGGGTAGGGTGAGCGGCGCGGTCATCATGATCCTTTCGTTTCTTCAAACGATAGCGCAACCAACCGTTCGGCAATAGCTTCGGGCGATAATTGCTCGCAGACTGCACCAATCTGATACGCTGCTTTTGGCATGCCATAGACCACGCAGCTGGCTTCATCCTGACCCAGAGTCAATGCACCCGTGTTGCGCATCGCCAGTAATCCCGCTGCGCCGTCTTTACCCATACCGGTGAAAATAACCCCGATCGCCGGAACTCCGGCATCTGCGACTGATTGAAACAGAACGTCGACAGAAGGTTTATGCCCTGACACCAATTCGCCTTCGCGCAAACGTAGCGTGATGCGCCCTGCGGCGCTGTGATGCACAAGCAAGTGTCTGTCTCCCGGCGCAATATACACATGACCGGGCGCCACTTCTTCATTTTGTGCGGCTACGCGCACTTTCGCTTTTGCGACATTGTCCAAATTACTTGCGAAGCCAGTGGTAAAACTCGCAGGCATATGCTGGGTCACGACGATAGGCGGCATGTTTTCAGGTAAGAGTGAAAGAAAATGTCGCAAGGTTTCTACGCCGCCGGTCGATGCTCCCAGCGCGATAATCAAGTTTTTGGGATGTTTGGTCTTCGCTTGAAGCTCCGGTCTTCGGCGGTTGAACATCGCTTCGATATTGGCTTCCGCGGCGGCTTTCACTTTGTCGATAAGCTCCGTGCGGATGGCATTGATATCGTGATTCTGCGTCGGCTTGGCAATGACTTCTACTGCACCCATTTGCAGCGCTTGCAAGGTAATATCCGCGCCCTTTTGCGTCAGTGTGGACGACATCACGACGGGAATCGGGCGTCGCGCCATGAGCTTTTGCAGGAAAGACAATCCATCCATCCGGGGCATTTGAATGTCGAGCGTGATCACATCCGGCTGGTGCTGTTTGATGAAGTCGCGCGCTTCAATCGGATCGACTGCTTCGCCGATAACCTCAATCGCATCATCCGAATTTAACATGTCGCGATAGACGCGGCGTATGAACGGGGAATCATCAACAATCAGAACGGTTATTTTTTTAGTCATCAGAAAAGCTCAATATTATCAGAGGTGGAAACGGGTTGATCGATTTGCGTAACGAATTGCGATTCGCGTTGGGTGATCAGCATGTCGTCTTTGCGTTTCAGCCGTCGCATGCGAACACGCCCAGTATCGGGAAAATAATGAATGCGTCGCGGATATTCGCCACCGGTATCTTCTGCATGAATCAGTAAGCCTTCATTGTGCAAATAATGGCGGACAAAATGGATGTTGTTTTCGCCGATCAGGCTGCTGTTGCGGAGCACATTACCGCCGCCAAATAATTTGCATTCCAGCCGTTGTTTAACGGCGCCCATTTTGAGCAAGCCATTAATCAATTGCTCCATTGCAAAGGCGCCATAGCGCGTGGGATTGCCCTGAATATCGTCGACCGATCCCGTACCCGGTAATAAGATATGGTTCATGCCCCCGACACGGGCTACCGGATCGCGCATGCAGACCGCCACGCATGAGCCGAGAATCGTGATGAGCAATTCACGCGGGTTTTGCGTCACATAGCAATCGCCCGTGAATAATTTGACGACCATATGTTCGGCCACGTTATCGTAGTAGCGTTTGGTGGAGTCAAAAAAATCACCGACTTGCGCGATGCGGCGATCCTGACTGCGTATGGGAATGGCGCGGGTCATGACTTCTCGTAAATGGTGCGACCGATGAGTTTCAGATTCGGATGCATGCCGCTGACATTCTCCGAGTGACCGATGATCAGGAAACCGCCCGGCTGTAACAATTGCGCAAATTTTCCGACCAACACTTTTTGTGTTTCTTTATCGAAATAGATCATCACATTGCGGCAAAAAATAATCTGAAAGGGCCCCTTCAATGGCCAGCTTTGCTGCATCAGATTAAGCAACTTATAATGAATCATCTGGCGAAGTTGCGTCTGCACCTGCGCGCCGTGCGGTGTTATGTGCAGGTATTTCTTTTTATAGGCTGTCGGGATCGCCTCAACATCATCCAGACGGTATTTCCCTTCGCGCCCCCGATCGAGCATGGTGCTATCGAGATCGGTCGCCAAAATCTTCACCTGGCGTGCTTTGTTTTCTAAGGCTTCACACAGGGTCATCGCGATCGAATATGGCTCCATCCCGGCAGAACACCCTGCCGACCAGACGCGTATGCGATCGGCAGTGTTAAATCGTCCACCGGCTGAAAATTGCTGCGCCAGAAATTCGAAGTGATGATTTTCGCGGAAAAAATGCGTGAGGTTGGTGGTAATCGCATTCAGTAATTCCGGCAACTCAACACTATTCGGTTTCGCCAGTAACGCCACATAATCCTCGCCCCGGTTCAACCCTAAGGCACGGAACCGTCGCGCGATGCGGGAATAGACCATGTTGCGCTTATGGTCGGCGAGGACAATCCCTGCCTTCTCCTTGACCAATTTGCGTAAAAACTCAAAGTCCCGATCGCTGAACTCAAATTCGCGTGGCGGTGTTTGTGGGGTAGCTTGCATGGGTTAGAAATCTTCCCAACCATCATCGTCTTCCGCCGAAGGCGCGGAGGTGATAAGTGTTGGCATAGAAGACGCTGGCATCACCGTTGAGGAAACAGACGTCGCGCCCACTTTGAAGAATCCGACAAGCCGCGTGAGTGACCGCGCCTGATCGACCATGGATTGCGCGGCGGCGGTGTTTTCTTCCACCAGTGCCGCATTTTGCTGCGTCGTCTCATCCATTTGCGATACGGCGGCATTGATCTCTTCAATGCCAGCGGTTTGTTCGGTGCAGGCATGCGCAATGTCGGATACCAGACGCGAAACTTCCTGCACAGAAGTCACGATTTCCTGTAACGCCTTACCTGCTTCATGCACCAGTTCCGAACCGGATTGCACCTCGTGGTTGCTCTGTTTGATGAGTTCTTTGATTTCACGTGATGCAGAAGACGAGCGCCCGGCCAATGTGCGCACTTCTGAAGCAACCACGGCGAAACCTTTCCCGGCTTCTCCGGCGCGTGCGGCTTCCACCGCGGCATTCAACGCCAGCAGATTGGTCTGGAACGCGATCTCGTCGATCACGCCGACAATGTCAGACACTTTTTGCGAGGCATGTTCAATCCGCGACATGGCATCGACGGCTTTGGTAGCCACTTCGCCGCCTTTATCCGCCATCTCACCCGCAGCAGAGGTCAGTTGATTGGCCTGACGGGCATTTTCCGCATTTTGCCGCACGGCCCCGGTCATCTCTTCCATGGATGCGGCGGTTTCCTCAAGCGTTGACGCTTGCTCCTCCGTGCGCTGCGACAGGTCCATACTTCCAGAGGAAATTTCACCCGAAGCGCTATTCACCGATTCGGCGCTTTCTTTCACTTTCAGGATGATTTCAATCAGTTTGTCGATGGTGGCGTTTAACGCGGCTTTTATGTCTTTAAAGGGACCTGCATATTCGCCATTCATCCGATTTTCCAGATCCCCTTGGGTGACCGCGCGTAATACCGTCACCGCTTCTTGCATGCCACGTTCATTTTCCAGGCGGCTGCTGACCACATCGGTAATATCACTGGCAAATTTAACTACCTTAACCGGATCGCCGGCAGGGTTGTAGATCGGGTTATACGACGCTTGAATCCAAATATCGTTGCCCTTCTTGTCGATGCGTCGATACTCTCCGGTATCGAACTCGCCGCGGCCCAGTTTTTCCCAGAAAGCTTTATACTCCGGCGTGCCCGTTTCTTTAGGACTAACAAATATAGCATGATGTTTCCCTTGAATCTCCCCGAGGCTATAGCCGAGGGCATTAAGGAAGTTGTCGTTTGCGTTTAGGATGTTTCCTTTAAGATCGAATTCGATCACGGCCTGGGACTTGTGAATAGCGTTCATTTGACCAGAATAATCGGCAATGGTTTCTTTCACATTATCCAACTCGCGGGCGATATCGCCGAATTCATCCTGACGATCAATACCAGGAATTGCTATATTGTATTCGCGTTGCGCCAAACGGCGAATAGTGTCACCCGTCCCCGCAAGGGCATGGTTGATGCTTCGTACAATCCAGAAAGCGATGACGGCAAGCAAGATAAAGCTAATAGACACCACGATATATGTAATGATTTTGCTTTGATGAATTAGCGCACGTTGATGCTCTCTAATCTCGGTCACATATGCCTCAATTTTGGCATCGGTTTGCACCAGTTTTTCCAGAAGAATCTTACGATTGATATTTGCTTCGGCGACATTACGTTGTAGACGTAATGCATTCGCCGGGTTACCCAATAAACTGATGATTTTAGCCGATGCAACCTTCTGAGCAGCTTTTTGTATTTCCAGTAATTCCTGTTGCTCTAAAAAGAGGGCATTCAGGTCGATAAGTTCTTGTATGTCATTGAGTAGCGCAGCTTCGCTGGCATCGGCTTTTTCTAATACCGTTGCATCTTCTTGACCAATACTGTCAATATAAATTGCTTCATAGCGAGAAAGCAGAAGCTGCAACCGATTGACGCGCATTCGGTTATTTAGGTCCTCTACTTTTTGCGCCATAATGACTTTGTTCATATCGTCTTGTATTGCTTGACTGTTATACCAGGCGGCAAAACCGATACCGCCAACAGACAGAATCGCTACTCCAGTGAACAGAAATAATTTTTGCTTAATCGTTAGCTGCATTGATGCCTCCCTTAATGGCTCGTTTCGGCAGGGGCCGAGTCTAAAGTTGTAGATGTATGAGTTGATGCGTGCTGCGTAGCGGCGTCATGTGCGTGGGTTAATGTTTTTTCAGAGAAGAGTTGTTCCGTATCCAAAAGTATGACCATTCGGTCTTCCAGTGAGATCAGTCCATCTACCCAAGCGTCGTCAATATCCACCTGCACATCTGGCGCATTGCGAATATCGCTGCGGTTGATACTTAAAATATCAGATACAGCGTCCACCAAGATGCCCATGATGCGTTTGCCGATCATCATAATGATGGTAATGTGCGTCGGGGTGATTTCGGTTTTTCCCATGTTAAAACGCACGCGCATGTCGAAAATTGGCACAACTGTGCCCCGCAAATTAATGACACCGCACATTGATGCGGGACTGCCTGGTAGACGCGTCGGTTCCGACCAAACTTTGATTTCGCGGACATTCATAATGTCGACGCCATATTCGTTATCGCCTACTGAAAAAGTGAGCAGTTGACAGCTTTCAGTGTCGCTCATCTGTGTCATCATATCTGTCATGCGGCATTCCCTTGATTCATTGCGTGGATGTGTTTTGCGGCTTTTGGCGTTTGAGACATGAGGTAAATGCGGGCCACATCGAGGATGAGCGAAATGCGGCCATCGCCGAGTATGGTTGCGCCCGCAAATCCATCGACGGGATGTGTGTTTTCTTCGATCGATTTCACCACCACTTGCTGCTGGTGCATGATTTCATCGACCACGAGGCCAACAGTGTGATTGCCGCTCTCAGCCAGAACGACGATGCCTTTGGTTGCGTCACGTTGCGCGCCATCGACATTAAACAGATCATGCAGATACACTAACGGTACAAAGGCCTCACGCACCTGAACGACTTTAACGCCATGCCGCACTTCGTGTACCATATCCGCCGTGGGGCGCAGGCTTTGCATGATGCTGGCGATGGGGAGGATGTAATATTCCTGACCGACGCGTACGACCATGCCGTCGAGAATGGCTAAGGTCAGGGGGAGGGTGATGGTGAAATGCGTGCCGGCGCCGGGGTGGTTGACCAGTACGATGTTGCCGCCCAGATGCTCAATATTTTTGCGCACCACATCCATTCCCACGCCGCGGCCGGACAGGTTAGTAACTTTTTCTGCTGTGGAAAATCCGGGATGGAACACCAGTTGATCAATTTCTTCCGGCGTGGGTTCGCTGCGCGCGTCGACCAATCCTTTTTCCCGCGCTTTGGCGAGGACGCGTTCGCGGTTGATGCCGTTGCCGTCGTCTTTGATTTCGATGATGATGCGTCCACCGCGTTGATCCGCACTTAGTAAAATGGAACCGGTCGCAGGCTTGCCTTTTTCGCGGCGCGCGTCGGGGGGTTCAATCCCGTGATCCATCGAGTTACGAATCATATGCGTTAATGGGTCGCTGAGCTTTTCGATGACGGTTTTGTCGATTTCGGTGGTTTCGCCGAAGGTCTGCAATTCAATCTGCTTGCCCAATTCGCGCGCGGTGTCACGCACCAGTCGCGCCATCCGTGCGAAGACCGATTTGATCGGCTGCATGCGCACCGACATCACCGCTTCCTGCATGTCGCGCATATGCTGGCCCAGTGATTCGACGCTGGAAATCAGTTCCATATGCTCATCGACGGAAAGATGGCGAATCTGCGCCATAATCATCGCCTGTGCGATAACCATTTCACCGACCATATTGACCAGTCCGTCCACCTTATCCAGATCGACGCGAATGCTTTGCGCGGCGGGCGCTGCGGGTGTCGCTGCTGGCGCAGCAGAGGGTTTGGCTGGGGCAGTGTTCGCTTTAATTTCTGCCATCGCGTCTTCAAAGACGCCGCCGCCGGCATCGTCATCTTTTTCAATGGCAGATGTTTCGATGGTTAAGTCGCATTCGTCTTCCACGAATTCGAACACTTCGCGGATGGCGGCTTCTCCAGCATCGGTGGTGAGGGTGATGTTCCACTGCAAATAACAGACTTCCGGGTCCAGTTCCGCCAAAGGGGGAAGCCGCGACATATCGACCGTTGCTTGCATGGCGCCCAGCGTGGTCAATTCACGCAGCAATAAAATCGGTTCATTCCCAGTAGTCAGTAGGCTCGGTTTTGGTGCGAATGTGATCTGGTAGGTAGCTTCGCCCGGGGCAGAGCTTGCAGTTGGCTGTGTGGTTGTTTTTAAAAGCGGGGTCTGCGCATGCTGTTCCAGTTGGGTTTTCAGCGAGGCAATCATCGTCATATCGACCGAGGCACCTGTTTGCGCTGCAGATAACAAGCTGCGGGTTCCATCCACCGATTGTAGCAGCGTGTCGACTATTTCTTGCGAAAGCCCCAATGTCTGGCTGCGCAGCTCTTCTAATAATGCCTCCTGCACATGCGTGAATTCTACCAGATCGCTGAAATTAAAGACGCCGCCTCCGCCTTTGATCGAATGCGCGCAACGGAAAATAGCGTTCAGCGCATCCAAATCCGTGACCGAAACGTCCAATTGCATTAGCAATGCTTCCATTTCATCGAGCAGCTCGGTGCACTCGGTAAAATAAGTCTGCTTAAAGGCGTCTAGGTCGTACATGCTGGGCAGCTTAGCCAATTCGCGGTCACCTCGCGAAAGTTACGCCATAGTTCAGGCGGTTTCGTCCTATTCTGTGACAGGTGATTACGGCATGACAAATGCGCCTGCCTTTGCTATCAGCAGGGACATGGCAGAACCAAAGACACTCTTAGTTACCGGCGGAGCCGGATTTATCGGCAGTTGCTTTGTCTCGCAATGCATTGCGCGCGGGCAGAAAGTGATTGTACTCGACAAGCTTACCTATGCCGGGCATCGCGCCAATCTGGCGCATGTCGCCAATGGCCCGTGTGAGCTGATCGTCGGCGATATTTGCGACGGGCCGCTGGTCGCGCAATTATTGCAGGAGCATGCGGTCGACGCGCTGGTGCATTTTGCGGCGGAAAGCCATGTCGATAACAGTATCGAAAGCCCCGGCGAATTTATCACGACGAATATTTTAGGCACCTATGCGTTGCTGGAAGCGGCACGTCAGTATGCCCCAACGCGTTCCGATTTCCGTTTCCTCCAAGTCTCCACCGATGAGGTCTATGGCACATTAGAAGATGACGGATTTTTTACCGAAGATCGCGCCAAGCAACCCAACTCGCCTTATTCTGCATCGAAGGCTGCGGGAGACCATCTGGCGCGCGCGTGGTTCCATACCTATGGTTTGCCGGTGATCACGACCAATTGCAGCAATAATTACGGGCCGCGTCAATATCCGGAAAAGCTGATCCCGCTAATGATTCGTCACGCGCTGGCGGGCAAGCCGTTGCCGGTATATGGTGAGGGCAAAAATATCCGCGACTGGATTCATGTCGAAGACCATTGCCACGGGGTTTATCTGGCGCTGACCAAAGGGCAACTTGGCGAGACTTATCTGTTTGGTGGACGCTCAGAACGGCGCAATCTGCAAGTCGTGGAAGCGATTTGTGACATGCTTTCCGAATTGCGGCCGGGGCCGGATTATTGCTCACTGATTACCTTTGTGACGGATCGCGCCGGGCATGACTGGCGCTATGCCATTGATGATAGCAAGGCGGAGGCGGAACTTGGCTTCCGTCGCACCTATCAGCAATTTGAGGATGGCCTGCGCGCGACCATTGCGTGGTATCTCGATAACGATGCCTGGTGTCAGGAAGTGACCGAGGAGAAGGAGGCATGAAGGGGATTATCTTAGCCGGTGGATCGGGCACGCGTCTGGCACCGCTGACGCGGGTGGCGAGCAAGCAATTGCTGCCGGTCTATGACAAGCCGATGATTTATTACCCGCTGGCAACGCTGATGGAAGCGGGGATTAAGGATATTCTGATTATTTCGACCCCAAAGGATTTGCCGCGCATCGCCGATCTCTTGGGCGATGGCAAGCATCTGGGCATTTCGCTTAGCTATATTGAACAGCCGAAGCCCGAAGGGATCGCGCAGGCTTTCATTCTGGGAGAGGAGTTTATCGGTAACGATACCGTATCGCTGATTCTGGGTGACAATCTGTTTTTCGGGCAAGACATTGCCGAGCAAATGCAGCAAGCGCTGAACCAACCGCAAGGGGCGAGCGTCTTCGCCTTTCAGGTGAGCGATCCGCAACGCTATGGCGTGGTGGATTTTGATAAGCTTGGGCAGGCGACCTCAATTGAAGAAAAGCCAAAACACCCAAAATCGAATTGGGCGGTGACCGGACTATATGTTTATGACGGCGAAGTCGCATCGATTGCGAAAAATCTGAAACCCTCTGCGCGGGGTGAATTGGAAATCACGGATGTGAATAATGTCTATCTGCAGCGCGGGCAATTGCAGGTGCAGAAATTCGGGCGTGGTACAGCGTGGCTGGATACGGGGACGTTTGATTCCCTGCTCGATGCCAGCCATTTCGTGCAGACCATCGAAGCGCGGCAGGGGATGAAAATCGCCTGTATTGAAGAGGTCGCCTATCAGCAGGGCTATATCAATGCAGAACAGCTAAAGCGTATCATCGCCGAGATGGGCAATGTGCCTTATGCGCAATATCTTGAACGGGCGCTTGAACAATGACCATGCTAATCCTAGGGCGCGATGGGCAAATCGGGCGGGCGCTGTCGGCCATGCAACCCAAAGCATTAGCATGGGGACGAAATGATCTGGACTTGATGCAGGCAGAGACCATCTATCCGGCGCTGGAAAAAGCCGCGCCGTCTGTCATCATCAACGCCGCCGCGTATACCGCAGTCGACAAAGCCGAAGACGAGTCGGACATCGCTCACGCTATCAACGCCACGGCCGTGGGGGAAATGGCGCGTTATGCTAAAGCCGCTGGGATTCCGCTGGTGCATTACTCAACCGATTATGTGTTCGACGGGACAGGTGAATCCCCCTGGCAGGAAAGCGATGCCACCGCGCCGCTTTCAGTCTATGGCACTACCAAACGCGCAGGCGAAGAGGCGATCGTCGCTTCCGGTTGCGATCACCTTATTTTGCGTACCTCTTGGGTTTACGACGCGGTGGGGAAAAACTTTTTCACTACCATGCTACGCTTAGGCAAAGAACGTGAAGCGCTGAATATTGTGGCCGATCAGATTGGCGCACCGTCTTACGCGCCACATCTGGCGCAACACACGCTGCACCTACTCGACATTGCGAAGACCCTTCCCGAATTCCCCTCGGGCATCTATCATTTTAGCCATTCTGGCTATACGAGCTGGAACGGCTTTGCGCTGGCGATTTTTGAGGGGTTGCGCGCGCAAGGTATCGCGCTGGCTATTCGCAAAGTGGATGCAATTCCAACATCGGAATATCCGACGCCCGCGACACGCCCACTCAATTCGCGATTAGATATGCGCAAGCTGGAGCAGGTGTTTGAACTGCGGATGCCGGAATGGCAGCAGGGGTTAACGGCGTGCCTCGCTGCGCATGGTAAACAGAAGGGGGCCGCATGAAACTGCATGATACCGCATTAGATGCTGTGAAGCTGATTGAGTTGCAGATTCATGGTGATGCGCGCGGGTTTTTCGTTGAGCGCTATCATAAGGATAAATTGCGTGAGGCCGGGCTGGATGTCGATTTTGTGCAAGACAACCATTCACGCTCCGCCCCCGGCATTTTGCGCGGGCTGCATTATCAGCACACGCCACCGCAAGGCAAGCTGGTCGGCGTCACCCGGGGTCGCGTGCTCGATGTCGCGGTCGATATTCGCATCGATTCACCGACGTTCGGACACTATGTGGCGGAAGAGCTTTCGGAGACCAATGGGCGCTTGCTCTGGGTGCCGGCAGGATTTGCGCATGGCTTCTGTGTATTGGGCGATGAACCGGCGGACATGCTCTACAAAGTCTCCGGCTTATATAATGCAGACGGCGAGGGCGGGATTCGTTATGATGACCCGGAAATTGGCATCGCATGGCCAATAGATAACCCGCAAATTTCCGCGCGCGATGAAGGATTGATGAGTTTGGCGGAATATCGCGCCAACCCTGCGCCCTGGGCGTAATCATGTATGATATCGCAGCGAGCATCGTCACCTATCATCCGGATATGCCGCAACTGCAGGCGGCCGTTGCAAGTTTTGCTGAGCCAGAGCTTCAGCTACATCTGACGCTGGTCGATAACAGTTGCGATGCGACTGTTACTGATTCTCTGCGCCCGCTGACGCCAGACGTCATCGCCGCGCCGCGCAATGGCGGCTATGGCTATGGGCATAACCTCGCATTACACGCCATGCCGGATAGCCGCTATTGGCTGGTGATGAATCCGGATGTCGAAATTCATCCCGGCACGTTGAAGGCGATGGTTGCGGCGATGGATGCCGATCCTTCGATCGTGCTGATGGTGCCGAAGGTCCTGTTTCCCGATGGGCGGCTGCAACCGCTGAACAAACGGCTCCCGACCGTGTTTGATTTTTTTGTGCGTCGCTTTTTGCCTAAAGGCTGGTGCGAGCAACGCATGCGCCAATATGAAATGCGCGATGAGGGGTATGATGCTCCGACCGAAGTGCCGTTTTGCAGCGGTTGCTTCATGCTGTTTCGTCGCGAAGTCGCCGAGAAACTTGGCGGATTCGATGAGCGCTATTTTATGTATCTGGAAGATTGCGATATCACACGCCGGGCGGCACAATATGGCCGCTGCTTGTATATCCCATACGCCGTGATTACACATCACTGGCAGCGCGGGTCCCATAAAAGCTGGCGATTGATGCGGGTGATGCTGCACTCGATGTGGGTCTATTTCAATACCTGGGGGTGGCGATGGATGTCGTCGTAACCGGTGCCAGTGGCTTTGTCGGCTCGCATGCCTGCCGGTATCTGCACGCGGCGGGACATAGCGTCACGGCGGTCATGCGCGACAGTAGCGTCGCCCCGGAACTACCGTGCCCTATCGCGCGGATCACGCGGCTGGATGCCGGAACCGACTGGTACGATATTCTCAACGGCAAAGATGCGGTGTTGCATGCCGCGGCGCGCGTGCATGTGCTGGCCGATAACGAAGATAATACCCTGCGCGATTTTCGCCGGACCAATGCCAAAGCGACCGAACATCTGGCGCGCATGGCAGCCAAGTGCGGGGTGAAACGGTTTGTGTTTGTCAGCACCATCGGGGTGCTTGGCAATTACAGTGTGGCGCCTTTTACCGAAGAAAAAGCACCCATGCCCTGTAACGCCTATTCCATCTCCAAATGCGAAGCGGAAGAAGCGTTACGCAAGGTGGCGGAGGATACCGGTCTGGAAGTCGTTATTCTGCGTCCGCCGCTAGTCTACGGGCCTGGGGTAAAAGCGAATTTTTATAAACTTATGCGCGCGATTTACAAAGAAATCCCCTTGCCATTTGGCGTGGCGGAAAATGCGCGGCATTTCGTATCAATTACCAATTTTTGCTCTTTGATCACGCTCGCATTAACGCATCCCAAGGCGCGTGGGCATACCTATCTGGTGGCCGATACCGAAGCGATTTCGACGCATGATCTGATCCTGAGACTGGCAGACTATATGAATAAAAGGCCACGTCTGATTCCGGTGCCGTTGCTCCTGCTACGATTGGGGGCGTTGCTATTAAAGAAAGAGCGCATGTTTTACAGCATTTGCAGTTCGCTACAAATCGACACGTCTAAAGCGCAGCGCGAACTTGGCTGGCAACCGGTGCAACCCCTAGAGGAAGGCTTGCAGGAAACCGTGCACTGGTTTATGGAGCAGCAGCAGGAGAAGTCATGAGCCGCATCGCCTATGTCAACGGGCAGTATATCCCTTTAAACCGCGCGCAGGTTAGCTTGCAGGATCGCGGCTATCATTTTGCCGATGGCGTGTATGAAGTCATTGCGCTTTATCAGAACAAACTGCTGGATGCGGAAGGCCATCTGGCGCGGTTGGAACGGTCCTGTGGGGAGTTGGCGATTGCCATGCCATGCAGCCGGAATGCGCTCATGGTGCATATCCGCGAGTTGATTCGCCGGAATCATGCGCAAAATGGCCTGATTTATATGCAAGTCACCCGGGGCGTCGCGCCGCGCAAACATTTGTGGAAAGGCGTGCTGACCCCATCGTTTAGCATGGTCGTTTATCCGGCATTTTATCCAACAGAAACCGCATTGAATACGGGCGTTAAAGTGATCACCACTACCGACCAACGCTGGGGCCGCTGCGATATTAAAACCATTGGTTTGCTGCCTAACGTGCTGGCGAAACTGAAAGCGCAGGAAGCGGGCGTCTATGAAGCGTGGCAGATAAATACGAAAGGGGAGGTGACCGAAGGCTCCCTTTCCAATTCCTATATTGTGAAAGGGGATGTGATTTATACGCATCCGAAAGACAACCATATTTTGGGCGGGATCACGCGTGATACCACGCTGCGTCTCGCACAGGAGCGGCAGTTGCGCGTGGAAGAACGCGCTTTCTCGTTGGATGATATCCGCGAGGCGGATGAAGCCTTTTTGACCAGCGCGTCATCATTTGTCATGCCGGTGGTGCAGGTAGACGATATCCCAATAGGCGACGGCAAGGTTGGCAGCGTAACACGGAAACTGATAGAAGCCTATTATGACGACATTGCATCTCAGCCCGCACTGCCGGGAACTGCCCTATCCTGACGCGATCTTATTCGACTGGGACAATACGCTGGTCGATAGCTGGCCGACGATTCAGGAAGCGTTAAACCATTGTTTGGAAGCCATGGGCCATGCCCCATGGGATCGCGCACAGGTGATGGCCAATTCGCGCCTTTCCATGCGCGATGCCTTTCCGAAACTGTTCGGCGAGGATTGGGAAAAAGCCGCCAAGATTTTTCAGGAATATCACAGCGCGATTCATATCGAGCGCTTGAAAGCGCTACCGGAAGCAGAGGCT
>DDZS01000016.1:0-31666 GCA_002346425.1 Alphaproteobacteria bacterium UBA3002
AAAGCAATCACCGGGCTTTCCCCGCCAGCCTCAACCTTCAAGATGATCGTAGGATTGGCAGCAATGCAGGCCGGGGTGGCCAGTCCGGCGCGCACGGTCTATTGCCCCGGTCATTTCCGACTTGGCAACCAAACCTTTAAATGCTGGCGGCCGGGCGGGCATGGCACGATGAATGTGCGCACGGCGCTTCAGGAATCCTGCGACACCTATTTTTACACCGTCGCGCGCGATATGGGGATTGCGCCGCTTTCTGCCATGGCGCATCGCTTCGGCATTTCAGAAAAAACCGGATTAGACCTGCTGGGCGAAAAAACCGGCATCATGCCTGATCCCGACTGGAAACGCGCACGGTATGACATGCCTTGGGTACCGGGGGATACGATCAATACCAGCATCGGCCAGGGCTATACGCTGACCAGTCCGGCGCAATTGGCGGTGATGGCGGCGCGCCTCGCCTCAGGTAAGCAAGTAACGTTGCGTTTGCATGGCGATGACCAGCCGGATTTCCCACCGCTCGACGTGTCGCAGGCCCATCTTGAGGTCGTACTCGAAGGCATGCGCATGGTAACGATGGAGCCGCGCGGCACCGCCTTCGGTTCTCGCATCACCGAGCCTGGAATGGCCTATGCCGGTAAAACCGGTACGGCGCAGGTGCGCCGCATCACCAAACGCGGGGTTGATCAAAATACCATCCCGTGGGAGCAACGCCACCATGGGTTATTCGTCGGCTACGCGCCTGTCCAACAGCCGCGCTATGCCGTCAGCGTGGTGATTGAACATGGCGGCGGCGGTTCGTCCGCGGCGGCCCCGGTAGCGCGTGACGTATTGCTCAAGGTGCAGCAATTGGCCGAAGCGCGGAGGCATCAATCATGAAATGGACGAAAAAATTCTGGCGCAAAACGCGTGACGCCATCAGCTGGCTTTTAGTCGCGGTGTGCCTGCTCAGCATTTTTGGTATCATGATGCAATATTCTGCCGCGGGCGGTGATATGGACCCGTGGGCGAAACCGCAATTGCTGCGTTTAGGTATTGGCTTGTGCATGATGTGGGTGATGGCGGTGATGCCGATCACCTGGCTGATGCGATTGGCGTATCCCGTGTTCGGGGTGTGTGTGTTGCTACTGGTCGGGGTGGAGGTCTTCGGGCATATCGGTATGGGCGCGCAACGTTGGATTTCCATTGGGCCGATCCGTATTCAGCCCTCAGAATTTACGAAACTGGCGTTAATTCTGGCGCTGGCGCGCTATTACCACATGATCCGCACAGAAGATATCAACCACATCGTCATGATGCTCGCCCCGCTCGCTATGCTGGCGGTGCCCGCCTTGCTGATTTTGAAACAGCCCAATCTGGGTACGGCCACCATTCTGTCGCTGACTGGGATCAGCCTACTGTTTGTCGCGGGCCTGCGCTGGCAGTATTTTGCAGGGTTAATCGTCGCGGGGCTTGCCGCTTTGCCGATCGGTTGGCAATTCCTGCATGATTACCAGAAACAACGCGTCATGACCTTTCTCGATCCTGGTTCCGACCCGCTAGGTTCCGGCTATAACATCACCCAATCGATCATTGCTATCGGTTCTGGCGGGTTATGGGGCAAGGGCTTTCTGCAAGGTTCGCAAGGCCAGCTCGATTTCCTACCCGAAAAACAGACGGACTTTATTTTCACCATGGTCGCTGAAGAATTCGGGTTTGTGGGCTGTATGGCGGTACTCTTTCTGTTTACCGTGATTCTAGGCTATGGGCTGGCGCTTATCTTACGCAGTAAAAACCGCTTCGGCTCACTCGTTGCGGCCGGGGTCACGGCAATGCTATTCTTCCATCTACTCATAAACGTGGCGATGGTGATGGGGTTGGTCCCGGTGGTTGGGGTACCGCTTCCTTTCTTGTCTTACGGCGGGACATTCCTGCTGACCACGCTGTTTGCCTGCGGACTTCTATTGAATGTGATGACCCATCGTGATGTGCATGTGTCACGCACGATGACCATGCATCACTAATGGAAAAAAAATGCCGGCGTCTTTACGCTTTTTTTACCAATTGGCCTTAGGCTGAAGCGTGAGTGAGTTAGAAAGGAATCAAAAAACCATGACGACAATGGATGTTAAACTCGCAGAGATGCTCTGCACCCGACTATGCCACGACCTGACCGGCCCGATCGGCGCGGTCAATAATGGCGTCGAATTTTTGCAGGAAGAAGAAGATAGTGAAGAAAACGAAGCCATTAGTCTGATCGTTTCCAGCGCGCGCGAGGCGGTGCATCGCCTGCAATTCTATCGTCAGGCCTATGGGCGCATTAATGATGAAGGCACAATGTCGTTAGACACCTATCACACTTTGGTGACAGACTTTTTCTCTGGCAGCAAAATTAAGTGTCAGTGGCCAAAAGCGGAAGAAGAAAACGGCCGCCTTAGCGTCAGTCAGGCCACAGGGCGCCTGCTGTTAAACCTGCTGATTGTGGCCATGGGCGGCATGCTCAAAGGCGGGACGATTACCCTGAATATCGAGAAAAAAGCGGAGGGCAGACTGATCATCCTTCGCGCGCAAGGCGAAATGCTGAAATACGACCCGGATTTTCTGCGCTTGATGAATGGTGAAGTCGAGGCCAATCCGAAAGATCCAAAAATCGTACATTACCTTTTTGTCAAAACGCTGGCAGATGCCTGCGATGCGAAACTTCATACCGAATATCAAGAGGGGGAGGGCTTACGGTTGCAGATTATGGCATGAAGAGGCGCGGCCACAGTGTCGCTGCTTTTCTGGACGAACCCGGCGCATGCGCGCTTTGCGCTTTGCGAACTTAGGGGATCGGGTTAAGATAATAAAAAAAATAAAACAGGGGGTTTGGTCACATGGATGACTTAATTGGGGAATTCATCACCGAAACATCGGAGAGTCTCGCCGTGCTCGATATGGAGCTAGTGAAATTTGAACAAAATCCGAATGATACTGCGATTTTAAGTAATATTTTCCGTTTGGTGCATACCATCAAAGGGACTTGCGGCTTTCTTGGTTTACCGCGTCTGGAACATGTGGCACATGCCGCGGAAAACGTGCTTGGCCGTGTGCGCGACAAAGAGCTCGACGTGACACCGGGACGGATCTCGATCGTGTTAGAATCCCTCGATCATATTAAATATCTTGTCGATCATTTGGCCGAAAACGGAACCGAGCCGGAAGGAAGCGATGAAGAGCTGATCAATCGCTTAAACGCAACCGCCGAAGGTAAAAGCGATTCGGAAGTCGAAGCGCTGGGTGGCGGAGAAGGTGCGGAAGCCGCAAGTGGTGAAGCCGACTCGGAAGAAGATAGTTTAAGCGAAAAAGAACGCGCGGAACTGGAAGCAGCGCGTAACGAACCAAGCATCGAAGACATTCTGGCCGACATGTCGCTCATGGCCGATGCCAGCGCCGAAACAGCGGAAGCGCCCGCAGAAGAAATCGTGATTGAAACGCCTGCCGTCCCGGCCGCGCAAGAGCAGCCTGCGCCGAAAAAGGCATTAGAGGAAGAGGTGAAGCGCGAGGCGGTGAAAGAAGGCCTGCAGACCGGACCGCAGGATCAAGCGGCCTCTGGCGGTGCGGCGGCGGCAAATCAAAGCATCCGCGTGAATCTCGGCGTGTTGGAGAACTTGATGCAGATGGTCGGCGAGTTGGTGTTAACGCGCAACCAATTGATGCAGATCGTGCGCAACCGCGATGACAATGAGCTAAAAACGCCCCTGCAGCATTTAAGTCATATCACGACGGAATTGCAGGAAGGCATTATGAAAACGCGCATGCAACCGATTGGTAATGCCTGGGCCAAATTCCCGCGTTTGATTCGCGATCTTTCAATCGAATTACACAAGAAAATCGAACTGCGCATGGAAGGCGCGGAAACCGAGTTGGATCGTCAGCTGTTAGAAATGATCAAGGATCCGCTGACGCATATGGTGCGCAATTCCTGCGATCATGGGCTGGAAGGGCCAGAAGATCGCCGCAATGCTGGCAAGCCGGAAACGGGAACGGTGACGCTTAGCGCCTATCATGAAGGCGGCCATATTATTATCAAGATTCAGGATGACGGACGTGGGGTGAATATCGCTCGCGTATCGGAAAAGGCCGTTGAAAACGGATTGGCGACAGAGGCGGAGCTCGCAGAAATGAGCGACCAGCAAATCGCGCAGTTTATTTTCCATGCCGGATTTTCAACCGCCGCTGCGGTGACCAGCGTCTCCGGACGCGGGGTGGGCATGGATGTGGTGCGCACCAATATCGAGAAAATCGGCGGTACAGTGGAACTAACCTCCGTGCCGGGTGAAGGCTCAACCTTCCATATTAAAATCCCGCTAACGCTTGCGATCGTATCGGTATTGATCGTCGAATGCAGCGGTCACCGCTTTGCGATTCCGCAAATTAACGTGTTGGAATTGGTGCAGACCTCGGATGACTCAGACCACAAAATTGAGACCATCAATGAAGCGCTGGTATTGCGCCTACGCGGCAAATTATTGCCGTTGGTCGAACTGTCCGACAGCCTGCAATTGCCGCGCAAACCGCTAGAAAACAAACCATTTTCCGATGAGCGTTATATTGTCGTGTGCAAGGTTGGCAATAACGAATTCGGCGTTATCGTCGATCGCATTTTCGATACAGAGGAAATCGTCGTAAAACCGGTGTCGGAATTGTTCAAAAATATCTCCGTTTTCTCCGGCAATACCATCCTTGGCGATGGGTCGGTGATTATGATTCTGGACCCGAATGGGCTAGCGCGTCTAACGGGTGAAACGCAAGGCAGTGAACGGGCGCATAGCCATGAAACGGTGCAGCATACCGGTGACCAGATTGTCAGCTTCTTATTGTTTAGTTCAGGGACAGGGGCGCCCAAAGCCGTGCCGCTGGAATTGGTCTCGCGACTGGAAGAAATCGATGTCGATAAAATCGAATTTTCAGGCAGTCAAAAAGTGATTCAATATCGCGGCGACTTAATGCGTCTGACGTCGCTTGAAGGTGACATGAATTTTGGCGACCGTAAAAAGGCCGATGTGATTGTGTTTACCTATGACAACAAAACAATCGGGCTGGTCGTCGATACGATTCTGGATATCGTAGAAGCACCGTTACGCGTCAAACGCGGCACCGAAAACGAGGCTTATTTGGGCAGCATGGTCATTGCGAGCAAAACGACCGATGTAGTAGATGTGGGCTTCCTGCTGCGCGGTATGATTGACGATCTGCTGCTAGCGGATCTGGATATTATGGGCGGCAAAAAACGAAACGCTAAAATCATGCTCGTGGAAGACAGCATTTTCTTCCGCAAGCTGACCGTTCCACTCTTGAGTAATGTCGGCTACAAAGTGATGGACTATCCAACACCGCATGAAGCGCTTGATGCGTTACGGGGCGCGGGTGAGGTCGACCTGATTGTCACCGACATTGAAATGCCGGGCATGGACGGGTTCCAGTTCGCCGAGCGCGTGCGGGATGATCAGCGTTTCGATCATATTCCCATCGTCGCGTTTACCTCCACAATGAATAATCAATTCTCCGCGCGTGCGCAGCAAGTGGGGATGAGCGATCTGATTTTAAAAACCGATCGTGAAGCCTTATTGAACACGATCCATAAACTACTCGAAGGAATGAAGGAGCTAGCATGACCGCGTTACAGCCCATTTCTGCCAATCACAATCAACCCATGTATCGGAGTGAAGAAAAAGAATTCATCACCATGCAGATTGGTGATTATTATTTCGGCATTCCGGTACTCGTGGTGCAGGATGTCTTGCGTTCGCACAAAATCATGAAAATTCCGCTTACCCCGTCAATGGTCGCTGGATCCCTGAATTTGCGTGGCCGCATCGTCACCGCGATTGATATGCGCAAACGCATGGGGATGTCGTCATTTGAAGACTTAAATAAACCCATGCATGTGGTGGTATCCTATCGCGATGAATTGTTCAGCTTGCTGGTGGACAAAGTCGGCGATGTCATGAGTTTAGAGATGAACCAGTTTGAGAAAACGCCTTCGAATCTGCAAAATGAATGGCGCGAAATGGCCGCCGGTGTGTTCAAATTAGATGGTAAATTACTTATCATCCTCGATGTGTCAGGCATCATCGGTATTTAATAAAGGATTACTTATGGCTTTAGATCCCTCCATTCATTGCTTGATCGTCGACGATTCCAAAGTCGTGCGCAAATTCACGCGACGCATTTTCGAAAATCTCGGTTGCACGAATCTGCACGAAGCCGAAGATGGCCAGCAAGCGCTCGATCATTGCAAGGCGACCATGCCGAAGCTGATCATGCTGGACTGGCACATGCCGGTAATGACGGGGTTAGAATTTCTGAAAGAGCTGCGAGTGCTTGCTAACGGTAATGACCCGGTGGTGATTTTCTGTACCACCGAAAATGATTTCAGCAATATCGGGGAAGCGATTGCCACGGGCGCGAATGAATATGTCTTTAAGCCCTTTGATGACGCCATTATCACCGGCAAACTGGAACAGCTTGGCCTGATGTAATTTCTATGACCGAAACCGATCAGATTCACCTGATGGTCGTGGACGACTCGGCGGTGATTCGCGGGCTTATTACGCGCGCGTTGGCCGATCAGCCGCGCATTAAAATTGTTGCGACGGCGGCGAATGGGCAATCGGCTATCGATACGTTGAAGCAACGCAAAGAAACCATCGATGTCATCACGTTGGACATTGAAATGCCGGTGATGGATGGGATTCAAGCGCTACCCGAATTGCGCAGCATTTCGCCAGACACGCAGATCATTATGGTCTCAACCCTGACCCAACGTAATGCAGAAATCACTTTAGAAGCGCAGCGTCTGGGCGCGGTCGACTATGTGGCCAAACCTTCCAGCCGCACCAGCACGGCAGAACAGCATAGTTTCTACGCCGAACTGACGCGTAAAATCCTCGCGCTGGGTGATCAGGTGAAACAGCGCCATGCCCGCCGGGTAGCACAGGCTTCGCCCGCACCGGCGCAACCCGGCCAACCTGCCAGCGCCGCGCCACCGCGCATCCGCTCCAAAATGGATTGGCAATTGGTTGCGAAACACACCCGCTCGGTACGGGCGGTGGCGATTGCTTCTTCGACCGGTGGCCCACAGGCATTGATGTCGTTATTTAAGCAGCTCGATAAAACGGCTTTGTCGCATGTGCCGGTGTTTATCACCCAGCATATGCCCGCGACGTTTACCAGCTTGCTTGCGCAACATATCACGAAAGACGCCAAGGTGGATTGCGTTGAAGCGGTCGATGGTATGGCGGTACAGGCGGGGCGGGTTTACGTCGCGCCCGGCGATTATCACATGGAAATCCACCATGTGAACGGCGGCGCGACCATTCAGCTCAACCAATCACCGCCGATCAATTTCTGTCGCCCTTCGGCAGACCCGATGCTGTCAAGTCTGGCAGAGCTGTATGGCCAGCATCTGATGATGGTGGTGTTAACCGGCATGGGCAGTGACGGACTGAATGGCGGCTATGATGTGCGCGACAAAGGCGGTTTTGTGGTCGCGCAGGATGAGGCAAGTTCTGTTGTCTGGGGCATGCCGCGCGCGGTTGTCGAACATAATCTATGCGAAGCGGTCTTACCGTTGGGCGAGATCGCGCCTTACATGACCCGCGCCTTGGAGCGGAGGTAGCCATGCGTCAGGACCTATTCGATTTCATTGCGAAAGAATTATACGAGCGCTCGGGCTTGGCGATTACAATGGAGAAGCTCTATCTGCTGGAAAGCCGCCTAACACCGATCGCGCGTGAAAATGGCATGGATACGATGGAAGCCTTGGTAGCCACGCTCGCTCAATCGCGTAACCCGGGGTTGATGGATCAGGTGGTGCAGGCGATGACCACCAATGAAACCATGTTCTTCCGTGATAATAAGCCGTTTGAATGGCTGAAAAATATCATCCTGCCTGAGCTGAAGGCGCAAGGGGCGGGCAATCGCCTGAACTTGTGGAGCGCGGCCTGCTCTACCGGGCAAGAGCCCTATACATTGGCGATCACCATGCAGGAGGAGGCGGCGAAATATCCCGGCCTGAGCATGGATATTACCGGGACGGATTTATGTACCAAAGCATTAAACCGCGCGAAAGAAGGGCTGTATACGCAGTTTGAAGTGCAGCGCGGCATGCCGATCCAGTTGCTGCTGAAATATTTTGATCAGCGTGAAGGCAACCAATGGCAGGTGAAAGACAGCCTGAAAAGTCAGGTGAAATATAGCACGCATAATTTGCTCGAATCGCCGAATTATCTTGGACAATTCGATATTGTCTATTGCCGCAACGTACTCATCTATTTCGATCAGCCGATGAAGAAACGCGTGTTTGAACATATCGCCTCGACCATGCGCAAACCCGGCTATCTGGTGCTAGGCAGTGCGGAACGCGCCATGGGCATTACCGACCGTTTCGTGCCCGTGGAAGGGCAAAACGGCCTCTACAAATTGGCATAAAAAAAGCGCGAGGTGATGGCCTCGCGCTTTTGTTTTACTAGGAGAAATCACTTACGCGTTTTCTGCGACTTTCTTGGCTTCGGCGCCTTCTTCCATCGCTTCCGGGTCTTTCAATACGTAGCCACGGCCCCACACGGTTTCGATGTAGTTTTCACCACCTGACGCATCCATCAGTTTCTTGCGCAATTTGCACACGAACACGTCGATAATTTTCAGCTCCGGTTCATCAATGCCGCCATACAAATGATTCAAGAACATCTCTTTGGTCAGCGTCGAACCTTTGCGCAAGCTCAGCAATTCCAGAATGCCATATTCTTTACTCGTCAGGTGCAGCGGATTGCTATCCACCTCGACCGAACGGGTGTCCAGATTGATGGTCAGCTTGCCGGTGCGGATGACCGATTCGCTATGACCTTTCGAACGACGCACCACGGCTTGAATCCGCGCGATCAGCTCGCCTTTGTTAAAAGGTTTGGTCAGATAATCATCGGCACCGTAGCCTAAGCCTTTAATCTTCTGATCCGGCCCAGACAGACCCGACAGAATCAGAATCGGCGTCGTAATCCGCGCGGCGCGGAAGCGGCGCAGCACTTCGTAACCGTCGATATCCGGCAGCATCAAATCCAGAATAATGATGTCATAATCATAGATTTTACCAATTTCTAAGCCCTCTTCGCCCAGTTCTGCGGTATCGCAGATAATGCCTTCAGACGCGAGCGATAGCTCAATCGCTTTAGCAGTGGACGGATCGTCTTCGACGAGTAATACGCGCATGATTGGTTACTCCCTTTACTAAACTTTAACGCTTTATGCTTCTTAATATAATCTTAATTATTAAGTGATACAATGAAAAATCACTTTTTTTAACAATTACGTGACTTTTCGTGTAACCTGCGGGAAATAGGCGGCATTCCGTAAAATACATGCAAAATTGCGGGATTCGAACTTTTTCTAGTCGCGAGGTAGGAAATTCCGTATGCTAAAGCCTATGGGACTGAACGTCATCGACCAATTCACTTCGCAGTTAGACCATATCAGCGATGTTACCGTCAGCGGTAGAATTACTGCCGTGCGCGGCCTGATTGCGGAATGCAATGGCATCGTGCCGTTTTTACGGATTGGCACCCGCTGCCGTATTGAGCCGGGCTTGAACCGCGCACCGGTCATGACCGAAGTGGTGGGGTTCCGCGAAGGGGCTGCATTATTAATGCCGTTTCAATCACTCGAAGGCGTGGGTCCGGGCGCGCAAGTGTTTCTGGAGCGTGCCGAAGCCAATATATTCCCCTGCGACCAATGGCAGGGCCGCATTCTAAACGCTTTCGGTGACCCCATTGATGATTTAGGACCACTCGCACAGGGAAGCGCGCCTTACCTGTTTAAAGCCGAACCGCCCTCGGCAGCCAAACGCAACCGCGTTGCGGGCAAGCTTGATCTGGGCATCAAGGCTATGAACGCCTTTACGACCTGCTGTCAGGGGCAGCGGATGGGAATCTTTGCCGGCTCGGGCGTGGGCAAGTCAATTCTGATGTCGATGCTGGCACGTGACGCGCGGGCAGATGTCAACGTGATCGGCCTGATCGGGGAACGCGGGCGCGAAGTGCAGGAATTCATTCAAGATGATCTGGGCGAAGAAGGGCTGGCGCGTTCGGTGCTGGTCGTCTCCACTTCCAGCGAATCGGCATTAATGCGGCGTCAGGCCGCCTATCTGACCTTATCGGTCGCTGAATATTTCCGCGATCAGGGTAAGCAGGTCTTGTGCTTGATGGACAGCGTCACGCGCTTTGCGATGGCTCAGCGCGAAATTGGCCTATCCGCCGGAGAACCACCGACCACTAAAGGCTACACGCCCACCGTGTTCGCGGAACTGCCACATCTGTTAGAACGTGCCGGACCCGGCACGGGCGAGCAGGGAAGCATCACAGGCCTGTTCACGGTCCTCGTCGAAGGCGATGATGAGAACGAACCGATTTCGGATGCGGCGCGCGGCATTCTTGATGGCCACATCATCCTGAACCGCAAAATCGCGCAGCGCGGGCGTTACCCGTCGATCGACATTTTAAAAAGCGTGTCGCGGATGCTGCCTGATTGTAACGATCAGGCGGAGAATCAATTGATCACCATCGCCCGCTCGATCATGACCACCTATGAAGATATGGCTGAAATGATCCGCCTCGGTGCCTATCGCCGCGGAGGCGACAAAGAGGTCGATCAGGCGATTGAGCTTTATCCGCGCATCGAAGATTTTCTGCGGCAGGGTGTTCATGAAAGCTGCAATCTGGAAGACAGTTATGATCAACTGGCGGAAGCGCTCGGCCTGGCCAATTGGCGGCAAGTGCTTGGAGGGCAGGCATGAAGTCGCTCGCCACATTGATCCGGTTAAAACAGCGCGATCTGGATCGGTCGCGGCAACGCCTGTCGCGGCTGGAAGGGCAGCGCGATCAGCTGATTGCGCAAATCGGCAAGCTGACCGATGAATTGACCAATGAATATCATTTGTCGGCAGAGCTCGCGGACCTGCGCGGCTTCTTCGGTGATTATGCGGATTCGATCAAAGTAAAACAAAAAGCGCTGGCACAAAAAGTCGTCAAAACCGAAATGCAGATTCAGGAAGTAATCACCGAAATTCAGGTGCAGTTTGCCGAGGTCAAAAAATACGAATTGGCGCTGGAGCGGTTTTTGGAAGAAGAAAAACGCAAACGCAAACAGCGCGAACAAGCGCAGATGGATGAGCTTGGCATCCGTAATCACCTGTTTAAGGAAACTGTATGAAACGCCTGTTGCTAACCACCACCTGTTTACTGAGCGCTTGTTTGAACCAAACCACCGTACAGCGTGATTATGTATCGGAGCGCAACCACTGTCAGAATGTCGCGGAAGACAATATGGACGCCTATATGTCGCAACATATGGCGCCGATGGATGAGAAATCGGTGAATGCCAAACTGGTCCGCTTGTTCAGCGATTGTATGTTTGAATATGGCTGGTCCGTCGCGACGACCGATCGCGAGGAAGATTTGGCCGATAGCGGCTTCGAAGCTCCGGGTAGCGACCTACCCGCATCGCGTGTACCCTATTACACACAAGATGGCGGGCAGACCTATGGGCCGGGCCCTGTCGTCTATACCGGAGGCTATGAATCACCCGGCAGTCCGTTGCCTGCGGCCGCGCGTCCTGCGCCCGCAGATGAAGCCTATATGGCACAAAATGGCGGCATTACCCGCGGACCTTCGCCTTACGCTCCCGGTGGCTATGCGCAGCCACAGCCGCAACCGCCGGTCTATACCGGAGGACTGGAGGCGCCCGGTTCGGCTCTGCCTGCCGCGCGGCAGGCCCCGACTACGAGCCAGAATGGACCTTACATGACGCAGCAAGGACAGTTGACGCGCGGACCATCCCCCTATGCGTCGCCCGGTAGTGCGCCTACGGCAGGAAATTATGCGGCTCCCGCTGCGGCAGGCTATGCAGGTGGCGCTGCAGGAAGCAATGTGCCGGTCTATACGGGTGGGTTGGAAGCCCCTGGCTCCGCGCTGCCCGCAGCACGGCAAGGACCGGTCGGGCAGGGGGGATATATGACGCCAGGCGGTCAGATGACGCAAGGCCCAACGCAGGGCTATACCGGCCCGTTACAAACCCCTAATACGCCAGCGCCCTATACGCTGCCAGCTCCCCCGGCGCCTGCGACAGGTGGCGGCGGTGCGATGTTGATGCCGATGCCGATGGGCGGCGGACAGTCGCAACCACAACAACAGCCGCAGCAAGCGCCCGCGCAAACGACCACGCGCACCATGCCGCCGCAGAATTTCAACCAGATTAACTCGCCACAAAAGGCCTATCAGCAGCAGCAACGGGTACAGGGCTATCCGAGTTATCAGAATTACATGCAGCAGCCACAGCCGCAACCACAACCGCAAGGCTATTACGCCCCGCGTCCGGCCTATCAGCCGATGCCCCAACCCCAGCCACAACCGCAGCCGAGCAGTGCGCCGCAGCAGCAAAGCAGTAGTGGGGGCGGCAGCTATTTCGGCCCTTCCGGACTTTCCACCTCGTTACGCCCGGGGCAATATGAGGCAAGCATGCCCAACGACCCCTCGCTCTACGGGTTAAGCGCGCCGCGTTAAGACTTATCCGCATAAAAAAGCCCCGCACCTCGTAAAGAGGGCGGGGCTTTGTTCGTGTATTTTTATCTTAGTGCCAGACTTCTTCGTGCCGCTTGGTGGCGGTCGTTTCGATATGGCTTTTCACCGAATTGTTATTGGTGATGAACGAGTGGTATTGCAGCTCACGTAGGTGATTGAACAAGACAATCGCGCCTAAGATGAAGCTGGTGAGTGACGACATGAAATAGCCGTAACCATACCACTGGAAGCCGTAGAACAGCATCACGATCAGGGTAAAGATCGCATTCGAGAAGAAGAAGTAGGCATAGACCCACATGATCGATTTCCGGCAGTCAAAATATTGCAGGATGATCGTGCCGAACAGCAATAGCGCATGGAAGAATACACCCAGCACGCCCAGACGAAACATACCCAGTTGCAGGAAGAAAATATTCAGCGCTTCAAAAATTTGCGGGGCGAGCAGAATGGCGACCATACAAATCGCGCCCTGAATCAGGATTAGGTTACGCGTGCCTTCGGTGACGCTGAGCGTAATGCGCTTATGCAGTTTGCGAATCTGCGCCAGTGACGCATGTTCTAGAATCTGATGATAGAAGCGGCGATAATGGTTGAAGAATTGCGTTTCGACGTTGAAAACGAAGACCGCGAATGAGGGAACCATCGCCAGATAGGCCAGATACATCGCGCTATCATAATCCGGGTAAAAGCGCATTTTACTCGGCATCAGCAGTGTCGCTTCGGGAGCGAACCACATGATCCATTTATCGATCCAGATCGCGCCATTATAGAAGAAACCGATTAGCATCAGTTCCCAATAGCGTTTGAAATAGGGTTTGAGCGAAAAATTCGGCGTCAGTTTATAGGGGTACTCCGCGAGAATCCGCGCGCTTAACCAGAACACAATGACGGCGAGACCGATGTTAAACCCGACCAGCATGCCGGTGGCGTGATAGTCATCTGCTACAAAATATGAGATTGCAATCGCCAGCGACAGACCGACCACGAAAGCCCAGGTAATCGCCACATAATCTTTCAGTGCGGTCAGAAATACGGCCAGCAACCAGGTTGAGGCGATCAGGAACATATTCGCAAACGCAACTAAACGCAGTTCCAGCGGCAGGTCAAAATAGATGAAGTAGAAGAAAATACCGACGGGCAGGTTGAACAAAAAGGTCAGAAACAGGGTTTCAAACAAGACGGCCGGGGCAGCGGTTACGTCTTTTACGTGGATCTGATCAGCGAGATAGCGCGTCATCACCATGAAAATTGGCGCGGAGAGCACCAGCGTGAACGAGAAGTTGTAGACGATAATCCCGCGGAAATGCAGTAATTCGAGATTGTAATTCGTGCCGTAGCCAACAAGGATTTTTGCATCCGCCGGAACTTGCGTGCCTTCACCATATAAATAGGTAATGACCGCCAGCGCGATTACCGTGAACAACCAAGGGCCTGCGGTCGCAAACGCCGAGTGGAACAACGCCGCGACGACGCCGGACAGATTGTCCTTCTGCGCGAGCCGGTTAAGTTCGAATCCGATACCTGCCATGGAAAGTGCTCCTAACGTTGCAGATGTTTCGCATACAGATCGCGGTATGCGTTATGTTGAATATCCTGATTATAATCCTGACGAATGCGCGCGGCGATCGCGTTGCTGCATTGTTCGTAGAAATCATGATCGTTGAGTAATTTGTAAATCGCTTGCGCGGTAGACGATGGATTTGCCAAAGCAGTGACTACGCCACCATGCGTATCGCCAGGTTGGGTGCCTTGAATAATTTCACGGCAAGCACCTACATCGGATGCGATCAACGGAATCCCGCAGGCTCCGGCTTCCAGCATCACGAGCGGTTGCGCTTCGGAAATACTCGTCATCACCAACACATCGATATGGTCGAGATATTCCTCGATCCGCACCTGTCCGGTAAACTCGATATTATCTTCCAGCCCCATAAGTTTAACGAGACTGACGCATTCTTCGTAGTAAATCTCGTTCTCGTTGGTCGGGCCGATAATATAGGCTTTGATATCCGGCGCATATTGCTTCACCAGACTGACGGCGCGAATATAAGTTTTCACGTCTTTAACTGGAACCACACGACCAATCATGCCGATGGTGGGGTGCCCGGTGCGGCGATGCGACACTTTTTCAAAGCGCGACAGATCCACCCCGTTCGGGATAATCGCCATCTTGCTTGGGTTCGCACCATCTTCTAACTGATAGGCTTGGTTGCCTTTGAAAAGCGTGATGATGTGGTCGCAGGCCTCGTAGCAGACTTTCGAGAAATTGTTGATCGCATCGATCCATAAGTCGCGCAAGTCGCGACGTTGTTTATCGATGGTCAACGCGCGTGAGGCCGTCTCTTCCAGCCAGTCCGCCGAAATCACTTCGATGCGACGCTCATTGGTGTAAATCCCGTGCTCGGTAATCATCGTGGGTTTGTTGGTTTCAATCTTGGCGCGCGCCAGCATCAGGCCTGCATAGCCGGTCGACATCGCGTGGTAGATATCCGCGCTCGGCAGATCCGCCAGCAGCATGGAATACATCCCGCCTGCGATCGCGCGATACGACCAGAAGAAATCCAGCATCGAATGATTGTCGAAATCCGATTCGTAAATCTCTAAGCAATGCTCCCACGCTTCGCGCGAATTGAGCAACGCCTCACTACCGATTTTACTGTGATAGCTGCGCAGTGTGTTAACGATCTTCTTCAACTCTTCGAGATTGATCGATTCACTACCCATAAATTTCGACAGCGGCTCTTTTAGCGAGCCATGCAAATTACGCGCGGCGATGGGCGACAGTTTTTCGCCATCTTCCATATGTCCTAAGCGAACAATCGTGACGCCTTGCACATTGCCGGGCAGAGTATATTTCATTTCCAGCTTATCGTCCTGCGGAACGATTGCTACCAGGTGGAAGCTCAAGTGATTCTGTTCCTGAATCAGTTCATGGGCCCAGTTGGATACGCCACCCGTGACATACGGATAGGTACCTTCGAGAATCAAACAGACATCGGCGTGTTTACGCATTGCTCGCTTCCTCTTACGCTGCAACCCAAAGGGCGACGGATTCGCGCACTTCTTTGGGAATGGTTTCGTTATCGCGAATATCCGCGGTATATTGCCGCGCGATCTGACGCAGGCGGGCATAATCGCCGAGATTCCACAGGCATTCCATATACCATAAGACGGTATTGGGCGTGTAAAGCCCGCGTTGCAACATCTGCTCAAACCAATCGGCGGCTTCCTGCCATTGCTTACCGCGGAACAGCAAACGCCCGACGGCCGCCGTTGCTTCAGCATGATTCGGCTCGTGCTGTAGGAAAGACTTATAGGTTGCAATCGCTTTGCGCTGATTCAGCACTTCGCGTTCTTCATCCATCAGACCTGTCCACGCATAATCATCATAGAAGCGCGCAGTGACCAGTTTCAGCGTTTCATTATTCGGCTGCTTGGCGCGGGCTTCCTCGATATTGGCAAGGGTCTTCATAAAGTCCGATTCGATCTTGGCAACGGCAGTCGCCGCTTGTACGCGGATCGCATTATTCGGGTCTTTCAGCGCGACCATAAAAGCAGGCGCGAGTTTCGGATGAAAGTTCATCGTCATCTTGCTCAGCGCACGGTGTTTTTGTTCAGTAGAACCCAGTTCCATCACATCCAGAAAGGGAATCACATCATATTGCTGCGGATGTTCATCGCGACCGGCGATGATACGACCGTACACACGTTCTGGCTCGGTCATGCTATCCGGTGGGAAAATCAGGCGGAACCATTCCGAGAAAACGGTATTCTGTACGACGAAAATGCCGTAGAGAAAAATGCAGAGCAGGGTTCCCGCAGACCCAAACACACCGGCTACACTCGACATCAGCGCGAGCAAGCCCATGAACGGCACGTCCATGCCCGCTTTATATTGCCCGTATGCGAAAATGCACAAAGCGATCGAAATAATCACATGGACGATCAACGGAATCGCCGGGGCCATCATGCCAGAGAGAATTACATAAAGGATGATGGCATTGACGATGGTCAGAATGACCGCAAAGATCAGGCCGATGCCGACACGCGCGAGACCTGCGGCGGCACGCTGCGTTTCGTGGATATCTTCGGGCCGAAGGATATCATCGACATATTCCACATAGTTGAAAGGTTGCTGTGCCAACATGGGTTACGCTGCCTCGTGCAGGGATTGAACGATGAAGGAGAAGCTACCCGCCGATTCCGGCGCGCTGCGCGATAATTCGCCTTCGATCTTATCGCGTACCACATTGGCGCCCTCTTTCGGCGTCGCGGGCAGCAGGATCGAATATTCTTCACCGTGATTCTGATAATCGAACGCCAGATCGACAGTACGTAAGACGGAGTCCACCGAGGCAGCCAGCTTGCGCGCGAGTGCCACGCGATTCGGGCCTTCGGCTTCGTTGCCGGTGGTACGCACAACGATCATGCTGAGGTCGAAGCCCACGCGCTTGGCGAGGCTGGTCAGGTAATCGCTTTGACGTTTGAAATAGTTGAAGGTCATCAAATTATGATCCGGATTGATCACGCTGTCTTCTTTGACCAGTTGGTAATTCTGCGCGTTCATGAGCGACGAACCAATCCAGTCGCAAAGGGCTTTAAACGTTTCAACGGTGTTCAGGCCGATGGACGTAAATTCCGCCGCTTCGAGTTTCAGCATGCCCAGCGCATTACCGCTTTCCGGATCAACAATCGGGCCGCATAAGACGGCTTCGCCGCGAATGATGGAGGCTTGTTGTTCGTTCACGACGTTGAGCACCGCTTTTTCGCCGATGACGTGGCGATAGAGATCGCTATTCGAATCGATGCTTTTACGGTAATCGTCCGATGCCAGCCAGCCATGCGTCAGTACGGCTTGCAGCTGATTATCACGCAGGGTGAAAACCGAGAATTTCTTTGGCCCCAACACGGCGCTTACCAGATCTTCGATCCCGGTTAACACGTCTTTCGGGTTTAATGTCTCAACGGCTTTCGCGGCTTTATAGGCTTTGACCGAAGAGGTCAGGCGACCCGCAATTTGCGTCTCTAAGCTTTCTTTACGGTTACGTACGAAATTATAGGAATCGGTAATCGTATTCTCGCGCTCATGCGCTTCTTCCAGCTCTTGGTCCAAACGTTTAATCTTACGCAGGTGACGTTCGGTCAGCAGAGCAGCGCCCAGACCGGCAATGAACCATAGCAGCGGATTAATCAGGATATCGTAATAATAGAACAGGTCGGTGCCTTCCGGCTTTTCCGGCCATTCGCCTAATACCAGATAGACAATGGTCGCCATCAATGCGGCAAACACTTGCTCATTCGCACCATACTGCACCGTGATATAAATCACGATCAGCCAGAAGGGGTGCGGATTGACATCCCAGAACATATCACCCGCGCCAAAAATCTGGTCGATCAATACGAGAATGAGCAGTCCGATCAGGACTTCGAAAATAGCGCTAAAGCGGATACCGAAAAGGCTGCGTTGGGTGTTCATCGAGGGCTCCTTATTCCTTGCCTAGAATTTGACTTTTACGTGACCGCCGACCAGCGTGTAATCCTGATCGGAGTCGTTAGTGGTTAGGCCGTAACGCGCGCGTAACTGCCCTTCCAGATGTTCGGTGAATTCTTGTGTCAGTGTGGCCTGCGCTTGCGGGCCATGATCGCCTAAACGGTCATACGCGTAGCCGCCGACGAATTCTGCATGCGTGGTATCCCATTGTTCAGCGATAATCCCGCTGACGAAGTGAATTTCACGCGCATTATGCGGCAGAATTGCATAGTAATCGTCGCCACCGGTGACCGGATCGATGCGGAATTCTTTCTTTTTACCCATGAAATATTCGCCATCGAAGCCGTAGCCCACACCCAGATACGGATGTTGCGCTTGCAGTTCATAGACCAGATTTCCGCGTAACAGATAGCTGGAAGCGGCACTGTCTTCGGTTGAGGTGTTATAATTGTTCAGCGAGGTTTCGCCGGAGAAGCTCAAGCGGTCGGTCAAACGCGCCACATGTTTCGCCCCAACGCGATCACGTGTGGTATCTTCCACCACCGCTTCAACAAAATCCCAGTAGGGTGCTTGGTATTCCCCAAGTACCACAGTGCGGCCCAATTGGTTGCCGAATCCATAATAGACCCCGGCGCCACCCGCATCGTTATTGGCGAAGATTGACGCTTGCAGACGATCGCCATTGCCAAGGTAATGCGCCAAATACAATTCACCGCGTTGACGCCCAAAGTCTTGATTGACGATCTCGCCGGTATTGCCGCGACGGATATTCGACGCGTCGATTTCATCATTCTGAACCACGATACCCATCTCGGTATCCGGCACCGGCGTAATCACGCCTTCGACCGTGGTGATCTGCTCATCGCTATCGCCCATCCGACGCCATTCATGATCCAAACGCACATGATTGGTGGTGTGCAAACGTTGAATATTGCGTTTCAGCGCAGCAATGTCTTCGTTATTTGGCGTAATGCTTTGCGCGGCTTCAAGCATTTGCAATGCACGCGGCCAGTTGCCTGTCGCATTCTCAGCATTGGCGGTAAAGCCGATCAACTGCGCATCATCCGGGAAATATGGCTTAATCGCATTCAGACGATCAATCGCATCCTGCTCACGGCCGGTTTCCAGCTCCATACGAGCGTATAACAGTTGCAGGCGCAGCTCTTGTTGTAAGCGCATGCGTTCTTCGGCGGTCATGCCTTGCATTGCTTGTTGCGGCGCAGTTTGGGTGACTACCAGCGTGGCCGCTACGGGGCGGAACACTACTTCGGTATTGCCTACGCGATACGAGGTTGGGCCCATAACCGGTTGCTGCGCGCGCTGGCGCAGGTTCGGGTCGTATTGATTGGCTACAGCCAACGCTTCGCTATGCAGCTTGAATTCCATCAAGGCTGAAATGAAGTCGGCCAGCAGTGATTTATTATCCGGATAGGCGTTGATCAACTGATAGAACCCGCGTTTGCCTTGGTCAATATGGCCAGTGTGGAACAGCGCCGTATAATACATGCTTTGTTTTTCGACGCTGGTCGCTTCGGTCGCACCGCGAGCCGCCACCGCATTGAAGTAGGGGGCCGCCGCTTGTTTATTGCCTTCGCGCCATAGTAATTGGCCTTGATAGAACAGGGCTTCAAACGGACTGGTTTGCATTGCGCCTTGTTGCTTCTGGCTGAAATATTCCGACAGGTATTTTTGCGACTCTGAATAATCGGCCTGATTATAGGTTAGCACACCCAAATCTTTCAGTACCGGCTCACGTTGCGGCACAATCGTGTCGATCTTGCGCAGCGCATTAACCGCCGCATCGCGGTAACCATAGGCCGTTGCGATATCCGCGTAATCTTTCAGCGCATCCGGGTCATTCGTCGCATTCAGCCAGCTTTGCATGCCGCGCGTGAATTCATCGCCGGTAGAATATTTCGCCATCGCAGTTAAATATTTCTCACGCAATCCCGGGTAGGAGAGGGCGTTCGGATTCGCTGTAACATACTGCATGATCGCCTGATCATTGCCTTGCGTCAGAATAATATCGGTCCAAGCCTTTGCTTCAGCATAGCTTTGCGATTGCGCCGCACGCTGTGCCAGCCAGCCGATTTGTTCCTGATTCAGATCATTGCCCCAGAGGAACATCAGGTCTTTGATATCCTGGCTTTGTGGCGGCTGATTCTGTGCCAGTTCGTAGAAAATAGCCGTAGCTTCACCGCGGAATCCGTCATCGATCAGCGTATAAGCAATGTCGCGCTTCTTCTTCATCGACGTGTTCGGATCCTGCGCCATTTTCATGCGCGTCTCGAGTGGCAGGTCACCAATCGCCGGTTCCGCGGGTTTCGATGCAACGGCTTTGCCGCCGACATTGTTCATCTGATTCCAGGTTTTCTTCCACTCACCGCCGACTTCGGCTGCGTATTTTTTCACATACGGCCGTGCTTTGTCCTGCTGACGGGTGTTGATGAGCATATAGGCCAATTCCAGCTTGCGATCGGCAGAGACTTCGCTGCTTTCCAGAAGCGGAATCACTTCCTCTGCCAGTTCATCGCGATATTGCGCATTGGTGCGGCCTAACTGCGTCAGGGCAGCGAGGTAATTGTCTTCATCTTTTGTGGTTTGGTCTTTGGTTTGACGCAAGATCGGCAGCGCTTTGGCATATTGGCCGGACTTCATGTAAGCGCTAATCAAAAATTCGCGATAGGTTGCGTTCGGCGCACGTTCATAAAGCGTTTCCGCAATCGGCATCGCCGTCGCACCATGACCGCGATCATTCGCCAGATAGAATAATTCTGCCAGTTGGCCGTTTTTCGTGCCACGTCCATAGCGTTCCAGCCATGCGGTAACGGCCGTGGTATTGCCAGTCGAAGCCGCCAGTTTCGCCCAGGCAAAACGCACGCGTTCCGAATCGGTCACGGCGGCAATTTCTTTCACATCGTCGACGATGCGTTCTTGTTTTTCAGCCGTGATATGCAGGTTGACGAAATCATTCAGCTCCTGCGGGTTCATTTCTTTGACCGGATCGAAGCGCGCAACGATAGTATCAAAACATGCTTCTTTATCAAATTCCGCACAGAATTGCGCGAGGCGCAGACGCTGCGTTTTGCGTAGTTGCTCCATCGCCAGTGCGACGTCAATTTTGCTATCGACCGTGTCTTCTTCTTCGATCATGGCGATCACCGCGTCCAGCACCGCTTTATTCTCGCGATAGATCGGATCGCCGAATTTGGCGACGAGTTTGTCGGTGATGTCTTCATAGTCATTGAAATAAGACAGCGCGAGCAGGTTGAGCGCGACGGCTTCATCGACATATTGCGGATCGAGTTGATCGATCACCGCGTCGGCTTCTTGTGGTTCTTTGTTCGCCAGCGCCAATTCGATATAGGCACCATACAGCTCGACAGGTAATTTGTTGGCCTGACGTGCCGGCTTCATGGTGGCATAAGCGCGGTCCTGCTCATCGGCACCGATCAGCGCGTTGATATAGGCGACATACACCGGCACGCTACTGTTCACCATATCTTTATGCGTTGATACGAGTTGCAGCGCTACGCGCGGCTCACCGCCGTAATGGATCAGGTTGATCAGATCAGCCACTTCGGCATCATTCGGTTGCGCGGTGGTCCATTCAGTCGCTAAGCGAAGCGCTTCTTCCGGCTCGCCGCGATCAAGATTGTTTGAGACCAGAATTTTGGTCAGGATGTAGCTATTATAGTCTGGGTGACGCGTTTGCAGATCAGCGAGGACTTGATTCGCTTCATCTTTTTTCTCTAACTGGTAAAGCGTCGCCGCCAGTTCGGCCATGTAATCTGGATTTTCGCCATTGGTCATTGTGACCAGACGACGCAGGATTTCTTCCTGCTCTTCATAACGCTGCGCCCGATAATACAGGTCGGCGAGGTTTTTCAGATTCGTTTCATTCGGGTCCTGCGCGGCAAGAAATTCGACTTCACGCGCAAAATCGGCATCGCGGCCTGCCGCGTAATAAAGTTCAGCCAATTTGCGACGAGCCGCGAAATCATTCGGATTGGCCTGCACATGCGCTTCCAACATCGGGATCGCTTCCATACCGCGGCCTTCGCCGATATATTGATCTGCCAGCCCGACCACAACAGTCTCGGTCCGATTGCCGGATTCATATTCCGCCTGATAATCCATCACGCCGGAAGAACGCACCATTTGATCGCGCTCTTGCATTACCACGACGGTTTCTTCGTCCGGAACCAGTAGGAAACTGGCGACGACACCGATGATGACTAATACGAGGACAGGGATGATGAATTTAAGAAAGCGCATGACGATCGTGGCTCACAGTGTTGAGGTTGCGTGATTGTTTAGGAGTAACCTGTGGGAAAAGGCTATTCAAGTCCGGCGTGCTGACATAGGGGTAAAAGCCGTTGTTTCGCTGGATTTGATAAATATTGTGTATGCCTTGTGCATCACCCGGGCGCCAGTAATCCAGCGTGTAAATGCGAAGTTTTGGGTTCAAGCCTTTGGCATTGCGCAATTTTCCCAAGTAATTGCCATAATCCTGATCCGCGAAGTAGCTGGCCTCCTGCGTGTGCAGGTTGTAATGCACCAAAATACTCTCGGCCAATACCGCATCGACATAGCGCGCAGCATAGGGGTAGACAGCGAACCCGCGATTCAGCATAACAAAGGCATCCGGGAAGCGGGTGCGAATCTGATCGAGCAGATACACGGCAGCCATATCCTGTTTGCCGAGTTCAGGTTTCTGCGCACCGTGATGCAGCGGGGAATCTAACGTATCGAGCATAAACCCATCAAATCCGCGGTCTAAAATATCGGGCAGGCGCTGCTGCAAGAGATACTGCTGCCACGCCGGGGCGTTCAGGTCCATCACATAGGTCTTCCATGTGGTGTTTTCAGCGATCACGGCCTGCCGTAACTGCGGCATTGCCTGCATTTCCTGTTCCGTCGCTTCGCCTAAGCTGGCATAGCCCAGAATGGTTTGACGCGGCTGATCCAACGACTCCAGCGGAGGATACTGTCTTGAATCCAGCACTAACAGATCATATCTACGTAACTGTTCGGGGCTTGCATCCTTACCATAATACACCGCCCAGTTACCGGGATCGGTTGAGCGGAAAGCAGGCAGCATCGAACACGCGGAAGTCGTCATGGCTAGAGTCATTGCGGTCAATAGGGCTCTTAGTGTAGGTTTCATAAGCGTTTCGGTGACCGTTAATAGTTGTTAATCAGTGTGGTGTAAAGCCCAAAGGTAAATACATAGTAAGAAATTAAAATAAGCCAATGAAAATTATATATAAAGAGATGGTTGAGCGGATGGGAAATCGCCGCTCCGTGAAAGCTAAAGAGCTGCAGGAACCCGCGCCAAGCCCGGAAGAACTGACGCAAATCCTTACCTTAGCGTCTCGCGTGCCGGATCATAAAAAGCTGGTCCCGTTTCGTTTTATCCTCTGCGATAAGGCGGGGCAGGCGGCATTCGGCGAGTTGTTGGCCGAGCAATTCGCCCGCAACCATCCGCAGGAAGCGAAAGAAAAACATAAGGAAGCCGAACGTCAGCGCGCCCTGCAAGCGCCACTCCTTATTATATTAGTCTACCAACCTGTGCTCGGCAAAGTCCCCGAATGGGAACAGCAGTTAACCTGCGGCGCGGCGGGCATGAATTTGCTAAACGCAGTGCATGCCTTCGGCTATGCCGGGCAATGGCTGACCGAATGGCCTGCTTTCGATGCCGGCATTCATCAAAGCCTTGGGCTTCGGCCTGAAGACAAGATCGCCGGGCTCTTTTATATTGGTAGCAGCGACACACTTGCCGAATTCCGCGAGGACAGACCGCGCCCAGAGCCAGATTCTGTTGCTATTGCCTGGGAGGCGTGGCAGGCAGGGAAGAGATAAGGAGATGCCATGCGTATCATCATCTGCGGTGCCGGGAAGGTCGGCTATTCGATCGCCCAGCAATTATCGCGCGAAGATAACGAAGTCACGGTCATCGATTACAATGCCGAACTGATCGCGCGGATTAACGACCGGCTGGACGTGCAGGCGATCCATGGTCATGCCTCGCATCCGGCGGTGTTAAAGGCCGCGCGCGCTGAGGATGCCGACATGTTGATCGCGGTCACTTATTCCGACGAAGTCAACATGGTCGCCTGCCAGATTGGCTATTCCCTGTTTAATATTCCCACGCGGATCGCGCGGATTCGTCACCAAGATTATCTGCAAGCGGAATGGTCGGACCTGTATTCGAATGAACAGCTCGCGTTAAACGTTATTATCTCACCGGAAATCGAAGTCGCACAGGCGATATTGCGGCGGCTACATGCACCGGGCACGCTACAGGTAATCCCCTTTGGCAATGATAAGCTGCGCATCTGTGCGGTGCGACTGTTAGAAGATTGCCCTGTCCTTAACCTGCCGGTGCATATGGTGCAGCAAAAAGCGGGCGACATGCCGCTGGCGATCATTGGTGTCGTGCAAAAGGGCAAGTTTGCCTTGTCTCAGGAAACGACCATGCTGCATGAGGGGGACGACGTCTATTTCGCGGTGGATAGCAGCGTGATGCGCCCTGCCATGCGCTTATTTGGGCATAATGAAAAAGAAACCCGGCGCGCCTTGATTCTCGGTGGCGGGAATATTGGCGCGTATCTGGCGCAGGCGATCGAAGAAGACCGCGAGCATGGCATCAAAGCCAAGGTCGTCGAATTCGATGCTAAGCGCGCCGAACATATCGCGACCGAATTGCATCATACCACCGTGTTACATGGGAGTGCGCTCGACCGCGAGGTACTGAACGAAGCAGGAATTCAGCTCTGCGAAACCGTGATGTGCGTCACCAATGACGATGAAACCAATATCTTAAGCGCTCTACTCGCCAAACGCTCCGGTGCAGAGCGGACGTTTGCGCTGATCAACAATGCCAGCTATTCGCCGTTACTTAGTGACCTTGGGGTCGATGTGACGATCAACCCGCGCGAAATCACCGTTTCACGGATTCTGCAACATGTGCGGCGCGGGCGCATCTCCGCTGTGCATGCGATTTACGATGGCGATGCGGAAATCATCGAAGCCGAGGTTATTGCAACTTCCAGCATGGTCGGCAAACGCATCAGCGACATCGCCCCCGGGCGTGGTGTGCGTTTCGCAGCAATTCTGCGCGGCGAAGAAGTCATTTTCCCCGATGACGACACGCAACTGCACGAAAAAGACCATGTTATCATTCTCGCCCTCACCGGCATGGTCCGTAAAGTCGAGCGGTTGTTCTCGGTCAGTGTGGAATATTTCTAGAAGACCGTCGCTAGTCACGTCTCGCGATAAAACAAGTGACAAACTCTAACAGCTTCGTTAAAGGAATTTTATGCGTCGGAATATGATTGAAACTGTGTTGGGTGCCGTGGTGTTGTTAGTCGCCGTGGCGTTTTTTGTCTTTGCGTATCAACGTTCAGGTCAGGGCAGCGTCAGCGGCTACGACGTCAGCGCGAAATTCAGCGATGCGTCCGGTATCGATGCGGGTAGTGATGTGCGCATTGGCGGCATCAAAGTCGGCACGGTCGAAAAAATGGGGCTGGATACCAAATTCTACGAAGCGTCGGTCACCTTACGCATTCAAGACGATGTGAAATTACCCAAAGATTCCTCTGCGGCGATTGTTTCCAGCGGGTTGATCGGTAGCAAATATGTTTCCATCGCTCCGGGCGGGGCAGAAGATATGCTGGAAGCGGGCGATAATATTCAATTCACCCAAAGCTCAATCAGTTTTGAAGAGCTGATCGGTAAATTCGTCTTCTCTGGTGGCGGTGTAGATGATGGGAGCGCGCCCGCCAAAGACGCGAAACCCGATGCCAGCGACGAAGAAAATCCCTTTAGTTTAGGTCTTTAATGCGCATTGCGGCGCTTGGCTTCGCATTATTTGCCGTGGTTAGTACTCCGGCTTTCTCCGCCGGTGCGGTATTTATGGGCTTAAACAAGATCACCGCGCGCAATGCGGAAATTGATATCACGCAAGACGAAATCGTCGAATATGGCAGCTTGAATATCCATCTAATCCATTGCCAGCCGAATGTGTCCGAACAACAAGGCGATGGCGCGCTGGTGGAAATCACCGAAGCCAAAGCGGATCGCCGCATGAATGACGTCTTTCGTGGATGGCTTTTTGCAGGCGCTCCCTCATTAAATGCGGTGCAACACCCCTTTTACGACCTGCAATTAACACGCTGCCAGGACTGACTTTTTCTTGTCCACAATCCCCCACAGGGCGCTGGTATTGGCCGCGCGCAATGCTACTTTCATTCTAATAATAAATTAAAAATTTTTCGGCAAACATACTAACCAATTATCGCTGCTTCGGAAGGGTTGCCATGCGCGTTGAGTCTGTTTTGTCTGAAGGAAAGGGCCCGTGGGCCGGCCTGTCATTTCGCACCATCGCGATCGAAGTGTGCCACCGCGATGCGCATCGCCGCTTGTGTATCCCCGAATTTGAAATCCCGTCCAATTGGTCAAACCAAGCGGGACAGTATCTCGCGATCAATTACGCGCGCCGTCATGGGGTGCCTGCCGCCACCAAGCAAATCGCCGAAGAAGGCGTGCCCGAATGGCTGCTGCGCAGCGAACCGGATTACGACGCGCTGGCGCAGATGGAAGAAAGCGAACGCTTCACGCATGAGTCTTCCGTTAAAACAATCATCCACCGCATGGTCGGCGCCTGGACCTATTGGGGCTGGACGCATGGCTTTTTCGATACCGAAGGCGACGCGCGTAATTTCTATAACGAATGGTGCTATCTGATTGCCACACAGCAGGCGATGCCCGCCACCCCGCAATGGGCACAAACCGGCCTGCACTGGGCCTATGGCACCGATAAGCCAAGCCAGAATCATTATTATATCGATGCCAATAACGGCGATTTGCAGCGCTCGCAAAGTGCATATGAACGTCCCTTGCATCACCATTGCTTTATCTACGGCGTTGAAGATGATTTGGCGGGCGAGGGTGGAATTGCTGATCTCTGGCAGCGCGAAATGCGTGTCTTCCAGCGCGGCTCCGGCGCGGGTGCCAATCTGTCGGGCTTGCGCGCGAATGGCGAACGCCTGTCGAACGGTCAGGAAGCGGGCGGCTTGATTCCATTTATTGAAGCGGGTGAGCAGGCAGCGGCCACCATCCGGCTACCCAATATGCGCCCGGCGCAAAAACTCACCCTGATCGATGCGGATCATCCGGATGTTTCTTCGGTGCTGCGCCAGAAAACCTATGTCAATGTGACGAGCGACGGCCATGTCAGCGCGCGTTTAGGGATACGCGTGGCGGATGCATGTTTGCACGCGGCGCAACAAGGACAGGAATGGTCGCTGAATTTCCGTAGTGAAAATTTCGCACCGCGCATGGTGGAAGCCGAGAGTTTCTTCCGTGACATTAGCCGTTGGCAATATCAGTCGCAGCATGGTGTGGTGCAATTCAGCGATACGATCAATTATTGGCACGGCTTCCGTAAACATGATGCGATCCGCGCGTCTTCGCCCGATGGTGCTTTCATGTTCTTTAACGACAGCGCGTGCGACGTGGTGACGATTAACGCAGCGGCTTACGTGGACGATCAGGGGCAACTCGACATCGCAGCCTTCGAACATACCACGCGCCTGATGGTGATTATGTCAGATATCGCGGTGACCATGGCGCATTATCCAAGTCAGGAAATCGCCTATAACAGCTATCGCTATCGCCCGATCGGCTTAAGCATGACCAATCTTGCGCTGATGTTGCTGCGCATGGGTTACGGCTATGACAGCGCCGAAGGCCGTGCGATTGTGGCGGCCTGCGGGGCGTTGCTGACGGGCAAGGGCTACAAAGTGTCCGCCGAGATCGCCTGTGAATTTGGCGCATTCGAGGCATTCAGCGAGCATCGCGACGATATGCTGCGTATTTTATGGCAACATCACGAAGCAGCGTTCGGTCGCGACCATACGCGCATTGGCGGCGTCGCTATCCCGGCGCTCGATCATTCTAGTCTCCCCGATGCCGCGATCAGCGAAGCGGTGCAGCGCATCTGGGATAGCGCGATGATCAGCGGCGATGAATTTGGGTATAGCAACGCCCAAATCAGCCTGATTGCTGCAAGCCCGAATGTCGCCCTGCTGATGGATCAGGTGAGTCAGGGCGCAATGCCGTTACCGAGTATCGAAATCAATCGCCAGGCGGTAGGCTATGAGCCGATGCGCGACTCAATCATGCAGGCACTGAAACGCTTGGGCTATTCTGCGTCCCAATGCGAAGCGATCGCGCAGTATGTCTATGGCCATCATACGCTGCAGCATGCGCCGCATATCACGTTAAACGATCTGCAAATCAAAGGCTTTACCGATCGCGAATGCCAGTTGGTCAGCGAAGCGCTGGAAGATGTAACCACGTTGCAGGCCGCGTTCGACCCCTTGCTTTTCGGTGATCGTTTCTGCCGTGATGTGCTGCATTTGAGCGATGAACAAGTGCATGATGCCACCTTTAATTTGCTCCAGCATTTAGGCTATAGCGCTGAGCAGCAAGACGAGGCGCAGGCATATGTCTTTGGTCACGCAACATTGGAAGAGGCACCTTTCTTACGACAGGAAGATACAGGTGTCTTTGCCGGGTTGAGTGGCAATGCCATTTCCGTCAGTGCGCAGCTCGCAATGATGGGAGGATTACAGTCCTTTTTATCCGGCGGGATCGCGCATCATATTGCGTTGCAACCAGAAGTCAGCATGGCGCAACATAGCGACCTGTTAATGGCGGCGTGGCAGTCTGGCCTAAAGCAGATTAGCATGAGCGCGCCGCAACCTGTTACTAAGGTGGCATTACCGCAATCGACCGCGCGTATCGCAACGGTGGTGGTGGAAGCCCCTGTGACAAAACAACCCGCGTTGCGCGATATTATCCATCCCGCTGCGGCCAGTGCCTCCATGCAATCCTCTATTGATGCGTTGGCCGATTTGATTGAGCAGCAGCATGACCTATTGCAGGTTTCTGCGAAAGACGTGCCCCAACCGCAAGTCTCGCAGCCACAAGCCAAAACGCTGCCTAGCCGCTGCCGAGGTTATCAACAAGTATCGACATTAGGCGAGATTGAGATTCACCTTTCGACAAAAGAATATGCGGACGGCAGCTTGGCCGCGTTCGATGTCACGCTCAAAAATGCTGCACCCATGTTGCAACAAGCGGTGCAGCAATCGGTAACGGCAATTTGTATTGCGCTGCAACATCATGTGCCGCTACATGCGTATAAAGATCGCTTTAGCGAAAGCGTTTGCGGCCCTTCGGGAATGATTGAAGGCAATCCGGATATCACTAAAGCGCATTCCATTCTTGATTACGTGCTGCAAGAATTACTGATTAATTATGGTGAAGAGATTCCGGAACTTCCAGAGCAGGACGAGCCGATCGTTGCGCCGGTAGAAAACGAGATTATCGAAGCAGCCTATGAAGACGATTATACGGCTGAAACGACTTTCCTGGCATATAGCTCGCTCGCATAATAATCCGTTACGAAGCTCGCATATTGCCCCGTTCCAGCGTCATTGCTATGCGGGTGGCGCGTGGTCGTATCAATCGCAAGTAACGCCTGATTACAGGCTTTGGCGTTCTCGATAAGATGCAACGGTAAAAGGGTGCCTCGTTGTAAGTGACGCATGCGCTCCGCCAATGCGCCGAGATCAAACGCGACTGGATGTAAGCCGCTTTTTAGGGCAATGCTCAACGTATAGCTCCATGTCTCCGGCCAGACGGAAGGTATCCACGCAATGTGACATCCCGTACGTCTCAGCAAATCGAAAATGGCCTCTTCGCGATACGCCCCATGCAGTGTAACCAATTTACTTTTTCGTAAAACGGCATTATCGCAATGTCCGAACAGATGGAACTGAACAGGGCGTTTTTGTGCGGTGGCTTCTTTGACGCAGGCCGCCACAACTTCGCTGCCTTTATGCGGCGCCATCGTGCCGATTATCGCCACTTTCAATGGGGCTCCGGCCGCATGGGGCTGGTATAAGTCCGGCGCATCGACGTATGGTTCGGGGTGGGGCCGCACGGTCGTTTCCACCTCAGGAAAGAAGAAGGCCATTGCTTTGGCGACGCTGGTATCCGGCACAAAAACATGGGCCGCCTTTTCCAGCAATAAACGATGCTGTTGCCGCCATGCCCAGACAGGCGTGCGCCCGGCAGGGGTGGGGTGATGCGAGGCATAATGCTGCGATTCTTCAATCGTGGGAAGTTGGCCTTTGCGCGCGATTTCTGGCGGCAAATTAATGCTCGGACAGGCGAGATAATAATCGTGAATCGTGACATCAAATTGGGCATGCAGTAGTCGCGCCATTTGCGGAATCAGCATATGCATATAAGGCGAAAATCCATGCAAGTGATGCAGGTGAAGATGGCTTATCTTTAGCTGTTGAAGTGCTGCAAACAATGCCTCTTGCTCGTGCTGCAAATGGAAGGTCAGATTGCTCACTTGCGGACAATCCGGATGCCACAGCTGCACTTCAGAACTTTGTTTTCCCGGGCTCAGCCGATAGCAACTGACGTTCTCCTGCGCTAACCAGCCGATCATTTCACGCACATGCCGTTCGGTGCCGCCTCCCGCTGTGTGGCTGATCATCAGCCAATTTTGCGCCGCGGCCATCCGCTTTAATCGGGCAAGGTCAATGCGTCGGCGTGCAGACAGCAATGGATCGGTGCGGCGAAAATTGCGCACGCTGGCACGGTAATGTGGATGCCGTGCATTCAAACGACGCAGCGAGCGGCGCAATTGACGCTGTTTTGCCGCCGCAAAAGAGACCGAGCCGATATGCGCCACATAGACATCCGGCGCCAACACATGCCGCCAGCCTTGCGCGGCCGCGCGCAGACACCAATCATTTTCTTCGCCATATCCTTTGCCAAATTGCTTTTCGTCGAAACGGCCAACGCGCTGGACCGCTTCGCGTCGCAGCGCCATACAAAAGCCAACGGCGGTCGGCAATTCGGGATAGGTGCCGTCAAAAGTCTCGGGCAATAAATGGTTGAGCGCCTCTCCCGAGAGTTCGAGGGGTTCGGGATTGGAGTAAAACATCGTCGGATAGCTGCATAATTCGGCATTGTTCGACCATGGCGTCACGCTCGCAACATCGTCTTTACTCAGCAAAGCGTTGAGCATGCGATCGACCCAATGGTCATACACTTGCGTGTCGGAATTCAGCAGGATCACATGCTGATCGGCATGGCGGCGCAATCCGCGATTGGCGGTACGCACAAAGCCATGATTTTCTTTATTCACCAATAATTCAAACGGCAAGCGCTGGCGCAATTCATTCAACCTGGCAGCAAGCGCAGAGTCCGGTGAACAGTCGTTGATCACGGTAAGCTGAAATGGTGTGTCATTGCGGCAGGCCAAGACATGATACAAACAGTTCAAGGTTTCGGCATAGCCACGATAAACCGGAATCACCACCGCCACTTCTGGCGTTTGTTCCGGCGCTTCCGGGCGTTGCTGAATCAGCGCGTCCCACGCTTCGTCGCTCGGTGCATCGGGGGATGCGATCACCGCATCGGGCGCTTCGGCGTCGAACAGGCTATGCAGTCGCGAAAAGCCGGTGCGCCGTTCCAGCCACTCCTGATACGCGGT
>DDZS01000016.1:31970-68144 GCA_002346425.1 Alphaproteobacteria bacterium UBA3002
CCAGCCACTCCTGATACGCGGTGGACTGCACGATTAAATGCTCAATCGAATGGAATGTCAGTTCGGTCGTGATATCTTTGACGCGCCGTGGAATCGGAAATTTATCATAGGCACGGGCAAGCAGGGTGCCGGCCGAATGCAGCGCTGCGACGACTGGATGGCGTTTGCGCCACAGCAGATGCAGCATGCGTAGTGGCAAACTACGCCGCTTTTTTACCGGGAGCTGGCGATTCATGACAGACCGCGTAAAAAATTACGCTGCTTGTTTCTCGTCGTTATGGATACCGAGCATTTTCAGTTTCCGATGCAGGGCAGAGCGTTCCATACCAATAAAATTCGAGGTTTTGGAAATGTTGCCGGCAAAGCGGTTGATCTGTGCGCTTAAGTAATGACGCTCAAAAATCTCACGGGCTTCGCGCAGCGGCATCGACATAATATCGCTACCCAATTCCGGGGCAAGTACTGCGCGATTGCTTTCGAATAGTTCCGGCGGCAAATGCTCCGGCTTGATCATCTCGCCATTATCTTTCGGCCCCATGATCAGCACCCATTCCATGATATTGCGTAAGTGACGCACATTGCCCGGCCAGTCATACGACTGCAACACGGAGACGGCCTCGTCGCTTAATTTGCGTTTGGACAGGCCGGAAACTTCGGCCGCACGTTGCAGAAAATAATTGCACAGATGCGGAATATCTTCGCGACGTTCGCGTAGGGCGGGGACATGCATAGGCACCACGTTTAAGCGGTAATACAGGTCTTCACGGAAACGCCCGGCGGCGATCTCTGCGGTCAGATCTTTGTTGGTCGCGCTAATAACGCGCACATCGGTTTGAATCGGCTGGCTACCATGCACACGGGTAAATGGCTGGCCTTGCAACGCGCGTAGCAGGCGCGATTGCGTTTCCATATTCATATCGGCAACTTCGTCGATAAACAGCGTGCCGCCATGCGCTTTTTCCAGCAAACCAATTTGCGCCGCACCACCGTTAGGATTGTTGTCTTGCAGACCAAACAATTCCTGATCAACTCGCGACGGTGAAATGCTAGCCGCATTCAACACCACAAATTTGCTATGACGACGCGCCGATTGCAGATGAATCTGGCGGGCGATCACTTCTTTGCCCACGCCCGGTCCGCCAGTCAGTAGAATCCGGCTATTGGTTGGGGCAACTTTTTCAATCGTGCTGCGCAACTGGCCAACCATTTGCGACTGACCAATGAGATCGGTTTCCGGTTTGCCGCGCATGCGCAGCTCGCGGTTTTCCATCTTCAGGGCTTCGGCTTCCAGCGCGCGTTTTACCACGAGCAGGAGGCGTTCTTCAGTGAAGGGCTTTTCGATAAAGTCATATGCGCCCATTTTCAGGGCATTGACCGCGGTCTCGACATTGCCATGACCGGAAATCATCACCACGGCCACATGCGGGTATTTCTTTTTCACACGCTCCAGAATGCCCAGACCATCCAATTCGCTGCCTTGCAGCCAGATATCGAGAATCATCAGCGATGGTACGCGCTCCGCCAGCGCTTTCAGCGCAGTATCGCTATTATTCGCGGTGCGGACGGGATAGTTTTCGTCTTTTAAAATGTCTGAAATCAGACCGGTGATATCGGATTCGTCGTCGACAATCAGAATATCGGCCACCATAGAACACTCCTCACTTGTTGCACAAAAGTTACAGGAGTGTGACGCATTGTCCAGCTAATTGTGTGATTTAGGCATCAGCTCTGTGGAAAAGTCAGGCGTATCCGCGCCCCGCCATCCGGGCGGTTGCTTAATGTCAGGCGACCGCGGTGCTCCTCCACCTGCCGACGCACGATTGCCAAGCCTAAACCGGTCCCTTTCGGACGCGTGGTCACATACGGCTCTGTCAGCTTGTCCAGCAGGTCTTCCGGCAGGCCGGGGCCATTATCTTCGATGGTTAAAGCAATGCGCTTTTTATCTTGCGAAAGCGCGAGCCAGATTTGCGGGTCCGGTCTCTCCGATTCGATCAGTGCTTCCGCCGCATTTTTCAGTAAGTTGGTCAGCATTTGCGAGAAATATTTGTCATCATACGCAAAAAGCACCTCTTCATCGGGCAGGCTAAGGTGATGGGTGATGGTTTCTTGCGCGGTTTGCGCGGAGAAATGCGCGGCGCGGACCACATCGCGCAAATCGCCCACCATGCGTTCGGCTTGCGGCATCCGCGCGAAGGAAACGAATTCTTCTACGATACTGCCAATATCGCTGACATGACGCAGAATCGTATCGACATAGCGCAGGAATGTTTCACGCTCTTCGGGATCGAGATTTTCGCTATATTTGCGGCGTAGGCGTTCGGTCGACAAGGTAATCGGCGTCAGCGGATTTTTGATCTCATGTGCCACACGTCGCGCCACATCGGACCACGCAGCGAGCCGTTGCGCGCTGACCAGTTCGGTGATGTCGTCGAAGGTAACGATAAAGCCTTCGATCTCGTCTTCGCGCAGTTCCGCCGTCACCCGCAGATATAAATTCAAATGGCGTTTTTTGCGTATCAGGCTGGCTTGCGCTTCCGCCAGATCCTGCGGCTTGGCGCGCACCTGATCGAGCAGGGCCGCGCATTCCGGCAGTAAAGCCGTCACCGGCATGCCCTTCATCGATTGGGTCGCGTCGTCCTGTAATAATTCGGCGGCGGTCCGGTTGTTCAGTGAAATCACCCCTTGCGCATCCAGTGCGACGACGCCCGCAGAAACTCCTGCGAAGACGGCTTCGGTAAAACGTTTGCGCTCGGCCAGCTGACGGTTCGCGGTGATCAACTCGCCGCGTTGCCGCTCCACCTGCCGTGTCATACGGTTAAAGGTCTGCGTCAGAATACCAATCTCGTCTTCCTTGACGGGCGTATCGACTTGCGCGCTGAAGTCGCCGCCGCGTACTTTTTCCGCCGCACGAATCAGCGCGGTAATCGGCACCGTCATACGCATTGCGGTATAGAAACCGTACCAAATCGCGCTGAGCAGCAGGAGCAGCACCGTCATCACAAAGATCATCGAAAACTGAATCTGCAGATCGCCGATATTATTTTGCAGCGCGCGGTAATCTGTCACCGCGCCTTGGGCGATCACCATATGGTTCAGCACGCGCGGGTCGATCGTACGCCCGACCATCAAAAATAAATCATTCAAAGGATCGAGCTGAACGAGCGCGCGGATTTTATCATTATCATCGGCGAGTACCACGACATTTCCCTGCGCGGCTTTTTGCAACACGGTTTCCGGCAACCGCTCAAAAGACAGCGAAAAGGAAAGCTCTGAGCGCGCGACCACTTGCGACGGGGTGAATACCACAATTTCGGTCAGGTTCCGCAGTGCGCCTTGCGTATTCAATGTTTGCGACATCCCTGCCGGATGCATGGCCAGAAACGGATACGATCGATTCAGGTCTGCGGCAACCGCCAACACATCGCCGCGGATATTCTCCTTATGTTCTTCCAGGTAAGCTTCGGCCACCGCGACCGATTCTTCCACCGCAGTGCCTACTTTTTCATCAAACCAGGATTGTATGCCGAAATAGAAAAAGAGTGCCGCAAATATCCCAAGGACGATGGTTGGGATGATCGTCACCAGCGAAAAAATCCACACCATGCGCCGTTGCAAACGTGAGCCGACTTCATAAGTTTTATGCCCGGTTTTCCAATCGCGTAGGCGACGGAAAATCAGCGCCGACAATACCATCAACAGAATCGCATTCACCGCGATAATTGCTTGCACCAGCCGTGACGTGTCGCTGGGTTCAGCGGTAAAGAACGTGATCCACACCGTCGTCGTGGTCGACAGCATGATGACGATCAGGCTGAGAATCAGAAATTGCGACGGCTTTAACGATTTGCGCAAAGATTCGCTCATGGCGCGACCCATTCGCCGCTGATGGAGACCACCGCGCCCAGATGTTCTAAGGCTTGCGGTTTATAGATGCGTAATGAGGCGTGACAAACATTCGGTTGCCGCGCGATCAGCATCAGCAATTCATGATGCAACCGCTCGAGTAATTCGCGCGGGCGTGCTTGCGCTTCCTTGATCAGCGCTTCGGACAAGGTCGCATAATCCAGCGTATCGCCGATGGCATCGCTGGCGATTGCCGCGCGCGCGTCTATCGTCACCTCAACATCGAACACTAACGGCTGGGGGGTGCTTTTTTCATGCGCTAAGATACCGATAACGGCATCGCATTTCAGGCCGGATATATGGATGTGCTGCGGGGTCATGTCACATGCTCCCCGCCATCCAACCACAAAATCTGTCCGGTGAGCGACGGCGTCTCCAGTAACAGCTTCACGCCCTGCGCAATATCGTCCGGCGTCGCTAAACGTTGCAGTGGCGCTTCGGCTTTACGTTTGTTTAGATATTTCTCATCGAAGGGGCCGCTGGGTAAAATTATGCCCGGTGCAATCGCATTGACGCGAATCTCCGGCCCGAGGCTATGCGCCATGCTCAGCGTCAACTCCGCGAGCGCCTTTTTGCTAAGTAGGTAAGGAAAATACCGGTCCGACTGACGGCGGATGAAACTGTCGAGAAAATGGATGATCGCCCCTTTGCCGACCTGCGCGGCAAATGCTTGACTTAGAAAGAAAGGGGCGGTGACATGAATCGCCAGATTTGCCTGCAAGATGTCTGGCGTCGTTTCGGCGAAGCTTGCCGGTTCAAATTGCGAGGCGTTGTTGATCAGCGCGCCCAAATGCGGCAGGGCGGTTTTTGCTTCGGCAATCACATCGGGCAACGCATGCGTATCGGTCAAATCCGCCTGAATCAATGCGGCCTGCCGTCCTAAGTGCTTGATCTCGTCGGCCAGACTTTCGGCCTCGGCTTTAGAATGCTGGTAATGCACCGCAATATCATAGCCCGCCGCAGCGAGCGAGTGGGCAGTATGGCGGCCAAGACGTTTTGCCGCGCCAGTAATCAAAACAGCGGGTTGCATGGGGCAAAACATGGCGCAGCTTGATGATAAAGTCGAGGACAGAAAATGGCTAAGCGTTGCGGCATGGCAGGGGAGTGTGGTACATCCTGCGCATGACGCTGCAACTCTATCACACGCCGCTATCGCCTGCCTGCCGTAAAATCCGGCTGATGCTCTTGGAAAAGGAGCTGGATTTTATCCTGCATGATGAAGCCGTATGGGAACGCCGCCGCGCGTTTTTTGCGATCAACCCGGCGGGGGACGTGCCGGTACTGATCAATGACGAGCTCACCGTCTGCGGCAGTTACGCGATTGCCGAATATCTGGAAGAGCAATTCCCTGAGGTGCAGTTTTTCGGGTCTTCAATTGCGGAGAAAGCCGAAGTCCGGCGGATTACTGACTGGTTTGACAGCAAATTTGAGCGCGAAGTGGCGCAGAATATTCTGTTTGAAAAAGTGTTTAAGCGTCTGCATGGCTATGGCGAGCCGACGTCGGAAGCCATCCGTGCTGGCAAACGCAATTTAAAATTCCATCTAGATTACATCGCCTATTTGCTGCAGGACCGGAACTGGCTGGCAGGGGATTATCTGACGCTCGCTGACATTACGGCGGCGGCGCATCTGTCCTGCTTAGATTATCTAGGGGATGTGCTATGGGAAAGCCACGAACTGGTGAAAGACTGGTATGCGCTGATCAAATCCCGCCCGTCCTTCCGTACGATTTTAAATGACCGGGTCAGTGGCTTCCGCCCGCCGGAACATTACACCAACCCGGATTTTTGATCTTTCTATTTGCTAACGCGCAATTTCTTCGCAGTCACCGCAATAAAGTCGAAGAAGTCGATCAGGTCTTCACCGCCAAGCGTCGCGCGATAATATTCACTATCCGGATCTGACGCGCATTCTTGCAATGCATCAATCAAGTCCTCCATCATATATGGCGGAAGTTCGTTATTCCGATCAGGGCCTACCCGAAAAAAGCCGTAATTGGTGGTATATACCACGACATTTTCGTCCTTCATATCATCACAGGCATTGGTAAATTGATTGATGGCGACTTGTTGCAAATCCCAGCTTCTTTGATTTTCATTATTACGCCAGTCAAACCCCGGGTCGGTAGGGCGGTTGAATAAACCATCAGTTAGAAACACCACTAATTTTGCCGCGCCGACATTGCCATCCGGTCGCGGGGGTGCGCTCAAGATCATATCACGGCCCGCTTCGGCGCCGCGCCCACCGGGCGTTTGAAAACATTCAGGCTCCCCGCTATCTAGGTCTCCACATTCAACCGGCACTTGAATGCCAGTCACAAAATTGCGGATTTGCGCGTAATTATCCGTCAGATCCAGACGTCTTTTAACAAAATTGCTGGTGCCATCTTGCTGACCGAATTCGACAAGCCCGATGCGCACTTTATCATTTGGGCCAACATTGCCGGGTTTTAGCAGAGTATCATTCACCCGAGTCAGTGCATCTTTTAGAAATTTGGTTTTTGACGGGTTACTGGGGGTAACATAGGTATCATCGGGTGGGTATTGCATCGAGCTGGAACCATCGACCACAAAAACCAGATCGAGATCGAGGGCGCTGGCGGCCTGCACACCGACTTCGGTTTCGGAAGCGGTATTTAGCGTGTCCTGTCCGACTTGCGTGATGAAGCCAGTATTAATAGTATTTTCCACCTGCACGTTGATCGTATCCGGATCGGTCCAGTTCGGGCTGGCATTCATCACTAAATCTTCTGCCGTGACGCTGCTGCCCATATAATCATCCGGGAAATTGAGACGGAAATAGCGTTTGATGGTTTCTTTGCGTTCGGTTTCGGTGCTGCCGATCGGCATCGCCGCCCCGGCCAGCGCGCCCGCATCTGCGGCCTGGTGCATTTTATGACCAATGATTTCCGAACGCCCGAAATCAATACTCGCGCCCGCGATGGCAACCAGAATAATAATAGTAAAACCAACGATGATCAGCACATTGCCGGATTCATCCTGAAGAAATCGTTTTAATAAACGGGTGACCATAGCACTCTCCTTGAGCGGTTACACGAAATCCGGCGGCAAATCGCGCATCACATCGTTATTGCGCGGTGCGAAAAAGGCGTTCGATTTGATAATGCCGTCGTTAAATAAAAACCAGGTTTGCCCCAGCAGTAATTCGAATTGGTACCACACTTCGACGATGATCACATTCTCATTCGGCTGCATCGGCCCGGCAAACGCGAAGGCATCGGCGATCTCTCCGGAAAAGGCTGAGGCTGAATTGCGTACGGAAGAATTGATCGAGCCGAGGGAACGGTTATTCACATTGCTGCTGATCGTCTGACCCCCTTGCGTACTAAGAGTTCCGCCTCCGGCAGCTTGCCAGCGCACAGTCGGCACAGGGTTCAGCGTGTCCACGCGCTGTACCGATGAAATACACGCGACCGCGTTTTCCCCGGCATCAAACGGGTCCATCAAATCGTCCAGCGTGGCGAGCACGGTGTCGACTTCGGCCTGATCCAGCTCACCAGATTTTGCCGGGTTGCTGGTCGCAGCGCTGTAACGCGTCACCAAATCGGCAATAGTATAGCTGCTTTTTTCGACCTTTTGCTGAATGATAATATAGCGTGAAATTTCAACCGAACCGAGAAAGAGCAGCAATAATACCGGAAAGGTAATTGCAAATTCGATCAGCGAGGCAGCATTCTCAGCGCGTAAAAAATGTTTGAATCTAGATGTAAGCGTCATCAGGCTGGCTCATTCTTAATAAAGGTAACAGAACGGATGATAATATCTTCCGGATCGTCATCGCCCTGTTCGAAAAACAGATATTGGAATCCTGTCAGCGGCGACCAACGGTAATAGGTTTGGATTTTGATTATGTCATTCGGCCCGCCGGGATCCAGCGCCGGCGTCCCGCCCTGATAGCCGGGCTGACCGTTTAATTCCTCAAACACACCCGGACAGGTCGGTGGGTTCGGATTATTGGGATTCGCCAGACATTTATCGGGCGCAAGCTCATCATAGGTCGAGGTTAAATCTGTAGTAATAAATACGCGGTCGGCATTGATCAGGCCAGAGGTGCGCTCTTTAATATCTTCGCGCACAAAATCCTGCAGGCTAAGCCCCGCAGAAGCGCCGGGATTATAGCCGGTGCGAATATAGCGCGCGCTGGAATTGGTGGCGCTTTCGACCACTACCATGGAAAAGGTCAGTAACCCGAATTCTACAATCGCCAGCATGATGTAAAACAATAGCGGCGCGACGATCGCAAATTCGATGACCGCGCTGCCGTCGTCACAACGCCGGAACTGGTTTATTTTTCGATACATTAGCATGCCCTTCTAACACGTACTATGAGCCTGTGTCGCATGAATGTCCATAAGGAAGCCATGATGTTCATGAAATTGTCATATTTCTATGGTTTAACCGCCCGTGTCTTCCCCAAACTTCATTTTGAACGGTTATAAGTCTTGGAGTCTTTGGGGGATGACAATCGCCCCCTGTCACGCTTCGGTGCGGTAGGGAATTTGTCGATGAATGCTGCAACCAAAAAAGGAGAACGCAGCTTGGCAAAAAAGGTCACACAAGACCAGAAGCGGCTCATTGAGCTGCTGCGTATGCGAGCCCACAACCCCGGGCATCAGTTCCGGGGTGAATGCGTGCATCTGGCTCTGATCCTGTATCAGCGTCAGACGCGATCCGGCCCTGAGCCAGATGACGCAGAAGGCACCGATCTGGTGCTGGTGCAAAGTCCGAAAGGACTCAGCATCACGGTTCGCGAGGGGGCATCGGTGGGAGAAGACTTCCTGCTGAGCATGACCCAAGAGCAGCGGGCCGACCTGGCTGTAACGCGGGCTTAGCAAGCCTGCGAGTGACTAAATATTCATCCCTCGAACTTGCTGTGGCACTCATAGCAACCTAACGTGGGAGATGCCAAACTTAAAGGGTAGCTTCGGCTACCCTTTTTGCTGCTAGCGAATCGCCATCCGATCGAGCAGGCAGGCATCGCCGTAGGAATAGAAACGGTAACCCTCTTCCATCGCATAGTCATAGGCCGCTTGCATGCGGTCTAACCCGGAAAAGGCGCAAACCAGCATGAAGAGGGTCGATTTCGGCAAATGAAAATTGGTCAGCAGGCGATCGACTACTTTGAACTGGTAACCGGGGGTGATGAAAATATCGGTTTCGCCCGCAGCGGCTTTCAGCATGCCATCGGTTGCGGCGACCGACTCCAGCACGCGAAGCGCCGTGGTGCCAACCGCAATAACGCGGCCTTTATTGGCACGCGCGCGGTTGATGATCTCGGCCTGATCGGCGTCGATCTGATACCACTCGCTATGCATGACGTGGTCTTCCACGCGTTCGGATTTAACGGGCAAAAACGTGCCGCCGCCGACATGTAGCGTGACTTCGGCGCGATGAATGCCACGCGCATCCAGCTGTTCTAAAATGCGATCCGAAAAATGCAGGCCCGCTGTCGGCGCGGCGACGGAGCCGGGATGCGCGGCGTAGACCGTCTGATAGTCTTGCGCATCCGCCGCTTGGTCTTCGCGTTTGATATAGGGGGGCAATGGCATATGGCCATGCGTGTGTAATAATGTATCAAACAATTCCGCCGAATAGTTGAATAGTACTTCCACTTCTCCAGAAGCGCATTTGGTGACAATCTCCCCCACAAAATTATTGGCGATGGACACGGTATCGCCTTCTTTTAATTTTTTGCCCGGTTTGGCAAAACAACGCCAGAGCTGCCCGCTCTCGATGGTAAGTTTTTTATGTAGTAGTAGCTCGATTTTGGCATCGCCTTTGGTGCCGAACAGGCGGGCAGGGATGACTTTACTATTGTTAAAGACCACGACATCGCCGGGGTTTAACAATTCCGGGAATTGCAGAAAGGAAAAGTCGAAAAAGAATTTGCTGACCTGCAATAATTTACAGGCATCCCGTGGTTCGCAGGGTGCATCGGCGATGCACATTTCGGGTAAGTAAAAGTCAAAATCGGAGGTTTTCATAAAGTAAGGTGCCCTCCGAAAGTGGAAGCAAACCGGGTGAGGGCGCGTGATGCACCATCACCCGGTAACATGCTATTTTGCGATATCGGAACCGACTTTCATCGAGATCACTTTGTCAGGATCGGTCACGCTGCCATTGTCATAGCTGTCACCTTTTTTGATTGCATCGACATATTCCATGCCGGAAATCACCTGACCCCAGGCGGTGTATTGACCGTTCAGATGCGGGGCGGCTTCGAACACGATAAAGAATTGTGAATCGGCCGAATCCGGGCTGGCGGCGCGCGCCATCGACACGGTGCCTTTTTTATGCTTCACGTCATTAAATTCGGCTTTCAGTTTTTTGCCTGAACCGCCAGTGCCCGTACCGGTCGGATCGCCGGTTTGCGCCATGAAACCATCGATCACGCGGTGGAACACCACGCCATCGTAAAAGCCTTCACGCGTTAATTCTTTGATGCGCGCCACATGCGTCGGTGCCTTTTCAGGCAGCATTTCAATGATGACCGGGCCATCTTTCAGTTCCATTACCAGTAAATTTTCCGGGTCTTTGCCTTCTGGCAAGGTGACCGCCTGTGCGTCCGTCATCAGTCCTCCAATAAGTAGTGTTAGCGCGAGTATCCAGGTTTTCATATGTCCTCCCTCCACGCCCATCAGCGAGCGTGCGATGTGATGCCCTATGCCAAGCCGATAATGTGCCGCATGTCAAGCACGCGGCGCATCGGTTTTATGTAAAGTCGAAATCGGCAGCGGATAGGGAGCCGGTCGAGACGTTGTTGATGCGCAGTGAAGACGCATCGCCCAGATCGATCACCGCATACCATCCGGCATAAGTGATGTTGGGCGCGATGAAGTTGTTGAAATTCACATTGCCGAAGCCGTGCAATTCAATCTTGTCTTCGCCATGTTTAAACCCGTCGATCAGGTCGGCCCCGCTGTTTAGTTCAATGAAGAACAGGTCGAAGCCCGCGCCGCCATACATGGAATCGGCACCGGTCCCACCAGCGATGAAGTCGTTGCCGCCCTCACCAGACAGCAGGTCGTTACCCGCGCCACCATAGAGGAAGTCATTGCCTTCCCAAGCGAACAATACGTCATTGCCGCCGCCGCCATCCAGCGTGTCATTGCCGGCATCGCCAAAGCCCCAGTCATTGCCATTGCCAAGCTCGACATAGTCATTGCCGACATTGGCATAGGCCCAGTCGTTGCCATCGCCGCCATAAATGCGGTCATGGCCAGCGTCACCGGCGATTGAGTCATTGCCCGTGCCGCCAAACAGCGTATCGTTACCATCCCAACCGTAAATACGGTCGTTACCGCCATTGCCCGCTACGCGATCATTGCCGCCATCGCCATACAGCTGGTCGTAATTCGCACCACCATAAATGGTATCATTCCCATCGGCACCGTAGACAATATTATTGCCATCGCCCGCTTCGACAGAGTCGTTACCCGCATCCGCGTAAATGATGTCGTTACCCGCTTCGCCGAGCAGGGTATCATGCCCGCTCCAACCGAAGATGTAGTCGTTGCCCGCACCGCCTTCGACATAATCATCGCCTGCATCGGCAAACAGTGAATCATTGCCAATGCCGCCATAAATTTTGTCGTTGCCTTCCCAGCCATAAATCGAGTCATTGCCCGATCCCCCGGTGAGGGTGTCGTTGCCTTCCAGCCCATAAATTTTGTCATGGCCTTCGCCACCAATTAGCACGTCACCCGCCGTGGTGCCGATAATATCACCCGTAGGCTGCGGTTCCGGGGCGATGGCCGCTTCCAGCGTTAGCAATGCTTTCTGCGCATCCGACAGACGATTCAGTGTTTGGAAATTCTCATCGATCTGGCGGTAATAGCCATCGTGACGGCGATCATCCAGATATGGAATATAACCCGCATTCAGGGCATTTTCCCACGCATAGTTTTCGGCAAATTGCCCGCTCGGATATTCCAGTCCAATCACCAGTTTGCCGGCATCTAATACGTTTTGCACGTAACGCGCATCATACGGTCCCCAAGGTGGTGGGGTCAGTTCACCAAGTACGAAGGTCGATTCCTTGGCGAGCGCGTCGATCGCATCGATAAAGCGCGTATTCGGATTCAATGGCTGATCAAGCGTATTGATCGGATCGAGGTTGAGTAGCGCCGTTGCATTTTGTGCAATGATACGGAAATCCGGATTCAACTCTTTCATATGCTCAGAAATATTGACGATAAAATCGGTCATGGCCTGCTGAATATTGCCATTCGGGAATTCGGCTTCATAGGCCGCGCGCACATCTGGCACCAGATAGGTGTCGATCACGTCCATATAGACGCCGTTAAAGCCCTTCGCCATCAGATTTTCCATACGTGTGATCACGACTTCCTGCCAGTCAGGATCCCAGAACTTCACACGAAACGCGCTGAAAAACTCAGGATTTTGTCCGATAATAAAGTCTGGCGGGTTCTGGCCCCAATTGCCATTCACGTAATATTCGTGGAAACTCGCGGCTTCGCCAATGCTGGTATAAACCCAAAGCTGTTTGCCTTGACCTTGCAGCGCATCGATCTGCGCCTCGCTCAATGGGGTTTCAATATTGTCGACCACCGTCGTCATAAAATCGCGCGTCGCCAGATCATTATAGGTCAGACCTTGCAACTGATAGAAAAAAGGTAACTTGCTCATAGCGTCTCTCGTGTGTTGTTTCGGCTATGCATAACGGTCGCGCGTGTAAAAATCTAATAAATTTTCAATAAATGTTAACGAATTATTTACTTGTCTTCAGGTGCCGCCTCTGCGAAGCCAGTATGATGTCGAAATGGTTATGGGCGTGGCGCCAATTCACGCAAAAGCTATGGGTTCGATGTAATTTATTCTGCATTCTGGGGGTCATGGCAGCCATATTTTCGTGGATACTCGAAGATGTGATCCCTTATGAACTGGCGGAAAAGCTGGGCACACCGGCGGTTGATCAGGTGTTGCAGATTCTGGCAAATTCGATGCTGGTGGTAACCACCTTTTCATTATCCACCATGGTCGCGGCCTATTCCGCTGCCACAACCAATGCCACGCCGCGCAGCACCCAATTATTATTAGAAGACCCAACCGCCCAAAACGCGCTCTCGGTATTTATCGGCTCGTTTTTATTTAGCCTGGTCAGCATCATCTTCCTTAAAGCGAATGTATATAGTGATAGTGGCCGGGTAATCCTGCTGGGCACCACTGTCATGGTGATTATCATGATCGTCGTCGTGCTGTTGCGCTGGATCACGCATTTGTCCAAGCTCGGTCGCGTGGGGCATACGATCTCCATGGTCGAAGCCGCCGTACGCCGGGCGATCGAGGCGTGGTGGAAACGCCCCGCCTTGGGCGGTATTGCAATGACGTCGGCATATGAACCAATGCCCGCGCATGAAGCGCTGTTTCACCCGGAAGTCGGGTTCATCCGCCATATCGATATGCAGGCGTTGCAAGAGCAATGCAACACACATCACCTGACGCTCTATCTGATTCGCTTGCCGGGTAGCTTCAACGATGCGGCGCATCCGCTACTGTATACCTCGCAAAAAGCCAGCGAGGAGCAAATAGAGGAAATCCGCAACTGTTTCACCATCGGCGAAAAGCGCACCTTTCAACAAGATCCGCGATTTGGGCTGATTGTGCTGAGCGAAATCGCCTCGCGCGCCTTGTCGCCGGGGATTAATGACCCGGGCACCGCGATCGATGTGCTGGCATCCGGCGTGCGTAATCTGGTTGACTGGCTGAGACTAGCGGAAGAAACGCATCCGGAACCGATTTATCCGTCAATTTATGTGAAGCCGCTCGAATTTCACGCGCTGATGTCGCAGTTTTTCTCCCCTATCGCGCGGGATGGTGCCGACAAAGTCGAGGTGATTCTGGCGCTAACCAAAGCCCTGCAAACGCTGGATGCAATCGGCGATCGCGCAGCGCAGACCAGCGCTCGGGAAGTCGCGGCCATAGCACTAAAGCGCGCGAAAGTAGCGGGAATGATTCCGGAAGATATTGAGACCATTGAACAGGTGCGCCTAAATATGCCGACCAGGGCTGGATAAGCTCTTGGGCTGCGCCTATATAGCGTTAAAACAGTTATAAGGGAGCATTGAATGACCACCATTTTACACGTCACCGCCAGTGGGCGGCGGGAAGATTCACAAAGCCGGATGCTTTCGCAGGAACTGGTCAGCCGCCTGCAGGAAAAGCATAATGCGGAGGTCGTGGAATGCGACGCGGCGGATGGCCTGCCTTTCGTCAATGCCGCGATGGCGAGCGGCTATTTTACGCCGGAAGAAAAACGTACGGAAGCGCAGAAAAAGGCAATGGAGCCATCGGAACGCCTGACCGACCAGCTTTTAGCGGCGGACATTCTGGTATTAAGTACGGCGATGTATAATTTTATGATTCCTGCCGCGCTGAAGGCCTGGTTCGATCTGGTCGTGCGAACCCACCGCACCGTGAAATATACCGAAGACGGTCCGGTTGGCCTCGCGGGCAACAAAAAAACCTATCTCGTCGTCGCCACTGGTGGTACCGCCATCGACAGTGAAGACGATTATTTGACGCCCTATGTCAAACGCATCCTCAAATTCATTGGTATTACCGATGTGACCGTGATCGGCGCAGCGAAAGTCTTTAACGACCCGCAAGAAGCCGTCAACAAGGCGCGCGAGCAAATCAAAGCCGCCGTCTAACGCCTATTTTAAACGCAACCAGGAGATTACAATGTTAAAAACTCTTACCACCACTCTTTTAGTCACAGCTGCCCCACTCGCCGTAATGGCCGCACCCGGCACACCTGTAAAAACCCCAATCGCTGAGATGCCTGCAGGCACCTATAAAGAAGATGATTCGCATACCAGTCTCATTTTCATGGTCGACCATATGGGGCTATCGCACTACACCGCGCGCTTTACCGATGTCGATGCCGAGCTGAACCTGAAGCCGCAGGACATTACTAAGAGCACGCTGAAAGTGACCATCGATCCGAAATCGATAGAAACGCATTACCCGGATATGGAGAAAGAAAACTTCAACCAAAAGCTGAGCGATGGCAAAGACTGGTTCAACAGCAACGAATATCCGGAAATCACGTTCACTTCGACCAAGATCGAAAAAACCGGTGAGAATACCGGTAAAGTAACCGGCGATCTGACGATGCTTGGCCAGACGCACCCGCTAACGCTGGATGTTACGTTTAACGGTGCTTATGAAAGCAAGCCTTATGCGAATGTCCCGGCGGTCGGTTTTTCGGCCACTGGCGTTGTAAAGCGCAGTCAGTGGGGTTTTGATACTTATGTGCCCAATATCGGTGATGACGTGAAAATCGCGATCGAAACCGAAATGGACATGCAGCCCTAATGGAGCGATACACCGCCACCGCGATTGCGCTGCATTGGCTGATCGCGGTGGCCATTCTGCTGCAATTGGGCTCGGGCCTCTGGATGGGCGGGGCGCTCAAAGACCCTGCCACGCAGGCGTTCGCCTATGATGTGTTTCAATGGCATAAAGCGCTGGGCCTCAGCGTGCTCGTGCTAAGCCTGTTCCGTCTTATCTGGCGGGTGACGCATCGCCCGCCAGCCTTGCCACCTGCAATGCCGATGCTGGAACGGCGTTTGGCGCATCTGGGCCATTGGGCGCTATACGCACTGATGATCGCCATCCCGCTCTCCGGTTGGGTGATGGTCTCCACCAGCAAATTTGGTTTGCCGACTTCATGGTTTGGCCTGTTTGAATGGCCGCATCTCCCGGTGCCAAAAGACATGCGGACCTCCGCGAATGATGGCTCGCATGAGGCGCATTGGCTGATGGCCTATGCGATGATCGGCTTACTCATTGCCCATATTTCAGCGGCGCTTCGCCACCATTTTTTGCTGCACGATACCGTGTTATGGCGTATGTTACCCGTGGTGAAACGAAAGGAATCTGCATGAAACTCGTCTCCTGTCTTACCCTGTTGATGCTCGCGCAACCCGCTTTCGCGGCGGAGTGGACGTTAGTGCCCGAAGAAAGCAACGTGACCTTTAGCGGCACGCATGTGGGCCGCCAGTTTGAAGGTACATTCACCGAGTTGGAAGGCACGATCACTTTCGACCCGGAGGCGCTCGATAGCGCGAAGGCGTCGATTTGTGTGCCGGTAGCCTCTGCCGAAACCGGTAACGATACCTATGATGGAACACTGCCCGAATCCGATTGGTTGGATGCTGAACAACAGCCCATCGCGACATGGGAAGGCACCAAATTCGAGCAGGATGATCGGGGTGTCTATGCAGTCACCGGCACTCTGAGTCTCGCCGGGCAGCAGATGCCCGTCTTATTGCAAGGGCCAATCACCATTGAAGGCGACCGCGCCACCTTCGACGCGAAAACCGTGGTAAACCGGATGGATTTCGGTATTGGGGAAGAGTCCGACCCGAAGGGTGAATATGTGTCATTACAAATACCACTCGTCATCCATGCAGTCGCCGTCAAACAGGATGGCAAAACAGCCACAGAAGACACAAAATAAATTAACTTTTATTTAGCTTTGTAGATTGGCAACGCAAAGCACCTCACTTTTTGTTACGCTAACAGTAACAAGGGGAGGGATGAATGCGTTATCTATGCGTCGCATTATTATTGGGCACAGCCAGTCAGGCTCAGGCACAACACTACCAAAACCCATATGCGGGCAATGCGCCTGCAGCACCGCTTTACTCCCAAAGCTATAGTCCTGCCACGCCCGCCGATACTAGCGCGACTGCCGCGCCCATCTCTGATGCGGCGCAAAGCTGCAACGACCCGGCGATGCAAATGAGCCCGCATTGCGCGCGCGAATATGCTAATCCCTATCAGCAAGCGCAATATGAACAGCAACAGGCCCAACGCTATTATCAGGCGCCGCCCGCTGCCGATCCCTATGCGCCGGAGCCAAATTGGCAACCCCCTACTATGCTCGCCCCGCGCGATCTGCAACGCGAAAAAGACCTGCCATTTTATAGTCGTTTCGCGATTAGTCCGTCGATCGGTACAACAGGCGTGTCCGGTGAGGCGATGTTCATGATTTGGCCCGAACTCGTTATCCGCGGCGGACCGCATTATCTGCAATTCGATACCGACCAGACGATCGATGATATCGATTATGATGCAGAGCTGGATATTTTGCGCGGTATGGTCATCGCCGATATTCACCCGACCGGCGGCGGCTTTCACCTTTCTGCCGGACTGGGCTTCGGAGAGACAGAACTCGATATTAATGCGACTCCGCAAGATGTCGTCAATATTGGCGGGAACAGTTACTCGCCTTCGCAAGTAGGCACCTTAAACGGTAAAGTCACCAATGACGATATCGCGCCATATGTGGGTATTGGGTACGATAATACCTTTTCCAGCGATAGCGGGCTGGCGTTCCGCGCGAATATCGGCGTCTTATATACCGGCGCGTCAGATGTCGATCTATCCTCCACCGGTACCTTCCAGAACGATCCGAATTTTATCGAAAATTTGCGTGAAGAAGAAAGCAACATCGAAGACGATATCGAATTCATCCAATTTTATCCCGTGGTCTCGGTCGGCTTAAGCTACCGTTTTTAAGTGCGTCGCGCTTAGTGCTTGCCTTTTGCGGGGGCGCATGCTTGCAATAGCGTGATTGCAAGGAGGGGATATGGACCTGGAAAAATTATGCGGTGAAAAAGGCCTGAAGATGACCGAACAGCGTCGCGTTATCGCGCGCGTGCTGTCGGAATCGGAAGATCATCCCGATGTGGAATTGCTGTATCAGCGCGCCTCAGCGGTGGACTCTAAGATCTCGATCGCGACGGTCTATCGTACGGTGCGTCTGTTCGAAGAAGCCGGGATCATCGAAAAGCATGACTTTGGCGATGGCCGCGCCCGTTATGAGCCGCAATCGGATGAACATCATGACCATCTGATCGACTTGCGTTCTGGCGAAGTGGTGGAATTTACCAACCAACAGATTGAAAAGCTGCAAGAAGAGGTCGCCAAGCAATTAGGGTATCGTTTGGTCGATCACCGGTTAGAACTTTATTGTGTGCCATTGGAAGCGAAGAAGTAACCCAATAGTGACAACGCGCGCTTTTGCTGCTACAAACTGTGCCTATGGCATTTGACCCGATATGCGCTGGTTCGCTTTGTGTGCGACTGGCTGCGAATGACGAAGAAATTACCGCCTCGCAGAAATTGCGGTATCAGATTTTTTGTGAAGAAATGGGCGGCGCGGCGTCGGACGAGATCCGCGCCCAGAAGCGCGATTTCGACGATTATGATGCGGTGTGTGATCACTTGCTAGTGGTCGATGAAGACCAATCCGAAAATATGGGTATTGTGGGCACCTACCGCCTGTTGCGCTCCGGCCCCATGCAGAAAATCGGTCGCTTTTATACGGAGCATGAATACGATATTTCAGCGCTCAAAGCCTATGAAGGCGAACTATTAGAACTTGGTCGCTCTTGCGTCGACGTGCGCTACCGTAATCGCTCGGTCATGACGTTGTTATGGCGCGGCATCGGAGCGTATGTTTCGTCTTATGGCATTAAATTAATGTTCGGGTGCGCCAGTTTCACCGGCGCCGATCCACAAAAACATGCGCTGGCGTTATCCTACCTGCATCATTTTCATCTGGCTCCGCCGGAAGTGCGCCTGAAAACCCTGCCGGAATATTATGTGTCGATGAATATGATTCCGAAAGACCAGATCGATCAGCGCGCGGCACTGCGCGAAATTCCGCCACTCATCAAAGGCTATCTGCGTCTGAATGGCGTAATTGGCGACGGCGCATTTGTCGATACTATTTACAATACCACCGATGTGTCGATCATTGTGGAAACCGATCAGGTGACCGATCTATATTCCAAACGGTATGGACCCGATTCGTAAACCATCATGATCAAGGCATTGTGCAAAAGCATTGCGGCATTGCTGGTCATTCTGCTGATGCTGATGCCCGCTGGACTGGCCATGCTAGTCGGGGCAGAGCGTTTGCGTAAACGGCTGGTGCAAGCGACTTTCCGCTCGCTGAACGCGGTCTTGGGCATCCATGTCACCCTGCATGGCACTATGCCTGAACATCGCCCGCTATTGATGATTGCCAATCATTCTTCTTACCTGGATGTGCTGGTACTGGGCGGCGCATTGCCCGTCAGCTTTACCCCAAAACGCGAAATTGCCGGTTGGCCGCTGATCGGCCTCTGCGCTAAAATTGCGGGCTGTGTGTTTGTTGAACGCACGCGCGCTGCGATCAGTGACGCGCATAACGGCATCACCGCCTTTCTGAAAAAAGGGCGGGTAATGTGCGTTTTCGCCGAAGGGACCACGAATGACGGGACTGCATTAAAGCCCTTTCGTAGCGCTTTATTTTCGGTGGCCGAATTGCCGGAAGTAATGGTTTTGCCCGTGACGCTGATCTATCAGCGAGCAGGCGGGCAAGCGCTGGATGTTGCGGGCCGTCGCCGTCTCGCTTGGTTTGGCGACGACGCATTGTTACCGCATTTGTGGAGCGTACTAAAACAAGGCCGCATCGACGCCGATGTCGTTATCCATTCCCTGATCGACCCGGAACGGCCGATTAACCGCAAGCAACTCTGCGAGCGAACCGAAACCGTGATCAATGATTGCTTTGTCACCCAAACCGGGGCAGAATCCGCGCATGAACCAACCCCTCGTTGAGATCGTCCCACCGGCCTATGATGTGCTGATCGATATTCGCTACGCGACGGATCGGAACTTTACAGGCAAGCCGGTCTATGGCCGTGGTGCGTGTTACCTGCATCCCGAGGCTGCGGTCTGCCTGAAAGAGGCGATTCGTCTGGCCGAAGTGATCGGGTACCGCATCAAAATTTTCGATGCCTATCGCCCGACGGAAGCGCAATGGAAGTTATGGGAGCATACGCCCGATCCCGATTTTCTGGCAGACCCGAATCGCGGGTCCCCGCATTCACGCGGCGTGGCGATCGACCTGACGCTGACACTGCCAGACGGTACAGAGCTTGATATGGGTACGCCGTTTGACGCGTTCCAGATTGAGTCGCATCATGGTAATCCGAATGTCTCCGCCGAAGCGCAACGTAACCGTCACCTGCTCATGGGCATCATGACCACAGCAGGCTGGGATTTTTATCGCAACGAATGGTGGCATTACCAGCTGTTTAATAGCCGAAATTACCCGCTCTTATCCGACGAAGAAGCCGAAACCGGCATGATGAAATCCTCCAGTGGGTTGGAAAAACAGGTGAATAAAATCCTAAATATTTTTAGGTAGTCTCGCGAGTTCTGGATTGCCCTATAATCGCGATGCGATTCGGGCAATGACCCTATCTTTTGTCATAGCCCGAATTTACGAAGTAAATTATAGGGCTATCCATGAGGTATAAGTGCGATACGATGCAATAGCAGTTTATATAATGACGAATCGTCCTAACGGTACGCTTTATATAGGTGTCACTTCCGATTTGGTTAAGCGCGTGTGGGAACATAAGAACGATGTGATGAAAGGCTTTACTTGTAAGCATCAACTGCACCAGCTGGTGTGGTACGAAATACATGAAAGCATGGCAGAGGCAATTCATCGGGAAAAGCGCCTAAAGAAATATATGCGTGTGCAGAAATTACGTCTCATAGTGGCTACAAATCCCTAGTTGGATCGATCTATATCCTGATATTACGTAGTTATCTCGTCCTTATACTCGCGCAATTATTCGCAATGACAGTTGAATTTCAATAAAATCCGATCAATAATTAAGTATTCGTTAAACTTTATAGGCTAGTATCTTTTTACTAGCGCATAGAGAGGAACAGAGATGATTAATGCAGCACTGAGCACGTCCTTAAGCGGAATGATGGCCGCGGGTAATCGGTTGGATACCAGTGCAAATAATGTAGCGAATCTGTCCTCCACGCGCAGTCTAGTAGATGGGCAATCTACCGGCGAGGCCTATCAGGCGCAGCGGGTCAATCAAACCTCTGTCGCGCCAGCTGGCGTGCAAAGCAGCACCGTTCCGAAAGATCCGGCAACCTTCGGTCGCTTTGACCCGGCCAATAGCGCCGCGGATGAGAACGGCATCACCCAATACCCGAATGTCGACCTGAATGAAGAAGTGGTCGAACAACAAATCGCGACCTATGATTTTAAAGCGAATCTCAAAGCGTTGAAAACCGCGGATGAGATGATGGAAAACCTGCTGGATATCACAGCGTAAGTTTAACGCTGCGTGGGATCGACTAAGCCTCGCGGATTCTTGAAGTCAAAGACTTTATCGTCCAGCCCGGCATTCTGCCGAATATTCGACATGCTCATGCGTGTCACCTGACCCTGCTGATCAAGAATGATGCTATAAAGTTGCATCGGCTGTGAACGCAGCACGAGCGTGAACTGCCCTTGTTCTGGTGCGCCGATTTGTTCTAACGTCAGGCGGGTGATGCCCGCTTCGTCTTGCAGAGTCACCACTTTGAAATCACCCGTATCGAAATCGACTTCCGATTGGATCAACATGCTTGCCGCAATATCATCGAGCGGCAGATACGACACTTCATCCATCACTTTATCGTAGTAAAGCAGGTTATCGCCCTGCGTGATCATAACGACCTCACTCGGGGTTGTATAATTCCAGCGCATGCGGCCCGGACGTTTCAAAAATAATTCCCCTTCCGCGATTCCACCATCCGGATCGACTTGCGTAAAATCCGCCTGAAAGGTTTTGAGTTGGTTGAAATATGCCTCAATCGCCTGCAGCGAGGCGGCGTGACCGGTCAGGGGTAAAAGTAAAAACACCGCAAGGGCAGAAAGAAAACGCATGGAAAGCCTTTCAAAGTTTGTTGCCCTCCTTTGTAGCGGACCCTTAAAGGGTAAACAAGCGGGAGAGATCCACCACATTAGAAGGCAACACAGTTACTACGTCCTGATGCAGGATTATCCTTCGCGGCAAGAATCGACGAATGGCGACTTGCACCGCCTCCCGCCAAGGGCTACACCTGACGCATGCCCCGCCACCCTGCGAGTGATCCGAATCTGCCGAAAGCCAAATTAGGGAAATTGCGGCCGGTTTTGCGGTATTTATGGCCGTATAAAGGCTGGGTCATTGCTGCCTGCGTATCGCTTTTATTCACCTCCAGCGCTGTGCTTAGCATGGGCGCGGGCCTGCGCTACCTGATCGACAACGGCATCGCCGCGGGTGATACGACCCTGCTGGACGATGCCTATTGGGTGCTGCTTGCGGTTGTGCTATTGCTCGCCTGCGCGACCTATGCGCGTTATTATTTCGTAAGCAAGGTCGGCGAGCATGTGGTGGAAGACATGCGCAATGACGTGTATCGCAACCTGCTCTCACTTGATGTGGGCTATTTCGAAACCAACCGCACCGGTGAAATTCTCTCACGCATCACGACGGATACCACGCTGATTCAAAATGTCGTCGGCTCCAGCGTTTCCGTGTTTTTGCGTAACGCGCTGATGCTAACGGGCGGCTCGGTCATGCTGGTGATTACCAGCTGGAACCTGACGACCTATGTCGGGCTGATGCTGCCGCTGGTAATCGCGCCAATCATTATTCTGGGGCGGAAGGTGCGAATCCTCTCCAAAGAGACGCAAGATAAGGTGGCGGAAATTTCGGTGCAGTCCGAAGAAACCATCGGCGCCATTCGCACCATTCAGGCGATGTCGTTGGAAGGCCTGCAACGTACGCGTTTTGCCGATACCGCTGGCACGGCACGCGCGACCGCGGTGCGCCGCATCCGTGCGCGCGCCTTGCTGACGGCGCTGGTCATCACGCTGGTCTTCGGCGCGATTGTCACGGTGCTATGGGTCGGTGGGCGTGACGTGATTACTGGGGCGATCACTCCGGGTGACCTCTCGGCATTCATTTTTTATGCGGTCGTTGTCGCCGGGGCGCTCGGCGCATTAAGCGATGTAATTGGCGAATTACAACGCGCCGCCGGAGCGACCGAGCGGTTGATGGAATTGATGCACACGCAATCGGCCTTGCCAGTGGCGGCCACACCACTCGCATTGCCTGAACCCTTGCGCGGGGCGATCGCCTTTGAACAGGTGCGCTTCGCCTATCCGTCGCGACCCGACCAGTGGGCGATGGATGGCATTAGCCTGCAAGTAGCGCCTGGCGAATCTGTGGCGTTGGTCGGCCCATCTGGCGCCGGGAAAACGACCATATTCCAACTGCTCTTACGCTTTTACGATCCGCAATCGGGCCGCGTATTAATCGACGGTGAGCCGCTCACTGCGCTCGATCCGCCCGCCTTCCGCCAGCATATCGGGCTAGTGCCGCAGGACCCGGTAATCTTCTCGGCCGATGTGTGGTATAACATCCGCTGCGGCGCGCCGGATGCGAGCGATGAGGCGGTACGTTTAGCCGCAGATAAGGCCGCCGCGCTGGAATTTATTGATGCGTTGCCCCAAGGATTTGATAGTTATCTAGGAGAAAAAGGCGTTCGCCTGTCCGGTGGTCAGAAGCAGCGCATCGCGATTGCACGCGCGCTGGTGCGCGACCCGGAAATTCTTCTGCTTGATGAGGCAACCAGCGCGCTCGATTCGCAAAATGAGCGGTTAGTACAGCAGGCGCTGGAACAGGCCATGCAGTCGCGCACCACCCTCATCATTGCGCATCGGCTATCGACCGTGTTGCGCGCGGATCGCATTGTGGTGCTGAATGAAGGGCGCATCGAAGCCGTCGGTACACATGCCGAACTGCTGAAAGCTAGCCCGCTATATCAGCGGTTAGCAGAGTTGCAGTTCAAAGCCGCGTAAGTTTCTATTTTACTAAGAGCTCGACGCGTTCCGGGCCACCGGCATCGGTCGGCTGGTTCCGGTCGATGGTGATCGCAAAATGCGGTACGCCTTTATCGATCAGATAGGTGCGCACGTTAAACGCGCGGCGGGTGGAGATCACATTCGCCATCTGCGCATCCGAACCACCGCCAACGAAAGGCCGCACCACGACGCCCTTATTCTCTGACTTCAAGCGCGAGGCGAGGGCATTCAAAGGCTCTTTCATTTCATAGGGAATATCGTTTTCCGTTTCGGCAAATTCGATCACCAGTTTATCCGGCGCATTCGGCGCAGGCAGATCCGGTTCGGGTGGCAGAGATGCGACTTGCGTTTCTTCCGACTCAGCTTGTGCTTGCGGTTCGGGCTCCGGTGCGGGCGCAGGAACGGGTTCCGGTGCATTTAGCATGTCGATGTCCGGAAGCGGCATATCATCCAGCGGTTCTGGCGAGCCATTTGGCAATGGCGGTAGACCCGGCATTGGCTCAGGCTCGGAATCCAGTGGTGGCAATTCCGGCAGATCGGGCAGGTCGTCACTTTCAGGAATTGCAGGCGGGCCGCTATCGGGCAGGCTATCTTCTTCCGGCAATGGCGGCAACGCGTCATCTTCCGGTAAGCTTGGCAATTCCGGCAGGGCATCATCCTCTGGCAGGCTTGGTGGCCCATCATCCGGCAATGGCGGCAGACCCGCATCTGACCCATTTGGGATACGTGCGGTGCTGCTGCTTTGCGGCAGCGGTGGCAAATCGGGCGCAGAAGCCGGTAATTCCGGTAGATCCGGCGCTTCGTCCGGCAGTGGTGGTAAGCCAGAAAGCGCTTCGGTTGCGGTTTCGTCAGGTCCGCCGGTAATCGCATTCAGCGGCGGCAGGTCATTCACCGGCTCACCCGGATCGGAAGGCGGCGCAATGCTCATATCCGGCGCGCCGGTAATCGCATCGAGGCCGGGCAGGCTATCTTCCTCTGCCGCAGGGGCAGGCGGGGGTGCCGCAGGTTCTGGGAAGTCATCGAATTCAACTTCCGACAAATCGGGAACTGGCAAGGGCTCTGGCGTTGGCGCAGGTTTCGCTGCCGGAGTCGCTGGGGCAGGCGCGCTTGGTGCGGGGGCTGGCGGCTCCATATCCGGCAATGGCGGCAAATCCGGTAGGTCTGGTGCGGGCGAGGGTGCAGGCGCTGGCGTCGGAGCCGGCGTTGGTGCCGGAGTCGGAGCCGGTTGCGGTTTCGGTGCGGCGGGCTTCGGCACTTCGGTTTTCACTGGCGCAGGTTTGGCCGGAGCAGGTGTCGCTATAACCTGAGCAGGCTGCGGCGCGGGAGCCGGTTTCGGAGCAGTCACAATCGGCGCTGGTCGTGCGCTATTGCGCGGCTGCGTGCGGCCCACGGAAGTGCTGCGGCCGGTAGATTCATAGCCCGGCGGCGGCGACGGTTGATAGGTCGCATAGCTATCGGAAATCGGTGGGGTATTCTGCAATGGCGGCGAGGCGGGACGAATCACCGGCGTTTGCTGATGCGCCTGCATCATACTCTGATTGGCAACCGGCATGCGGCGACCGGCGGTGGCCGGACGGTTCACTTGCGGCGGAGCCTGGTAATTTGGTTGCGGTGCTGGCTGATAGCTAGGTTGCGGTACCGGTTGGTAACTCGGCTGCGGCGCGGGTTGATAGCTCGGCTGCGCCATCGGACGCGGTGGCGTATAGGTCGGGGCAGGTGCGGGCGCGGCCATCGGCGCCGGCGCGGGCAAATCCTGCGCAGAAACACGCGCTTCCGGCACAATCAGCGACCGGCGCTTCAATTCATTTAAGACATCATAATTGATTTCGATCGACGGCTTATCCGGCTGATTGCTGCGTCGCCCCACTTGCGCTTCCGCTGTGTGCAACACGCCGCCCGCAATAATGGTCGTCAGAATAGATGTGGTGACGAAACGTTTCACCGCGCGCGAGTCTCCCTTAAGCCTTTGCCTTTACTTTCGCCGAAGATGCCTGTTCGCCCGGGGGATGGCAAGCATATTCTGGGAAACTGCGGGTTACCCCACGGGTTTTTCAAAAATGAGGACGTTATTTTGTTACCAGGTCTTTGAGCGTCGCGGTCAATGCCGGTGTGCCCGCCAAAACGCCGCGCAGGCGACCGGTTTTTTCGCACGGGTTGAACATCGCGATTTCTCCGCCCGCTTCTTCGACGAGCAGGGTGCCCGCGGCAATATCCCATTCCTGCACGCGCAAATGCCAGCACGCATCGTAACGCCCAGCGGCGACATAGGCGAGGTCGAGTGCCGACGCACCCGGACAGCGCACGGTCACCCCTTCGAACACCACATGCTGCATGCCCGCTTGCAACGCGTCGATATCGCAATCGATTAGCCGCGGCGCGGTGGTGGCGAAGAGTAGGGCTTCCTGTCGTTTCGAAACGCGTAATTTATTGTTATTGACCGTCGCGCCCTGACCGCGCTCGGCGATGAACCATTCGTCATGCACGATGTCAGCGACAATACCCGCAATGCTTTGCCAGCTACCGTCCGCCTGACGCTGTTGCGCGGCGACGGAGATACAGAAATAAGGAATCGCGTGGATAAAGTTGCTCGTGCCATCGATCGGGTCGATCACGAAACGAAATTCGCCATCGCCCGCGATATCGGGGTCTTCCTCGGTGAGAAACCCCCATCCTTTGCGGGCTTTGGTCAATTCTTCGACCAGCGTACGCTCGGTGCGGATATCGGCATTGGTCACAAAATCCGCGGTGCCTTTCTTCGACACATGCAGCCGGTCCAGCTCGCCAAAATCGCGCAATAATGGCATGCGAACCTTGTCGATCGCGTTGCTCATGACGGTAATTAGGGCAGAGGGCACAGGCAGTCCTTTTGGTTAAAGCTCGGCCAGTAACTGCCAGATACCGGGACAAAACGCAAGTTTTACGCCATAAGTGCTTTATTTGGCTGTCGCTTTTCTGCCACAATCCTTCCCAGTGTTCAGGCCAAACCAACTGCATTAACTGAAATTTAAGAAAAGACTGGAGCGGTCAGCGCTAGGCCGTTACAGATAAAAGAAAAAACCGTATCGGCAAGCCTGAAGACGTCAGCGAAGACGAACGCAGGAGCACAAGTATGTGGTGGTTATGGAATCCGATGATGGCCTCTGGTGTGGCCACACCGCGCGGCGCGCAAGCGATGGCGATGCCCGGCGCGTTGACGACCTATGGCGTGCAGGCGTGCTGTAGCTGGTCGCCGGATGCGGGCTTTCACCATTTTTCTGACAATTGGTATCAGGTTACCGGGCTTAACCCCAAGGAATGTATGGGCAACGGCTGGACAGCGGTCTGGGCGAATGAGGTTCAGGCGGAGTTCATTCAGCTGGTGCATGACCTGTTCCATGCCGCACCGGAAGACCGGCTTGAATCGGCAATTCTGCAAGGCGAAATGCTACGCAGCGAAACCGTCTGGGGCTACTGCGAATGCCTGATGGTGCCGGTTGGCACCCCTGAACAGCCGCAACTTACCATCTTAGTGTCTGACAAAACCAGCGAGCATCACCTGCGTCGCGAAGCACATATGGCGCAGGAAGAAAGCCATCGCGCGCGGCAGGGGCGCAGCAGTTTCCTGTCCAATATGAGCCATGAATTGCGCACGCCGCTCAATGCGATCTTAGGATTTTCGCAACTGGTGGAAGAGGTGGAAGATTTAACCCCCGAAGCACAAAAGGAATATATCGGCTATATCCGCGAATCCGGCGAATCACTCTTAGGTAAAATCAACGACCTGATTGAGATGGCGAATATCGATAGCCGCCGCTGCCAGCTCGATGAAATGGCCTTCAATGTCAAAGATGCGCTGGAAGCCGTTGTCGAAATGCACAGCCATACAGCATTCAAACAAAATCAAAGCATCCGCCTGCAACTGGATCAGCCGCATCTGGTGATCCGTGCCGACCGCACCAAATGGATGCGCTGTGTCAGCCATTTGGTGAGCAATGCCTTACAACATAGCCCAGAAGCGGAAGAAATTCAGATTACGATGTTTGCCTCACAGGAAGAAGGCATGTGCGTTAAAATCACCGATCACGGGCGCGGAATTCAAAAAGAGCGCCTGTCTAATATCCGCGATAGTCTGCTCTCGCACCAGTCCTATTACGCGACCGACATCACCGATATCGGCATCGGCCTGGCCGTCACGCGCGAGTTAATGCACCTGCATGGCGGCCGTGTCGAACTACAAAGCGACCCCGCCCGCGGCACCACCGCGATGCTTTTCCTACCGCCCGAACGCATCGTCAGCCTCTCGGCCCGCGTCAAACCCAAACGCGCCGCCGCAATGAAGATTACAATCGCGGGCGGGGTGGTTTAGCAGTCATTAAAAAGATAAAAAGTGTAGGGTGCATCGTATATTCTTATCTGCGAGAGTATATTCTGCGGTTGCGGCCGTGTCAGTGGTAGAGCAATTAGGGGTCTGTGAATCGGATGCTATCCTAGACATGATCCGCCCCATACCTGGCTTACCATCATCAAGCTTTTTATCTATACCCCATGCTTCCTCAGGGGTTAGCACCTCTTGATCGTTATATTCCCCATAGAAATTAGCAAATACATAGACATTTTTATCATCGATTGAATACGATTGCGTGATATTATTTGTGGCGTACCAACTTCCATTAGAAAGTTTTGATGCAGGAATATTAGCGCCTGGAACTCTTCCGGTTGGTGAGCTACTAATGGCGACCCCAGCATAATTGCCTTCAATCAAGCCAGAATGTGACAAATGTTGCCAAAAGCGCCGAGACTCCTGTGTATAGTTAATGTATCCATCCCCGTTTCCATCGCAGGTGTCAGTCCCCGAACCAGAGTCATTTAAACAGTTGCCACCACTAGCAGATACGCTACCCCAGAAAGCAGTCGCGTTTTTCATATCGCCAGGTAATGCAAAATACTTTTCTCTAAAGCTATGAAGTGCGGTCTGATATTTCTGAAACTCCGTTGCCACCGACCGCAACTCCGCCGCGCGGATAAGGGATTGCCCGGTCAGGATCCCGCCGGTTAGCAGCCCTAAAATAACAAGCACAATCGACAGCTCGACCAGTGAGAAACCGGATATCGGTTTAATGGGTGCTCGCTTCATCAGAACCCACTTTTCGCAAATAAGGTGCAGCGGATTTGGGAACCCGTGGTGAGGTCGTATTTAGCCGTATTCGGGTCGTCAGTCGTTGCACAGCCTGGGCGACGGGTGGCATGCGCAGAAAAGATGAAGCCTTGGGCAGGGTATCCATCGTCCAGTTTGGTGTCGATGCCCCACATTTCTTCCGCGCTTAACACGGCATCGTCTCCGCCGGAACGGTTGCCGAGCATAAAGGCGTTACCGTAATTCCCGGCAAATAGCCATGTCGTGTTAACGGTAGGATTGCCTTGATTCAATACGCGGTAGCCCGAATCAGCACCTAATTTAGAAGGAGGTACGTTAACACCCGTGATACTTTCAGCCGAACCATTAGGCCCCGCAATGCCGGTATAGGTGCCTTCAATTAAATCCGCATTGGCTAAATGTTTCCAGAAGCCAAACATCTCGCCAGTTTGGGCCGCAGCAGCGGGAGCATCGATATCCCTGTCGTTATTGCCATTGCAGGTTTGCGTACCGGTGCCGCTTGGCGAGGCCGCGCCGCAATTGGTCATGCTACCCCAAAAGGTTGTGGCGTTTTTCATATCCCCGGGCAGTGCTTTATATTGGTCGCGAAACGACATGACGGCGGTGCGATATTTCGCAACTTCGGTGGCGACCGAACGCACTTCTGAGGCGCGAATGAGCGACTGACCCGTCAAAATTCCTCCCGTCAGCAGCCCGATTATAACAAGCACGATCGAAAGTTCTATTAGCGAGAAGCCCTGTTGCGGGCGGTTTTTATGTATCAGATGGCGCATAGAAGGCTACTCTAACATGCCAAGTTTAAAAAAAGGTTAATTTCTATATGCCTGCATGGTAAAACAAGCCGCAACGAGATCAATACGACGAGGTTGCTATGAAATACACGTGTCCAAGCGCGCTGGCGCTATGCCTTTTTGCAAGTGTTGCGCAGGCCGGGCCGCTTTATCCCCAATTGGCGCAGCCGGGGGTGGCAATGCCCGCCGCGCCTGCAATGGTCTATACGCAACCGGCCCCGCCTACTGTGCGGGTGGTTGATGGCTACGAGAATCCATATACGCAGGCCTCTCCCCGCGCAGTTCAATCTCAGACATATAATGCGCCGGCTGCCTATTCCGCACCGGCATACGAACCGAATGAAGTCGTCATCTCGGAATATGTGTCGCCGCCTAGCGCACCCTCAGCACCGCCCGAAGCCTCAACGTCTGCCAGCGAAAAAGAGAAAGATAAGGTCTGGTTCGGTAGCGTCGAGGCCGGTATTATGTATTCCACCGGCAACACCGAACGCCGTAATGCCAATGCTAAAGGCGAGGTGGGCTATCGCCCATCCGAATGGGAACACCGCCTGAGCGCTGACTTGGTGAACACAGAAGAAAATGACGTGCAGACCGATGAAGAATACCGCGTTAACGGCCAGACCCGCTATAACTTCACTGACCGAGATTATGGTTTTGGCGAGCTAAACTACATCAAAGACCGTTTCAGCGGCTACGATTACCGGATCAAGGAAATCCTCGGTTACGGGCGCAAATGGGTCGATACCGACGAACTGGCATGGTCAAGCGAAGTCGGTGCCGGTTTCCAACAAACCAAAGAACTCAACGGCGATTCCGAAAACGATCCGCTAGCTACCATCCGCAACGATATCGACTGGCAGATCAACGATTATATCGCCTTCTTAAACGCCACCGAGGTCGATATTTCCAGCCTCACCACCGTGCGTAACGAAGCCGCGCTGAAAAACAAAATCAGCGATTCGCTCTATGTGAAACTCGGCGTCGATGTGGAATATCTCTCCGACGTTCCGGCAGGCACCAATGACACCGATACCGATGTTTATATGAACCTGGCCTACGAATATTAAGTTACTGGCGAGTAACGGCAGTTTGCTCGCTCGGTAAACCCGCAGGCGGCACCACTTCTGCATTAGCCACCTCCGCAGACAATGCGATCCCCGAAGGCACGCGGCCTTCGCTTAGCAGTTTATCGCGCATGGCGGCAATCGCACTATCCGGCGCGTAGCCGCGCAAGTATAGCCCCGCGTCGCTGCTTAAGGGTTGGTCGCTGTGGATGATCAGTGCCTCGCCTGCCGCGACATCTTCTAATAGAAAGCGCCGAGTTGAGGACAGCCCTTCCTTGGATTGTTGCACTTCTTCCCGGTCGCCGGATGGGGTTTCGACTGATACCGCACCCTTTTTTCAGCGGTTTGCGGCAGATAGAAGGTCAGGCGTCCAAGCGTCATATCCTGCGGAACAGGAAGGCGATAGCGATAACCTGACGCCGTTTTAGAGGGCATCGGTTTCGCTGCAACAAATTCTTCAATCAATTCGCTTGTCACGCCGCGCTCGCGTTTAAGCATTACCATGTCGGTATTGGCCGCGTCCCATGCGTGGTTATCCAGCAAGCCTGCGCCGCAGCGCGGGTGATAGGGGAGGCCACCGCCATTGGTCGTAAATGTGGCCGGCCCCGCCACAGTCTCCTTATTTCGTCGATTTCGCTCGAAGATGTCCCGCCGCGCGGTGAGCATGGCGGTCGCGATCATTTCATCGAATGTCAGGCCTTCGGGCAGCGTGTCGCTTTGCCCATAACGTTCGGATTGCACGCGGTAACTCCCAGCCATAAATGGTGCGGCAAAAGAGGTGCCGTGATATTGCACGCCTTGGTCATGCGTCATCGGCGCACACAGATCGGCGCCCAGATTCGAATCACAGCCGATGGCCTCTGGCTGGTCGTCATACGCTCCGACAGCGCCCAGCCAAAGCTGGCGGTTGCCGTGAAAATTTGCCTGACCATTTTGATAGACACGCCCTTGCCCATACTCGTTGCCTGCAGCCACAAAAGTGATTGGGTCCACACGGTCCCAGAAGGTCTGCTGTTCTTTATAATAAAGTGGTGAATTGCCTTGCTGAAATTTAGTTTCTTCACGCTCAGTCCCATCATATTTCGTGCCCATGCTGTAACTGAAAACAATGGAGCCATTCTCAGCTTCATCGCTACGCATTGCCACGCGTAGCCCTTTTTTTAAATCACGATCAGCCACATCTAATTCACTGCGCATCGAGGATTGAAACTGTTCTACAACTGGCCAGATGTGGTTATTTTCTATGGAAGGTTCAAGCGCTTTTCCCACGCCTTGTACGACACGTGTCGTATTTTCGTGATGATCCTCTTCACCGGATAGAACGCTACCGATAGCGCTTATATCAAACTCCATCACGATGACGTCCGTGGGGTGGTGGTTGACAATCCTTCTTTCAGGTAAAGGCGCAACTGCAGCAAAATCATCTTTAAGAGGTATAATGAAATACGAGTGACGCCCGCTTGGATCCTCCGTATACGGTTTGACAGCGTAGCCTTCGCTTAACGCTTTTTGCGCGGAGATGCCGTTTATTTCGGTTAGCGCACGGAAAGCCGCGCCCGTATCCTCAGGATATCCCATGCCCGCACGATAGGTCTCTGCAATACCCCAAAGGCTGGACGTCGCTTTTTGCTTCTCTGGGTTGGTCATTATCGCGCCATCGGGAAAGATGGTCAGTTTTTCGATATATGTGCCGTCGCTCAAAGGAATGTTTAGGCGGTCTGTTGTCGATAATACGCGTTCTCCTGCGCGTAACGCATCAAGCAAGAGGCCATTGGTCGCGGCAATTTTTTGCATGGCTTCCTGCACAGACATATCCTTGCCCATTCATTTGTTGAACCGATCGGCAATCTGATAGAGCCCTTCCCCTGCATAGGGCGAGACGTCAAGCTCATCGTCACCGACTGCTTTTTCGTAATTGGAAATTGCCGTATCGTGCTTTGTCCAAAAATCCTTGCTTAGTGGGCCAACAAAGGCAGCAGCATCTTGAAAAAGTGTCGCGTCTCTCTGGGTTAGACGGGTGTGTTGCTCAGTCGTAATGAGATCATTTTTCAGCAAGAAATCTGCTTTGGTTTGTGAATCAACAACGCGATCCAATTTGCCTTCACGGACAAACGACATGGGGGCTCCAGCGTCGAGCAATAATTGAACCATATCCAAATTATCATTATGAAAAATAAGATCGATCAATTCGAGTGGGCCGCCCGCAAGTGTCGGAATATCCGCTCCTATCGCGATCAGATGCCTAACCGCCTCAATTGACCCATGTGCGGCGGTATAACTTAATATCGGCATGCGATTGATCATGCCATTCGCCCCGCCATGCGCCAAAACGAAGCTTTCGAATGCCTCGGCGTCAAAGGAGGGTGCGCGCAATATTTCTATTAGTTGATCTGCTGTATCCATATACCTGCCTGTCTTTTTTTCCTACAATAACAGGTTTTTATTGCAGAATTGTGACAGGCAGGCTTGGCGAAAAGTGAATCGTTACTGGTCTTTGATCTTCGGCGCTGGCGAGTCGGTCACTTGTGGTGCGACATAGCCGGGCCCGCGATCTGGCGAGGTTTCTCCGGCATCCGGATAATCCTTTGGATGGCTTTCCGGGGTTTCCATCGGCACCTGATGTGCCGGATCTTTAGCGTTTTCGTCTTTATGTTTTGGGGATGCTGTCATAGTGTTAACCGCCAACAATGGCGCCTCCGTTGATGTGAATGGTTTGGCCGGTAACGTAACTGCTATCGGCGCAGGCGAGGTAGATATAGGCTGGGGCCACTTCGTCCGGCTGTCCGGGACGCCCCATTTTGCTGCTTTCCCCGAAATGCACGACTTTCTCAGCAGGGAAAGACGCAGGGATGAGTGGGGTCCAGATCGGACCGGGGGCGACGGCATTCACGCGCACACCCTTATCGGCGAGGTTGCCCGCCAAGGCGCGGGTAAACCCAACGACGGCGCCTTTAGTAGTCGCATAATCCATCAGCACCGGCTGGCCCTGATAGGCAGTGATCGACGCGGTATTAATCACGCAGCCACCACGCTCTTTTAATTGTGGCAATGCCGCTTGCGTGAGAAACATTGCACCAAAAATATTACTATCGAAGGTACGGCGGATTTGCTCTTCAGGAATATCCTCAAACTCTTCGCAATAATGCTGTTCAGCCGCATTGTTGACAAGAATATCGAGTTTGCCAAAGCGCGAGATGACTTGTTTTACGACATCGTCGCAAAAGGCTTTGCTGGCAATGTCGCCACGAAAAGTCAGGCAACGTCGCCCTTCATTCTCGATATGTTCTTTGGTAATTTCGGCGTCTTTATCTTCGTCGCGATAAATGAAGGCCACCTCGGCCCCTTCTTTCGCATAACCGATCGCGACCGCACGGCCAATGCCACTATCGCCGCCGCTAATTAGCGCGACTTTGTCTTTCAGCTTATCGGCTGCTTTGTAATTTTTCATAAAGGATTCCGGTGCCGGATCCATTGCATGTTCGTCGCCGGGTTGATGTTTTTGATGTTGGGCAGGGAATGCCATAATGCGTGCTCCTTAAGTTATTGCGCAAAAGGGAAGCGCCCGAATCTCAGGCGCTTCCCATCGACAGGGTTAGGCGGCCCGTCGATTTTCCTCTAAAATACCTTCCGCGGCAGTCGAGCCTTCGGAGAGGTGATCGTGTCGCACAATATCGCCAAATGTGACCACACCGGCCAGACGCTTATCCTCGCGATTGTTGAGTACGATCAAGCGATGCACTTGATTGCTTGCCATGTTCTGCGCGACTTCGGAAATATCGTCATCCTGAAAACAGTAGAGCACCTTGCTGGTTTGAATATCGCCAACGGTGCATTCTTGCGGGTTCTTGCCCTGCGCCACCGCGCGCAAGGTAATATCGCGATCGGTGATCACGCCAGACAGTTTCCCTTCTGACTCTTTCCCAATGGCAATAAAGCCGCATTGTTTTTCATCCATTTTCTGCGCCGCTTCCTGCAACGTACATTCAGGGCTGATATAACAGACGTCCTGAGACATAATGTCTTTCACACTCATGATTTACTCCTTTTGGGTTGGAAACCTAGAGATGGCAGAAAGCATCTAAAATAGCGATGCGCGGGCGGGCAGGGGAATATCAAGGGAGGATAATAGATAGTGCCGGGCCGGATCAGCAATAAGGCTATAAGGCAATGATTATAAAAGATAATGTATTTTGCTTTTATCCACAATACCCGCTAAAATACCCGCAGGGATAAATGTATTATGAGGCGAGAACCCCATGTCCGGCGAGCTTATCAGATTTCTGGAGAAAGTTGGAGCGAAAACGCGTTTTGGTCAAAACGCTCATACTTTATGCGGAGCAAAGGCAAAGCGTACTGGTTTGCCATGCCGACAGCCTGCAATGAAAAATGGTCGATGCCGATTACATGGCGGTAAAACGCCTGCATACGCCGAGCGCCATACGATGCCAGCCGATAAGCGTAAATGGTCTACATGGGAGAAAGACGTTAGGCGCAGGGTACGAAGGGAGGAAAATTATACAATCAAGCAATTCGCTTCATGCTATGACTGGCACGTTGAAGAGGCCTTATTGCAAACGGGACTACTACACCGCGCTAAAAACGATATTGAACGCCACCAACTGCGGCAAGCTTTCGCAAGATATGATGCGGGTGAAATGCCTTGGATAGCTTGGCACAATACGCTGCTTCATTTAGGCCTAGCTTAGACTGGGCCTTACCCCCTGGGGTACCCCTTCCCAGCATTTCGTTTTTCTCTATCAAGTGCCCCGAGAAATTTTGCGGTCAAAAATGGTGCGCGAATAGAAACTTGCCAAGAGGTAAAGTTATAAAGAAAATCATAACGGAAATAGCAAAATTGTTGTGACGAGCAAGAGTTGTGGCTGAAAGGACAGAAAAGATTGTATGACCAGTAAAGATATTCGATCTGAAATTTTTAGTAATAGGGAAAGGATAACTCCTGAGCGTGTTATATTAGAAGACCCGCTCTCAGACCTTACACGGCGCGTCCGCCGTAACTTACTGGTGGCTAGTTCTGTTGGTATCATTGTTGGTGTAACCAATATGAGAATACAAAATTTTGTATTTTTTGTGCCTAATGAGCAGGTATCCGTTGAGTTTACTTCGGGTGCCTTTTGCGTAATTGTTATCTATCTTCTTTTGGCGTTCTGTTTGTATTTGTATCAAGACGTTGCTGTATGGAAAACGAGAGAAGCCTTTTCGTTTAGTTATTCCGTTGGCGCTAATTATCAAAATTTAATCAAAACTTTGAACGAGTTTAAAGATACAGCTGAACGTCTTAGCCGCGCAGATAAAAAAGGTGAGCTAGATGAAAAAGATTATAAGAGATTAAAATTGGCCCTATCTAGGGCTGAAAGTGCGTGTAAAGAACATGAAAAAGCAGTGGGGGCACTTAAAAAACTACGCCGTGTTAAATGGCTAGGCTTTCATTTTGTTGATATAACCCTACCCCTCATAGTGGCATGTTTAGCTTTGTTCTTTCTGGGAGGGGGTATTCCTATGTTTGTTGACG
>DDZS01000082.1 GCA_002346425.1 Alphaproteobacteria bacterium UBA3002
GGAAGCATTGGCCGCGCGGCTGGAGTCTTTGATTGCCTTGCCGGATTCACTGAAAACGGCAGCGCAACGCATGCATCAGTTAGGCGAGCAAGACGCCGTCGCAGCATTGGTGCAATTAGTGGAAAGCAAAATGCAAAGCCGCACCCCTACAGTAGAAAGAAAAGTCGCATGAACCGTTCACTGATTCGTTCCTTCCCGGTCGCACAGCAAATGTCATTGGATGTTGGCCGCCTGCATTTCGTAGGTGTTGGCGGCATCGGCATGAGTGGTATCGCCGAAGTATTGCACAATTTAGGCTATCAGGTGCAAGGCTCGGATATGAGCGATAGCCCGAATGTGGAACGGTTGCGTGGCCTTGGTATTGAAGTGTTTGTCGGACATGATGCAGCGCATGTGGTGAACGCCGATGTTGTCGTCATTTCGTCGGCGGTGAAACCTACTAATCCGGAAGTGATGGCCGCGCGCGAGAAGCGGATCCCGGTAGTGCGCCGCTCGGAAATGTTGGCAGAATTGATGCGTTTAAAGATGACGGTTTCTGTCGCCGGAACGCATGGGAAAACCACCACGACATCGCTCATCACAGCCCTGTTTGAAGCGGCAGGGCGTAATCCGACCGTGATCAATGGCGGTATCATCAATGCCTATGGCACCAACGCCGTATTAGGGAAAGGCGAATGGATGATCGTCGAGGCCGACGAGTCGGATGGAACATTCATCAAAATTCCGTCACATGTGGCAGTGATCACCAATATCGATCCGGAGCATCTCGATCATTATGGCAGCTGGGAAAATCTAAAAGCCGCCTTTAAACAATTTTTAGACAATCTTCCGTTTTATGGCTTCGGCGTATTATGCATGGACCACCCGGAGGTGCAGCAATTGGTTGGTAAAATTACCGATCGCCGGATTATTACGTATGGGCTTTCCGCGCAAGCCGATGTGCGCGCGGTCAATATCGAATATGAAGGTGATGGTATTTGTTTCGATGTCATTCTGACCGAGCCGCAGACCGGCGAAGCGCGCACCATCGAAGGTATGCGCCTGCCGATGTTTGGCACGCATAATCTGACCAATTCACTGGCGGCGATTGCCGTAGCGACTGAACTCGGGATGGATGACGATGCATTGCGCAAAGGGTTAGGAGGATTCGGTGGAGTCAAGCGGCGCTTTACCTTAACCGGTGAGGTGAACGGCATTCGTATTATCGATGACTACGCACACCATCCGGTAGAAATTGCCGCCACATTATCTTCTGCACGCAAAGCGGCGGATGCCAAGAGCGGACGCGTCATCGCGGTGATGCAGCCGCACCGTTATACCCGTTTGCGCGATTTATTTGATCAGTTTGCTACCTGTTTCAATCAGGCGGATCAGGTGTTGGTCGCGCCGGTATACGAAGCCGGGGAAGAGCCAATAGAGGGTATCCACCGCGATTCGCTGGTCGATGCGATTCGTAAGCATGGTCATAAACATGTTGAAGCATTGTCAGGTGAAGAGGCGTTGGCCACGGTCATTGCCGATTGCGCGAAGCCGAATGATTTTGTGATTTGCATGGGCGCGGGCAGTGTGACCAAATGGGCCGCTGCGTTGCCAGAGCAGTTGGAAGCCCTGATTCCGACATCCAAACGTGCGTAATGATTGCTATCGACGATTTGCCGCCGGTGCGCGGACGCTATCGCCAGAATGTATTATTGGCCGAACAAACCTGGTTTCGCGTTGGTGGACCGGCAGAGGTCGTGTTTAAACCCGAAGACCGCGAAGACCTCGCCACGTTTTTGCGTCATAAACCCTCTGACCTGCCCGTTACTATTTTGGGTGCCGCTTCCAATGTCATCGTGCGCGATGGCGGATTAGACGGCGTGTTGATTAAATTGGGCCGGGGATTTAATCAGCTGGCTTTCGATGAACATACAGAACTCATCGAAGCGGGCGCGGCGTGCTTAGATATCAATGTGGCCGAATATGCCTGCGAAAAAGGAATGGCAGGACTCGAGTTCTTAAGCGGTATTCCGGGAGCGATTGGTGGGGCATTACGCATGAATGCCGGAGCCTATGGTGCTGAAATGTGCGATGTGATGGTGGAAGCCGAGGCATTGGACGCGCAAGGCAACGCGCACCGGCTATCATTAGAGGAAATGGGTTTTTCGTATCGCCATTGCGCTATTCCGGATGACTGGATTTTTACGCGGTGCTGGTTACGCGCGAAAGCGGGTAGTCAGGAAGTGATTCGCGCCCGCATGCAGGAGATCGCGCAAAGCCGGGCAGATAGCCAACCGGTGCGCGCACGCACCGGTGGGTCCACCTTCCGCAACCCGCCGGGAAAAAAAGCGTGGGAACTGATTGATTCTGCTGGCTGCCGTGGTATGATGTTAGGCAAGGCTCAGGTCTCGGAAAAACACTGCAATTTCTTACTCAATTTATTGGATGAGCAGGGCGGTGCCACCGCGGCGGAGCTGGAAGAACTTGGCGACTTGGTGCGCCAGAAAGTCAAAGACCAGACAGGCGAAGACCTGATCTGGGAAATAAAACGGATCGGCAAGAAATAAAAAACAGTCAGCGGCGTAGCAGCTGACGCAACTTAGAATATGCCGGACGTTATGAAAACCATTGCCATATTATACGGAGGCCCTTCGGCCGAACGTGAGGTGTCGTTATCCAGTGGGAAAGCGGTGGCGAAGGCTATCGATGCGTTAGGGCATCGAGGCGTGTTGATCGACGCTGGTGATGATCTCGTTGAGCGCTTGCGCGAGACGAAGCCGGACGTGGTGTTTAATGCGCTGCATGGACGCTGGGGCGAGGATGGCTGTGTGCAGGGCATTCTGGAATGGCTGCATATTCCGTATACGCATTCGGGTGTGTTGGCGTCTGCGGTTGCGATGCATAAACCCAAAGCGAAAGAAGTATTTGCCGCAGCGGGCATCCGGTGCGCCGAAGGAAAAATCATCACCGATATTAACGACGCGTTTGAACCGCCATTTGTGTTGAAGCCTTT
>DDZS01000047.1 GCA_002346425.1 Alphaproteobacteria bacterium UBA3002
GACGACTTCACCCGGGGTACAGGCGATGTTTTCGCCTAAGGTAAATGCGGAGTCATCGGTCATGCGAATGCGTAATTTGCCATCCCCCCGGCGAATATCTTCCAGCATTTGTTCCAAGCCTTTGACCAGATTTTCACCACTGCTCTCCAGCGTTAACTGCAAGACTTCGGGGTTAGTCATCAAAAAATTCGATGGCGACATCGCATCCAGAAATTGTTTGGCAAAAAATTCCACTTTGCGCGCCGTACGTTGATCCAATCCCGGGACATGGCTGATCATGTCCTGTACCCATTGGCTATTGATCAGATAACCGCGACGCATGTAGTCGTGCCACGCGCTTTTTTCCCACGCTTCATCGCGAAAACGGCGATCGGTTACCGGTGTCATTTCGGTTTCGGAACGACCTAACATCATCTGTGTGGTCTCACGCCACAAAGACACATGACTGCGCCAAAACCCTAGTTGCGATTTAAAGAGTAGCATGGGGTCGCTGGCGATACTGCTCGAAGCGCGCACGAAACTTTCCAAAATATTCATCGGGTCGGCATGTCCCAACCGCATGTTTGGGTCTTCCATAAACCCTAATGAAACACGTTGGGTAATCTCCTGCCATAATTGGGAAGCACGCGCCATATTATGCGCGAACAACGCGGCGTCATGCGGCGCTGGCGCTTCAGTTTCGCTGTGATTTTCACCTTGCGAATTGTCATTACGCTTGCGAGCCAGTTTGCGTGGTTTGGACATGGCGCCCTTATGCCGAAAATGCTACGAAAAAGCAAGCGGTCATGCGCCGCACTTGCAGCAATGCAAAAGGTTGCACACAAGTTGCAAATGCCGCTGGACAGGGGCATAGACAAACCGCTAGGGGTGGAAAAAAATTAGAAAGGCTTCGTAGGCATGGCATCGATTTCGCGCGCAGGGCGCATTCTGCAGGAAAATGTAATCTTCTTTGGCATTCGCTGGTCGCTATTAGGCGCCATGCTGGCTGTGCTGATGCTGTCCGGCTGTAGCGCGTTCAACACTGAAATTCCGCGTTATAACACGGTTATCGGCGAAAAGCGCATTCCTCAGCTTAATCCCGGCGGACAAGCGTCGATGGAAGAGCCAGTTCAGCAGGCTGAGCAGCAGGATAGCAGCGCGCCGGTAGCTAAAGAAGGCCCGGTCGATTATTACGCCATGTATCACGGAGAAGAAGAGGCTGCGCAAGAAGAAGCGCCGCAAGTCTACACTGAAACCCAGACGCGTCAGCTAGCGACGATGAGCATGGAGCAATATGCTCCGGCGCCCTATTATCCCGGGTATCAGCAGCAGCCGCTACCCGATAACTACCCGCAATTACCCGCGAGCATGCAACAGCAATGGCAAACAACCCCGGGTAACATGTCGCAATTGCAATCGGAAATTTCTGCATTAGAAGCCGAGTTGGCACAGTCGCAACAGCAACAGCAGCAAGTGGCTGCTGAAGCGGTTCCAAATTATGGGCAGGAAGCCTATGCGCAGCAACCCTACGCGCCGCAATATGCCAGCCAGCCGATGACCGCTGCTGCGCCGCCACCTCCACCGCCACCCGCGGCACCGTCTCAGGATTATGTCAATAACGGGACCAATGCCTATGGCAATTTCGCGCAACAACCGGCACCCGCGATCGATTATGCGACCGCACCTGCTCCGGCCTTTGCGCCGCAACCACAAACGCAACCGGCCCCGGTTGCACCGGCATATTCCTCTGTGCCAGCGGCATTAACGCCCCCGGAACCAAATGCGATGGCGTATCAACAGCACCCGTTGCCGCCGTTCAATCTGCCACCGCCTCCAGGCACGGACAGTTTAATGGCGCCAAGCATGGCTGCTGCGCCCGCTCCGATGGCGCCGGACATGGCGGCTTATCAACCGCGCCGTGTTCCTTCGCAACAACCAAATATGGCGGACCCCATGGCCGCGCCGATGCCGATGGCAGGAAATGCCCCAGTGATTGACGATCAAATGGCGCAATCCCATTATGCCTCGATGCCGATGGAAACCAACGCCGCACCGGCCGCGCCGGTCGATGTACCCCTGATGCCGGACGTGAAAACCGCGCAGCTGGGTGTGCCAGGTGGGTTGGTTCCGCCTTCGATGGCTGAGGAATTAGGTGGCGCCTATCTGCCAGCTTCCCGCTATGCGAATCGCCGCTAGGCTTTAAAAAAAGCCACACAGCCTTAAATCAGTATTTAACAAACCAATCAAAGGCGGGTAACTTAGCCCCCATGCGTGACGAATTTTACCGGATAAAACGGCTACCGCCGTATGTATTTGCCGAGGTGAATGCGGTAAAGGCTGCGCATCGCGCTTCGGGCCGTGATATTATCGATTTAGGGATGGGCAATCCGGATACGCCGCCCGCGCCGCATATCATCGAGAAACTCAAAGAAACCGCGAATGACCCCAAAGCGCATCGGTATTCGATGTCGCGCGGTATTACGGGGCTGCGCAAAGCGCAATGCGGCTATTATCAGCGTCGTTTCGGCGTTGAGCTCGATCCTGAAACCGAAATGATTACCAGCATCGGCTCGAAAGAGGGGCTGGCCAATCTGGCAAATGCCATTACCTCACCGGGCGACGTGATCATGGTGCCGGATCCGAGCTATCCGATTCATCCATATGGGTCGATCATCGCCGGGGCAAGTGTCTGGACATTGCCAAAACAAATGGACCGGCCGGATCACGGCGCAGCCTTATTGCAAGAGCTGAAACAATCTATCCCGCATTGCAATCCGAAACCGTTGGCGCTGATTCTGAATTACCCCTGCAATCCAACAGCTGAAACCGTCGATCTGGCGTTTTACGAAGAAGCGGTCAGTATTTGTAAGCATTATGGCCTCTATATTTTGTCCGATCTGGCCTATTGCGAACTCTATTACAATGATGTGCCGCCTCCTTCGATTCTGCAGGTGAAAGGCGCAAAAGATATCGCCGTCGAATTTACTTCTATGAGCAAAACCTATTCCATGGCCGGGTGGCGTATTGGTTTCTGCGCCGGGAATCCGCAATTGGTTCAGGCGCTTCGTAAAATTAAATCCTACCTCGATTATGGCGCGTTCACGCCTATTCAGGTGGCCGCCGTTTCTGCGATTAACGGACCGCAAGATTGCGTGGCAGAGTTGCGGCAAATGTATAAAGAACGTCGCGACATACTCGTCGACGGACTCAATGCTGCCGGATGGAAGATGCCACGTCCGGACGCGTCGATGTTTATCTGGGCGCCATTGCCGGAAGCCTATAAGGAAATTGGTTCCATGGCCTTTGCAAAATTACTGCTCGATAAAGCAGAAGTCGCAGTCGCGCCGGGGATCGGTTTCGGGCGTTATGGCGATGCCTATGTACGCATCGCGCTGGTGGAAAATAAACACCGCTTGCGCCAGGCCATCCGCAATATCAAACAATTCCTGAGCGAGGATCCGCAAAAAATCCTCGCGGAGGCGGCATGACGGAACGGCTGACACTGGCGATCGCCGGGTTAGGCACGGTTGGGGCCGAAACGGTGCGGCTACTCGCGGCGCATCGGGATTTATATGCCGCGCGCAGCGGTGCAATGCTGGACGTTACGTGTGTGAGCGCGCGTGATCGCACGAAAGATCGCGGTGTGGCGCTTGATAGCTACGACTGGCAGGACGATCCGGTCGCATGTGCTGACAAAGCCGATATCGTTGTCGAGCTTATGGGCGGCGACAGCGGGCCGGCTTATGATTTGGTGAAAGCCGCACTGACCAACGGAAAATCTGTGGTCACGGCTAATAAAGCATTGATCGCCAAACATGGGGCGGAACTGGCTGAGTTGGCTGAAAAACACGGCGCTATCTTGCGGTTTGAAGCCGCGGTGGCAGGGGGCATACCCATAATTGATGCGATTACGCATGGCTTAAGCGCCAATCGCTTTACCAGCCTCGCCGGCATTCTCAATGGCACCGCAAATTATATTCTGACCACCATGGACAAAGAAGGGCGCGATTTTGACGACGTGCTCGCCGAAGCGCAGGCCAAAGGCTATGCCGAAGCGGACCCGACTTTCGATATTGATGGGATCGACGCCGCGCATAAACTGGCGATTCTGACCAGTTTGGCTTTTGGCTGTACGCCCGATTTTGCCGCGATCCATATCGAAGGGATCCGCAGCATCACCCGCCGGGACAGCGCGTATGCCAAAGAGTTAGGTTATGTGGTGAAATTGCTGGGCATCACGGAGCAAACCGCAGATAGCGGTATTCGCCAGCGGGTGCACCCCTGTTTAGTCGCCGCAGATTCGCCCATCGCGCGCATCGATGGTGCGTTTAACGCGGTGCAGTGCTTTGGGAATGCCATTGGCCGGGTTTTGTTAGAAGGGCCGGGCGCGGGGGCGGGGCCAACAGCTTCGGCGGTAATTTCCGATATTCTACAAGTGGCACGCGGCAATCGCACGCCGGCCTTTATGCAGCCGGCAACGGCGTGTAAGGCAGCGACGCCCGCGAGTATGGATAGCCTACAAACCCGCTATTATCTGCGTTTATCCGTATTGGACCAGCCAGGCGTTTTAGCGGAAATCACGCGCATCTTCGCCGAACACGGCATCTCCGTGCAATCGCTGATTCAGCACGATGCTGACGCGAATAGGCCGGCAGATATTGTGATGACGACCCACGAAACGCAAGAATCGTCGATGCAGCAAGCGGTGCAGACCATCGCGCGCATGCAAGCCATTTGCGATCAACCCCAATTGATTCGAATCGAACCCGTATAAGGAGAGACTGGTATGACCCAAGCCGTGAAACAGACTGTTGAGACGACCAATAAGATGGACCGCAATTTTGCGCTTGAGGCGGTGCGTGTGACCGAAGCAGCGGCGCTGGCTTGCGCGCATTGGACAGGTCGCGGCGATGAAAAAGCCGCCGATCAGGCCGCAGTTAATGCCATGCGTGAAGCGCTGAATGGGCTGGACATCGACGGAACCGTGGTCATCGGTGAAGGCGAGCGCGACAAAGCGCCGATGCTGTATATCGGTGAAAAAGTCGGTACCGGCGAGGGGCCGGGCATTGATATCGCGCTGGACCCGTTAGAAGGCACCACCATTTGTGCAACCGGCGGACCGAGTGCGCTGGCAGTCATGGCAATGGCGGAACGCGGCGGCTTTTTGCATGCGCCGGATGTGTATATGGATAAAATCGCGGTCGGCGGTGGTTTACCGGAAGGGGTAGTCGATCTGGACGCGTCACCGGCAGAAAATCTGAAAAATCTGGCAAGTGCCAAAGGCTGTGATGTCAGCGATCTGACGGTGATTATTCTGGAACGTGCACGGCATGAGGAATTAATTGCTAAAACCCGCGAAGCAGGGGCACGTATTCAATTGATTCAAGATGGTGACGTAGCGGGTGTCATCGCAACCACACGTGGCAAGGGCGCTGATTTGTATCGCGGTATTGGCGGGGCACCGGAAGGTGTGCTGGCGGCTGCGGCATTGCGTTGTATCGGCGGCCAGTTCCAAGGGCGCTTATTATTTAATGATGACGAACAAAAAGAACGCGCGCAACGCATGGGCGTGAGCGACTTTAATCGGAAATATGAGCTGCATGAACTGGCTTCCGGTGAAGTGATGTTCGCGGCTACTGGGGTGACCGACGGTTCAATGCTGAAAGGCGTGCGTAAAGAAGGCAATATTGTGCACACGCATTCAATGATTATGCGCAGTAAAACCGGAACAGTGCGCCTGATTGAGGCGGAACATAATCTGGATTTTAAACCGGGTCTGCTCTGATCGCTCCTTTAGCTGCAGAGGGATTACCGCCGCATTGGCGGCCACGGATTCAAACGCCTGAGCAAGAGCGGCAGGTGGCGGCGCTGGTCCAACAATATAATCTACCGGAATTATTAGCCCGTATCATTGTGGGCCGCGGTATCGTACCGGAAGAAGCCCACGGCTGGCTACAGCCGCGTATTCGCACCAGTATGCCCGATCCCCGGCTATTAAAAGATATCGATAAAGCAGTGGCGCGTATCCTGCGGGCGATAGAAGCGCAAGAGAAGGTCGCGATTTTTGGCGATTACGATGTCGATGGCGCCACTTCAACCGCGTTGCTGGTGCGTTACCTGAAACAATTTGCATTGGAGCCGATCGTCTATATCCCCGACCGGGTTAAAGAAGGGTATGGCCCATCGCTGACAGCCTTCGAATCACTAGAATCACAAGGGGTATCACTTATCATCACCGTGGATTGTGGCACCGTCGCCTTTGATGCGATCGATACGATAGCGGAACGAAATTGTGATGTCATTGTCGTTGATCACCACATTGCGCAACCACAACTGCCCAACGCAGTAGCGGTCGTTAATCCAAACCGATTGGATGATGATTCTGCCTGTGGCAATTTGGCGGCCGTCGGTGTTACATGGATGCTGCTTACTGCAATAAACTCTGCGTTACGAGATGTGACAAAAAAACCCTTACCCGATCTGTTGCAGTTTTTGGACCTAGTCGCGCTGGGTACCATTTGTGACGTTGTGACACTCAAAGGGCTCAACCGCGCGCTGGTAGCACAAGGTATGCGTGTAATGAACGAACAACGCAACATCGGTTTGCGCGCGCTTTGTACCATTTCGCGTTTAGACGAAGCGCCTAATCCCTACCATGCCGGATTTTTGTTAGGGCCCCGAATTAATGCCGGCGGACGCGTAGGTGCAGCCGGTCTGGGTTCAGAGTTATTATGTAGCGATGATCCATTATTTTGCCAGCAAGCCGCAGAAACACTGGATCGTTACAATGGCGAACGTCAGGCAATTGAGCAGATGGTGCGTGAGGAAGCGGAAAGGATGGCGGAATGCCAGTCCAACCTCCCCGCGATTTGCGTGGCCAATCCCGGATGGCATGAAGGTGTCATCGGCATTGTCGCCGGACGCTTAAAAGAACTTTATGATCGCCCTGCGCTGGTAATGAGTATTAACGGGGATACTGCTAAAGGCTCTGCACGCTCCGTACCGGGTGTCGATATCGGCGCAGCAGTGACAGCTGCGCGCCAGATGGGAATCTTAACGGCCGGTGGCGGGCATGCGATGGCGGCGGGGTTTAGTTTACCTGTGCAGGCGATTCCCGCGTTCGAAACCTTTCTACATCAGCGGCTGGAAGGAGCGGTGAGCGATTATCAAAGCGGTCGGCAAATACTCTATGATGCAGAGGTGCATGTCGGGGCGCTTACCTTAGATACTTTCGCGCTGATGGCACAAGGTGAGCCCTATGGGATGGGGAATCCCGCGCCCCGACTCGCTCTGCGGCAGGTGGATATCCGTTATTGCGAGCGGATGAAAGACGCGCATTTGCGTCTTACGCTATCGCAAGGCAGCGCGACTGCGCGCGCCGTCGCGTTTCAGGCCGTCGGGCAGCCTTTAGGGGAAGTATTGGAACAGCGCAAACCGGTTCATCTGGTCGGTCAGCTCAAACGCAATCGCTGGCAAGGCGTCGATAGCGCCCAGTTCATAATTAGTGAAGCGGCATTGGCCTAAACCCACGCTAACCCTGAATGTGAAACTTTTATGACAGGCGCGCATTCGCCTTGTGTTGCTGCTATAGTATGGGATAGAAAAGGACAAAGATAGCAATTGATAATTATTCTCACTCGCAATAAAATGGCAGCACTATGAACCAAACGTCACCAGATTCTGTGCCTCAGACTGCAAATGAAAAATTTGCCAAGGATCTGATCTATACACTGAATCATGCCATTGTGTGCGGTACTACCGACGTATTGGACCCATTCATCGGTGCGTGGACCGAGAAATATCTTAATAAGCGCATCTCGATCACATTCCATACGCATGATGATCACGACCACGATCATGGTCATCACGACCATGGCCACCACGATCACCATGCCCATGACCACCATGACCATCACGGGCACGACCATCATGGCCATCACGAGCATGGGGTAAGTTTTTGGGGCAATTTAAAGCATTGGGCCATTGCTGAAGCAGTTGCAGATGTGGGTGCGGTGCCTTTCACTCTCGCGCTGGACTATACGGCACCCGGCGTGATGCGGGGTATTCAAACCGTGGCGGAACCGATTTTAGGCCCGGTATTTCAATGGTCATCGGCCCGATATGCTAAACAATGGGCGTATGAGCGCGGATTAGCGCCAGATGCACCTGAGGTGATTGCGCGGAAAAATGAGATGTATCACCATGAAGTAGAGCATCTACCGCATGCATTTGTTTGGACAGGCGCAGCCGCAGCAGGCAATTTGATCTTTCAAAAGAAAGTACTCGGTGTGGGTTCGCCTTGGGGCCATTTGGCGGCGGGTAAATTAGCGGGATCGGCTGGGACCTTATTAACTGTGCTTTCCTTGCGTACTCTAGCGCCAAGTACGGTCGATCGTATTGATGAATGGAACGCTCGCAATATCGCGAACCCGTTAACACGGAAAATCAGTGGTCTTTTGGGTATTGATGCCGCCACGGTAGAAAAAGTGTTAGCAGAAGAAAAAGAATTTAAAGACGGGCAGGCAATTCTCGACAAGTCAGAGAAATATTCGGCTCTGAATGATAATAAAGCAACGCAGCCTGAGAAACATACTGCGAATAATGATAATCACAGCGAAAAGCCGGATAACAAAGTTGCGGCCGAAGCGATCAATCACACCTCCCCGGCTCAGCCCGAACATCAGGTCGGCACGTAACGTTATCTGCATATAACGCCGGGTCACTGGACTTTACCTAGCAGAAGTATAGACTTCATCTCATGCAGCCTTTGGATATTTTGCGTGAGCGTTATGGCTATGACGCATTTCGGCCGCCACAAGATACGATTATTTCTCGTGTGATCGCCGGCCAGCACGCCTGCGTCATTATGCCAACGGGTGGTGGGAAATCCTTATGTTACCAGATTCCGGCGCTTTGCCGCGAAGGGGTAGGAATTGTGGTGTCGCCCTTAATTGCGTTAATGCAGGATCAGGTCGCCGCGCTACACCAGCTCGATATCCGCGCCGCCGCGATCCATTCCGGTCTGGAACCGGCAGAGCGCGAAGCCAGTTTGCGCGCTTTACGGGAAGGTAATATCGACATTCTTTATGTCGCGCCGGAACGTTTGGTCATGCCGGAATTTATGAGCATGCTCAAACACTGCAACATTGCGCTATTCGCCATCGACGAGGCGCATTGCATGTCGCAATGGGGGCATGATTTTCGCCCGGATTATGCGGCCCTGTCCCAATTGGTCGAGGCTTTTCCTAACGTTCCACGCATCGCGCTGACCGCAACGGCCGACGCCCCGACGCGGCGTGACATCTGCCGACAACTGGCCATCGAGGAAGACGCGACATTTATATGCGGCTTCGACCGCCCGAATATTCATTATAGTATTGCGCCACGCGCCGCCGTAAAGCAGCGCATCGTTGAACTGTTGCGAGAAACCCATGCCGGGCAGAGCGGCATTATCTATTGTATGTCGCGCAAAAAGGTCGAAGAGCTGACCGATTGGCTGAAGGCGCAAGGCGTGCACGCGCTGGCCTATCATGCAGGGATGGACGCCTCTGCGCGTGCTAAAAATCAGGAACGCTTTTTGCGCGATGAAGCGGTGGTCATGGTGGCCACTATCGCTTTTGGTATGGGCATCGATAAACCGGATGTGCGGTTTGTCATGCACACACAGATTCCGAAAAATATCGAAGCCTATTATCAGGAAACCGGCCGTGCCGGACGCGACGGAATGCCCGCGCGTGCCTATTTATGGTATGGGATGGATGATGTGGTCCAGCTGCGTCGCTGGATTGATGAATCGGACGCGGGCGATGCGCAAAAGCGTATTGAGCACCAAAAACTGCAATCGCTGATTGGTTTGTGCGAAACCGCGCAATGCCGTCGGCAGGTGTTGCTGCGCTATTTCGATCAACATTCGCAAGCCTGCGGCCATTGCGATACCTGTGATCAGCCGCCGGAAGGCTTCGACGCGACGATAGCCGCGCAGAAATTATTATCCTGCGTCTACCGTAGCGGGCAGCGCTTTGGATTACATTATATTGTCGAGCTTTTGACCGGCTCGCAGAGCGAAAAAATTCTGGCCCGGCGGCATGATCAATTGAGCACTTACGGGATTGGTGAAGAATATTCGCGTCAGGAATGGCTGCAGATCGGACGGCAACTGGTGACGCTGGGACTGTTGCACGTCGATGCTCAAGGCCATGGCGGATTGGCGTTAAGCGAGCAAGGCACCGCCTTTCTACGGGAAAAGCAACCGTTGCAACTTCGTAAGCAAGCGACGCGTAAACCGCGCGCATCGCGTTCGGCGTCGGTGGCAGAGCATTTGCCGGATGCAGCGCGTGGGTTGTTTGCCACACTAAAACACAGGCGCGCCGAACTCGCCAAGACACATAATGTACCGGCCTATGTGATTTTCCATGACAAAACGCTGGAAGAAATGGCGCGCCAACGTCCGCAAGAACGCGAAGCCATGTTGGCGATCAGTGGCATAGGCGCGACAAAATACGAGCGGTACGGTGAAGCATTTCTCGAAATTTTAAAGAGCGACGCAGCCTGACACAGTCCATCAATTCAAGCCGATTATTGCGTTGATTTATACCGAGTGAATGCGTAAAGTGGCGCCAAATCCGTGTTAGAATAAAAATAAGGGTGGTGACGAAGACCGATGTTGAAACAATTACTCGTGAATATAGGCCTGTTCATGGCCGCGGCGATGCCCGCTATGGCACAAGGCGAATCCTCAGAAAATTATGTGGGTATGGCCAAGCCTTGGCAGCTGAATTTTCAAGAAGCTGTGACGCCGGTGATGGCGCGTTTGGACTCGCTTCACCATTATTTGGTGATTTTGATCACCGTCATTACGGTGGTCGTCATGGCGCTGTTGCTCTATGTCTGCGTTCGTTTTCGTCGTAGCGCTAACCCAGTGCCGAGCAAAAATACGCATAATACCCTTATTGAAATTATCTGGACGACGGTGCCAATTATTATCCTGGCGTTTATCTTCGTGCCCTCCAAACGCTTGCATTATGAATGCCTGCATTCGATTGGCTGCGCGGAAGATGGCGTGCCGGTAGAACCGGATATGACGCTGAAAATTATTGGTTATCAGTGGTATTGGAATTACGAATATCCGGATCAGGAAATTGTCTATGACAGCTACATGAAGCAAGAAGAAAATCTGCTGCCTGGCGAGCCGCGCTTGCTTGCGGTCGATAATCCGATCGTGGTGCCAGTCAATGCCAATGTACGCCTGCTGATTACCGGCGGCGACGTCATTCACGACTGGGCGATGCCTGCCTTTGGGGTAAAACAAGATGCGGTGCCGGGACGTTTGAACGAAAGCTGGTTCCGCGCTGAAAAAGAAGGAACTTATTACGGCCAGTGTTCTGAATTATGTGGCCGCTTGCATGGCTTTATGCCGATTCAGGTTGAAGTCGTCTCGCAGGAAGAATATGACGCATGGCTGGAAGTTGCTGCGAATGATATCGAAGCCGCATCGCAAATGATGGCCGCGCTTCGCGGGCGCACCACGATGGAAGTCGCCGAAAACGAACAAGAATAAAATACGAAGTTAAAGAGGATACCCATGGCTCACGCATCCACCGCCGATACGCATCACGATCATACCCCGCCGTTTTTTACGCGCTGGTTCTGTTCGACCAATCATAAAGACATTGGCACGCTATACATTATATATGCGATTTTCGCCGGTCTGCTGGGTGCGGCCTTCTCAATTTTTATCCGGATGGAACTACAAGCGCCGGGCGATCAGTTCTTTAACGGGAATTATCAGCTTTATAATGTGATTCTGACCGGACACGCTTTCTTGATGGTCTTCTTCCTGATTATGCCGGCTTTGATTGGCGGGTTTGGTAACTGGTTCGTGCCTATTATGATCGGTGCGCCGGACATGGCCTTCCCGCGGATGAACAATATTTCCTTCTGGCTAATGGTTCCTGCGATGCTGCTGTTATTGGCTTCGGTGTTTGTCGGCACTGGCGAGGCACGCGGTGTCGGTACCGGTTGGACGGTGTATCCACCGCTCTCCGTGGTTGATGCAAATCATAAAGGCATGGCGGTCGATCTGGCGATTTTCTCGCTGCATATCGCCGGTATGTCTTCGATTCTAGGGGCGATCAACTTTATCGTTACCATTTTCAATATGCGCGCGCCGGGCATGACCTTGTCGAAAATGCCGTTATTCGCATGGGCGATTCTGGTGACCGCGTTCCTGCTGTTGCTGGCGCTGCCAGTTTTAGCCGGTGCCATTACCATGCTGCTGACCGACCGTAATTTAGGTACGAATTTCTTCAATCCGGCAGGCGGCGGTGATCCGGTGCTCTTCCAGCACTTGTTCTGGTTCTTCGGCCATCCGGAAGTGTACGTTTTGATTATTCCCGCTTTTGGGATTGTGTCCGAAGTGGTGTCGACCTTCTCTCGTAAACCGGTTTTCGGCTATTTAGGCATGGTTGGCGCGATGTGCTGTATCGGGATTCTCGGATTTATCGTGTGGGCCCACCACATGTTCGCGGTAGGCCTAAATCCCGACGTTGAAGCTTATTACATGTTTGCAACCATGGTGATCGCGGTGCCGACCGGTATCAAGATTTTCAGTTGGATTGCGACGATGTGGGGCGGATCACTCGAATTCAAAACTCCCATGCTCTTCGCCATCGGCTTCATTTTCCTTTTCACCGTGGGCGGGGTGACGGGTGTGGTACTCGCGAACTCGGCCATCGACGTACCAATGCATGACACTTATTATGTGGTGGCGCATTTCCATTACGCCATGAGCCTCGGCGCGTTATTCGGAGTGTTCTGCGGATTTTATTATTGGATCAGCAAAATGTCGGGCTACCAATATAGTGAGTGGATGGGGAAAGTGCATTTCTGGATCTTCTTTATCGGGACCAACCTGACGTTCTTCCCGCAACACTTCTTAGGTCTGGCAGGGATGCCGCGCCGGATTCCGGATTATCCGGATGTCTATGCTGGCTGGAATTACTGGTCGTCGATCGGCTCGTATATCGCCGCCGCTGGCGCTATCTGGTTCCTGATTGTGGTCGCAGAAATGTTTATTGCGAAGCGCCGCGTGGGCGATAACCCATGGGGTGAGGGTGCGAAAACCATCGAATGGCAAGTGTCATCACCGCCGCCATTCCACACCTTTGAGAAATTGCCGGTCGTTAAGTAATGACCGCATTTTCGCCGACCCTGCACGCGGATGCCAGCGTCCGCGAGCTGCTAAGCCTACTTAAACCGCGGGTGCTACTGCTTGTCGTCTTTACAGGGGCGGTCGGTATGGCGCTTGCGCCTGGCTCCCTCCACCCGGCAACGCAGGCGATCATTCTGTTCGCTATCGCGCTTGGCTCCGGTGCGGGCGGCATGATTAATATGTGGTATGACCGCGATATCGATGCCATCATGTCGCGCACGGCACAGCGACCAATTCCGATGGGGAAAGTGGCGCCCGATGATGTGCTCATCGTGGGCATCATGCTGGCATTGCTTGCAACCGGAATACTTGGGCTGGCGACAAACTGGGCCGCGGCAGGGCTTCTCGCCTTTGCCATCTGGTTTTATGCGGTTTTCTATACGATGTGGCTTAAGCGTTCGACGCCGCAGAATATTGTGATCGGCGGGGCTGCGGGTGCCTTTCCGCCCGTGATTGGTTGGCTGGCCGCTACCGGCAGCGTCAGCATTGAGCCATTAATCCTGTTTGCGATTATTTTTCTATGGACGCCGCCGCATTTCTGGGCACTTGCCTTGCATCGGAATCAGGACTATCAAAATGCCAAGGTTCCCATGTATCCCGTGATGCATGGAACCCGTGCCACGCTTAAAGCCATGGCGGTTTATAGTGTGTTGTTAGCGGTCGTCTCGCTATTGCCTATCGTGCTGGGGTATAATGGACCGCTTTATGCGATCGGCGCGATTGGCTGCAATGGTTGGTTTTTGCATCTCATGTATCGGGTATGGCGCGCAAACGGCAATAGCAAGCAGGCAATGCAGTTATTTGGGTATTCCATCGGTTATTTATTTGCCATTTTCCTCTGCCTATGGCTGGATCACAGTATCTATTAGTCAGGGAGAGACGTTTATGGATAATTTCATGCAGGATATTGGCTCGAATATTATGATGCTGATGGGCTTTAGCTTTGTGCTGGGTTCGCTTTTCACCATCTTAATTCTGCTATTTTTAGATTTCATGCGCCGCGATAAAAAAGAGGGTATTGAATAGCGACGTGCCAATTCATGAAGAGCATAAGCGCAAACGCAGCAAAAACGTGTTTTTGCTTTTTGTTTTGTTACTGTTTATCGGCATTGTCTACACAATCACCTTGTTAAAAATGGGCTAGACGCGCTAGTGTCGCCCCATGCACGATTCTAAGAAAAACACGCAAGTCGCACTTAGCCTCATTGCCGTTATCGTCGGCATGGGCATGTTAAGCTATGCGGCGGTACCGCTTTACAATATTTTCTGTCAGGTGACCGGCTTCGGCGGCACCACACAACGCGCAAGCGCCGCACCCACAACGATTCTTGACCGGACAATCACCGTCACTTTTAATGCAGATACCGACCCCAATCTCCCATGGAAATTTCGCCCGCTACAGCGGCATATGCAAGTACAGGTCGGCGCATCAAATCTCGCGGCCTACGAGGCGGTCAATATATCTGACCAGCCTACCACAGCGATGGCCACGTATAATGTGACCCCATTTGAAGCAGGCCCGTATTTTCATAAAGTCTATTGTTTTTGTTTCGAAGAACAGATTTTGCAGCCGCATCAGCAGGTCAATATGCCGGTGTCTTTTTACATCGATCCGGCGATTGATAAGGATCCGAACCTTGATGGCGTAAAAAACATCACTTTGTCCTATACCTTTTTTAGCGATTCCAGTAAAAACAGGTAAAAAAACGGGAGACATTTTCCATGGCGCATAAACAAGAGCACCCCTATCATCTGGTCGATCCGAGCCCGATGCCGCTTCTGATGTCCTTCAGCATCATGTTGATGCTGGTCGGTGGCGGTATGGCTTTGCACAAATATGATTTCGGTTTAACCATATTATTCGCAGGGGTGGCCGCGGTCATTGCCTGCTGTTATTTCTGGTGGGGTGATGTGATTCGCGAAGGAATTCGCGACAAGGCGCATAACACGGTTGTCCAAATGGGGCTGCGTTATGGCATGGCGCTCTTTATTATTTCCGAAGTCATGTTTTTCTTCGCCTTTTTCTGGGCGTTTTTCAATGCCTCGATTTTCCCGGTTCTACCGCTAGATGATATCTGGGCGATTGATGTGGGGCCATGGCCGCCTGAAGGGATCCAGACATTCGACGCGTGGGATCTGCCCTTCATGAACACGTTGATTCTTCTGCTGTCCGGTACCACAGTGACATGGGCGCATCACGCCTTGTTAGAACGCAAAAATGATGAAGTGATCACCGCGCTATGGCTCACTGTTGGGCTAGGCGTGTTCTTCTCGTGCCTGCAGGCGCTGGAATATTCGCATGCGGCATTTGGCATGGGCGATACCGTATATGGTTCAACCTTCTACCTCGCCACCGGGTTCCATGGTATCCATGTGATGATCGGAACGGCGTTTCTAGCCGTGAATCTGGCACGCGCCTATAAAGGTCAGCTGTCGCCGGAAAACCATCTCGGTTTCGAGTTTGCGGCATGGTATTGGCACTTTGTGGACGTGGTGTGGTTGTTCCTCTTCGTATCGATTTACTGGTGGGGCTCTTAAACCGGCATGAGTGAGCCATCGCAATGGCAAGTGGCGCTGACGCATCGCTGCCCTCGTTGCGGAACGGGACACCTGTATCGAAACTACCTGACCATTCGTGACGAATGCGAAGAATGCGGACTGTCCTTTGCCGAGCATGACATTGGCGATGGGCCGGCTTTCTTTAGCATTACATTGTTAGGCTTTGTCGTGGTCGGCGGTATGGTCGTGCTAGAGGAAATCTGGCGTCCAAGCTATTGGGTCCATGCCGTGTTCCTGTTTGCGGCGTTAGCCATTCTCACCCCATTAAGTCTGCGCTTTTTCAAATCCTATCTGATCGCGTTGAAATATAAATTACATCACATGAATCCATCGCCATGAGTCTTTCCCGTTATTTTGTCAAACCGCGTCCCATTCCACTGCTGATGAGTGTGGTAGCCATTGCCGTCATGTTCGGTCTCGGCGTTTGGCAATTGCAGCGCCTGGCATGGAAAGAGGCTTTGATGGCTGACATCGCCCAAGCGGTAGCCAATGAGCCGATGGAAGGACTGCCCGCGGAGAATGAAGAAATCGCTGACAAACGATTTTACGCAGCACGGCTGCGTGGTCATTATGAAGGGCAGGACATGCATCTGGCCGCACGCTATTACCGCAGCATTCTCGGCTACTCGGTTTTCACCCCCTTTCAGTTGGACGACGGACGCTGGGCATTGGTGAACCGCGGCTGGATACCGGTGTTCAAGAAAGATGACTATCCGGCAGCTCCAAAGGGACCGCAAGACATTAAGGTGCAAATACGCACGAGCAATGAGCGTAACCCCTTCACGCCGGAAAATCAGCCAGAGAAAAATATCTGGTTTGGCCGCGATACCGAATCCATGGCGGAGGCGGCGGGGGTCGATGCATTGCCGTTTACCTTCGATGTGGTCGGCCAGCAGGAAGCGGACGTGTATCCCGTCCCCTCAGATGGGGAGATTAAATTACGTAACGACCATTTGGGTTATGCGATTACCTGGTTCGGCGTTGGCTTAGGCGCCTTGGTCATCACCTTGCTCTATCACCGCCGCAAGCCAGAGGATCGCACGTGAGCGCCTATCAAACGCTGGAAGCGCGCTTCGCACGGCTGGATGCGCTGGAAGGTGCGATGGGCGTCTTGCATTGGGATGCAGAAGTGATGATGCCCTCTGGCAGTATGCCGGTGCGGGCGGAGCAGTTAAGCGAACTGGCGCGGCTGGCGCATCAACAGATGACGGCACCGGATATGCTGGAATTACTGACGCAAGCCGAAGAAGAAACCGGGCTAGACCCATGGCAACAGGCCAATTTGCGCGAAATGCGCCACCAGTATCTGCATGCCAATGCGGTGCCGGAAACCTTGGTTGCTGCGCTTAGTAAGGCAACCACGACATGTGAGCATGTCTGGCGCGAGGCGCGCAAAGAACGCGATTATCCCAAATTCGCGGCCTATTTTGCCGAGGTTCTAAAGCTCGTACAGGAAGCAGCCGCAGCCAAAGCCGATGCGTTTGGGCTAAGTGCCTATGACGCATTGCTCGACAGCTACGATCCGGGAATGCGGATTGCCATTATCCAACAGTTATTTGCCCCGCTTGAAGCGCAGCTGCCGCAAATGATTCAGCAAGCGGTCGATCAACGCTCTGCTGATAGACCTGAACTGTTAAGCACGTCGGTGCCGATTGAAACGCAGACGGCACTCGGGCTGGAATTAATGCAAGCCCTCGGCTTCGATTTTACGCGTGGGCGCATCGATACCAGCGCCCATCCATTTTGCGGCGGCGTGCCGGGCGACATACGCCTGACCACGCGCTACACCGAAGACGATCCCTTCGAATCGCTCTACGCCGTTTTGCATGAGACCGGTCATGCGCTTTACGAGAGTGGGCTACCGGAAGCATGGCGGCAACAACCCGTCGGCAAAGCGCGCGGAATGAGCCTGCACGAAAGTCAGTCGCTATTTATCGAAATGCAACTCTGCCGCGATGCGAGTTTTATTCATTACCTTGCGCCCAAGCTGCGCACGCATTACGGCATTCAGGTCAGCGACGAGGAGATTCTCACCGCGCTGCATCATGTCGAACGCAGCCTGATTCGCGTCAATGCCGACGAGCTGACTTATCCGTTGCATATACTGCTGCGCACCAAGCTGGAGCAAGCCCTGCTGGATGGAAGCTTGCCGATCGCCGATCTTCCAACGGTGTGGGATGACGAGATGGAGCGCCTGCTCGGTATCCGGCCCGACCATGTCGGCAACGGGTGTTTGCAGGATACACATTGGCCGGGCGGCGCTATCGGCTATTTCCCAACCTACACGGTGGGCGCGATGATTGCCGCGCAATTAAAGCAAGCATTGGCGCGCGACGTGCCGGACTGGGCAACGCAGGCGGCCGCAGGAGAATTTACAGGCATTACTGGCTGGCTGCAAACCCATGTCCATGCCCATGGTAGCCGGTACACGACCCCGGAATTAGTGGAAGCAGCCACCGGCGCACCGCTCAGTCCCGAGCCATACCTTCAGCATTTACGCGCGCGCTATATCGCGCTATAGAGGCGATATGCACTATCATTCTACGCGCGGCCAAGCACCGCAACTTGATTTTGAATCGGCCGTATTAACCGGACTCGCGTCGGATGGCGGATTGTATTTGCCAACCGAAATTCCCAGTTTTTCGATGCCGCACATCGCCAACCTGCAATCCCTATCTTATACCGAGTTGGCGTTTGAAATCATGTGGCCCTTCACAGGCGGTATGGTGCCCGAAACCGACTTCAAACAGATGATTTCGGAGGCGTATCAACCCTTCCGTCATGCCGCAATTGCGCCGATGAAACAAATTGGTACGGATGAATGGGTGCTGGAATTATTTCACGGACCCACCTTAGCATTTAAAGATTTTGCGCTCCAATTTTTGGGGCATTTGGTTGATTATTTTCTGAAACGCCGTGATGAGAAAGTAGTGATCCTTGGCGCCACGTCCGGTGATACCGGTTCGGCGGCGATGGCTGGCTGTCAGGGACGTGAGCGGATGCAAAGCTTCATCTTGTTCCCGCATGGCCGCATTTCTGAAGTGCAGCGCCGGCAGATGACCACCATTCCGGATGCGAATATTCATGCCGTAGCGCTGGATGGGACATTTGATGACTGCCAGCATATCGTCAAAGCGTTGTTTGCTGATGCTGAATTTCGCAAAGACCACCATCTGGTCGCCGTCAATTCGATCAACTGGGCACGTATTCTGGCGCAGGTGGTCTATTATTTTTACGCAGCACTGCGCTTGGGCGCCCCGGCGCGCAAAGTAAGCTTTTCGGTGCCGACTGGTAATTTCGGCGATATCTTTGCGGGCTATATTGCCAAGCGAATGGGCTTACCCATCGACCAGTTGATTATCGCAACGAACAGCAATGATATTCTGACGCGCTGCTTGAAAGCGGGAGAGTATACCATGACAGGCGTGACTCCGACATTATCGCCAAGTATGGATATCCAGATTTCCAGCAATTTCGAACGGCTGCTATTCGATCTCTATGAAGGAAATGCCGAAACCATCCATGGCTTGATGCAGGATTTTGGCACCAACAAAACGATTACCCTCGATCCGCAAGTGTATCGCCGCCTGAAACAGCATTTCGCGGCGGAGCGGGTGGATGATGCAGCCACACAGGCGACCATTCGTGCCGTGTATGAAGCGACGGGCGAATTGCTTGACCCGCATACCGCGATTGGCGTGAAAGCCGGCCGAGATTGTCGCACCAGCGATGCACCGCTCGTCTGTCTCGCCACCGCGCATCCCGCCAAATTTCCGGATGCGGTAGAAGAAGCGTGCGGTATCACACCCGTGCTTCCGGAACATCTGGCCGATCTGCACACCCGCGAAGAGCGCAGCCTTCATGTTGCCAACGATATCGAAGCCGTCAAAGCCTGTATCGTTGAGCATAAACAGTGAGCTATCAGCTAACGACCACACCAGAAGGCTTGCGTATTGCGACGCTGGCATTGCCGCATGCGGAAAGCGTGTCAATCGCAATCACCGTTGATGTCGGTGCGCGGTGGGAAGAGCCGGGCCAGCACGGCATCTCGCATCTGTTAGAACATATGGCCTTCAAGGGCACCGCCACGCATAGCGCGCAAGCGATTGCCGAAGCCTTTGACGCCATCGGCGCGCATTTTAATGCTTATACCAGCCATGAACATACGGTCTATCACGTGAAATTGCTCAAAGAAGACTGGCCACTCGCAGTAGAGCTGCTGTCTGATATCTTGCAGCATTCGCTCTATGCCGAAGACGAATTAGAGCGCGAGCAGCATGTGATTTTGCAGGAACTGGCGATGGTCAATGATACGCCGGATGAAGTCGTGTTCGACCTGTTTCAGCAAGGCGCGTTTGGCACAGAACAGGCATTAGGCCGCACGATCATCGGGTCGAAACGCACGATCCTCGGTCAACGTCGGCAAGATATTCTCGACTGGGTAGAGCAGCATTATCAGCCGCGGCGCATGGTGATTACAGCAGCAGGGGCGGTCACGCATGAAGCGTTTGTAGAGGCCCTTACCTCACAATTGAAACTACCCGATACCACCGCTCCGACCATGCCACTTGCGCGTTACACCGGCGGCAAAGAATTGCGCGAGGACGATTTTGAACAATTGCATCTGATGCTGGGCGTTGAAGGCGTCGTGCTGGAAGACGAGGATTTTTACACTATGCAATGCCTGACCTCGCTTTTAGGCGGCGGCACATCCTCGCGCCTGTTTCAAGAAGTGCGCGAGAAGCGTGGGCTGGCCTATAGTATCCATGCAATGGCCGCCTCCTACATCGATACGGGCGTGTTTATGGTTTCCGCAGCGACCGCTCCGGAAGATGTCGAGACCTTGATTCCGGTGATTCTGCAAGAATTGCAGCAAGTGCGTGAAGGGGTGAGTGCCGATGAACTCGCACGTGCCAAACGCCAGCATATTGCCAGTTTGCGGTTGGGATTTGAAAACACGCTTGGCGTGGCTGAATGGCTAGGCCGCGACCTGACCTACTTCAATAGTTTCCGGCCTATCGAGACACAAACCGAAGCCTATGAAGCAGTAACGTTAGAAGCGATTCAGGCCTTGGCAAAGCGCTTATTTTCGCAACCGAATTGGACGGTTTCAGCTCTCGGCCCGGGCGCAGAACGCGCAGGCGCCCTCGTTTCTTAAGACATGCTTTCAGCGGCTTGGGCGTCGGCCATCACTTCGCGCGCGCTGCGGCTGGCGTAATAGCCATTTGCCATGGTCGCGGCAATAATCACCACCGAACCAACGATTGTCCATTCATCGATCACTTCGCCGTAAAACAGATAGGCGATAATGGAGACAAAGACCAATTGCGCGAAGTTAAGCGGCAAAAGCGTCATAAAGGTTGCGCGTGCAAAAGCAGCAGCGATAGCGATTTGCAGGGTGACAGCAATCAGCCCGATCGCGATAAACCATACCGTATCTTCGGGGCGTGGCGTAACCCAATTGGTTAGCGCGAAGGGCAGCGCAATCAATGTCGTCATCGAAAGCATGTAAAATGCCACGCGGTCGCTGGGTTCTGTCGCGGTCAAATCTTTAATAACAGCGCCACAGCCCGCAAAGCCAGCAGCCGCAAGCAATGCAAACAAGATGCCGATGTTAAAGGTAGCAAAATCGGGGCGGGTAATAATCAAAACGCCAACGAATCCAGCGGCAATTGTCGCAAAGGTTATCATCCGGCCTTTTTCTTTTAAGAAAAGCATGGCGATGACAGTACCAAAAATCGGCGTCATGAATAACAAAGCGGTATGCATGGGTAACGGGATAAGCGATAGCGCGTAGAACGAACTGGAAAAGGAGACGAATTCTAATACGGCACGAAAGCTATACATTCTCATGCGTGTGGTTTTTAATTTCTGCGTGCCGCCTTTGATGAGCCAAGGCAAAAAGCATAGCAATGCCACCAAATTAAAAAGAAAGACAATTTGAAACACATGATAATGCGATCCGATATGCCGCACGATTCCGATCACGCAGGCATTGCCCAGCATGACATACAAAAAATACAGCACGCCTTGCATGCTTGTCGATAATCTAGCCATTAGTAAACGAATTGCTCCTTAAGAATGCGTTCTTCGAGATTATGTTCCGGATCGAAGAGTAGGGTGAGTTTAATGCTGGTGTCGACATTGATGTGAACACTCGCAACATCGCGGATTTCAGTAAAATCAGCCACCGCGCTGACGGGGCGTTTTTCCGGCTCCAGAATTTCGAAGACGATACTCGCGTCCTGATGCACTTGCGCGCCGCGCCAGCGCCGGGGGCGGAATGGGCCTATGGGTGTCATAGCAAGCAGATTGCCGTTCAATGGGATAATAGGCCCGCCCACGGAAAAATTATACGCTGTACTGCCCGCTGGCGTGGCGACCAGAATTCCATCGGCTACCAATTCTTCCAGCCGTACGACATGGTCGATGCTAACACGGATTTTGGCGGCCTGACGCGATTCACGGAATAGCGAGACTTCATTGATCGCAAGCTGGTGCTTTTCTTTTCCATCCACCGTGCGGGTATACATCGACAACGGGTACAAGGTTGATGGACGCGCATTGACGATGCGCTCGATCAGATTGTCGGTGCGAAATTCGTTGAGCAAAAACCCGACTGTGCCGCAATTCATGCCGTAGACCGGTATATGGCGGTGCATGTATTTATGTAGGGTTTCCAGAATAAAACCATCGCCGCCGAGGCAAACGATAACATCGGCCTTGCCCCGCTTCTTTTTCAGATCGACGAATTCCATTTGTTTGGCCAGCGCCTCATACGCGGTTTGCGCTTTTTTCGAGTCGTCGGCAATGCAGGCGATCTTTAACTTTTCAACCATAGGAAAAGCTTGTAGCAGGTTAATATGCAAATACAACATCAAGCCGCTGCGAAGTCAGAGAATTTTCCCGTAGCGTCTCTGGCCTTGCCAAAACGCGCGCGACGCCCCATCGCGCTTTTTTACGATTATGTCCGCGGTGCGGACCAGATTGCCGATGACCCGAATGCTTTTTGCGAACACAAATGGGAGGCGCTAGAAGCCCTTCGCCATGCAACGGATGATGGAAAGGTTACGGACGCTCCCGACTGGGCGCAGCCCTATATCCTTGCGGTAAATCACAATGAATTCCCCGCTGAATATGGCGCGGCATTGCTGCAAGCCTTCCAGCAGGATACCTATCAATCAAGGTATCCGGATTGGGACGCGTTGCTGTATTATTGTAGCTTATCTGCGAATCCGGTGGGTCGGTTTATGCTGGAGGTATGTGGCGAACACCATGCCGATCTGGTGGCGTCGGATGCCATTTGCACTGTGTTACAACTTTTAAATCATGCCCAAGATATTCGACCCGATTACCTTAGCTTGAATCGTATCTATCTGCCGCAGCACTGGATGCAGCACCATGGCGCGACAGATGAAATGTGCGCTGGCCCAGAACTTACCCCGGAATTGCGCGCTGTGGTCGACACGATGCTTCAGCAATGCGGCAGGCTACTGAATGCGGGAAGGGCACTCATGCCAAGCCTGCAACAGCGACGCGTGCGGATAGAAATTCGCTGGATCTGGTGGATCGCCTATTACCTGCTGCACGCGTTGCGCGAACGCGATATGTTGGCCAATCGAGTGACACTATCGCGTGGGACATATCTCCTGGCAGGATGGCATGCAGTGACGGGAAAGGCATTGCCCGATGCAGCCTGAAGCGCAAAGCAGCTTTGCGCTTGGCATGCGCATGTTATCGCGGGAGCGTCGCAGGTCGTTACATGCAGTCTACCGTTTTTGCCATACTGTCGACGCGTTAGCAGATGAGACAGAGCGCGAAATAGCGTTAGATGAACTGGAAGCATGGCGACAACGCCTCGAACGTTTTTACGCAGGCGACACGAATGCGTTACCCTCGGAATTGGCTACAGCGATTACACAATATGATTTAGAGAAACGGTATTTTCTTGGCATGCTGGAAGGGATGCGCATGGATGTGGCAGGTGAGATGTTGCGCCCCACCCAAGTCTTGCTGGAACGCTACTGTTACAACGTAGCGGGCTGTGCGGGTTTGCTCTCACTGCCCATTTTCGGGTGTCAGCATCCCGCGAGTGTGGAAATAGCCAAAGCGCTGGGGCAAGGGTTGCAGCATATCAATATCTGGCGCGATATAGAGGAAGATGCTACACGCGGGCGCATCTATCTGCCGAAAGAATGGCTGGAAAAGGCGGGTTACGGGAATATCGCGCCGGAAGAGGTATTGCGCGAGGCTGCGGTGCTTCGTCACGCGTGCTTGCCCTACATGCAGGCAAGTATCGCAACCCAGTTACGGAAAGCAAAAGATCATATTTCACGCCAAGATGCGTGGGCGCTATTTCCAGCTTATTTGATGTGGTTTCGCTATGAGATCATGTGGGAGCGCATGCTGCGCCATCAATCTTCGCGTAAACGGAAACGGGATATACCCTTGATACTGTTGCGCGCAATGCGCTTAGCACTGAAGAAGCAGATTAACGGCGTGCCGCGTTACGGACCAGCGCAATAACATACGACAAGTTATCGATTTCGCTGCTTTCGCTACGACCAACCAGCTCGGTTATCACATGGTCGCTATATCCGGGTGTGCCGGGTTTATAATCTTCCAATTCACGCATATCGATCACAATATCCAGAAGCAGCCGAATGGCGGCATACATGCTATCCGGTAGATCGGTTTTCGCATAAAGCGCCTCAAACCCTTTTTTACCCGGATCTTCTACCAAACGTTTGGCATTGGATTTTGGAATGCCAGCCAGTCGCGCCAATGCGATAGAGAAGAAGCTCAGATATCCGCGGCAGAGCGCCGAAAAAACGATAGAAACACTCAAACTGCCTTGCTTGGCCATATTGTTGACCAGTGCTTCGACATCTTCTTCACTGCTCTGCCAATTGATCAAATCAAGGGTCAGTGTCTCTTTTAGCTGTTGCGTCACTTTTTCGAGGCTTTCGCCATACCGTTCGTGCAGAAGATGCGTGAGTCGGTCGGACACATGCTGAATCAGAATGGCCGCCACGCTGACCGGTAGCTCCGTGCGCTCGACCATCCGCTGCTGAATGTCTTCATGATCGGAGAATTGTTCGATGATTTTATTGTAATTATTTTCACTGATTTGCGCAGATTGATTTTCCAACAAGGTCGAAACCACTTGCGGGTAACTGGTTTCGACCAAAGCGGTCGAGACGCGATTCGACACATTGGGACGACGCGCGACCGCCGAGAGTTTCGAGGTATCACGGCTGGATTCGACGATGCGAATCAAATCCGCATCGCTAAGCACCAGCGAAGATTCTAACAATGGGATGGAAACCGGTGGTTCATCATTGACCAATCCTATGATCACATCTCGTGGGACATCCGGATTGTCTTTCAATGCCAGCGCCAGATTTTCGCGTACTTTGCGTTCGGCATCACGCATAAGTAAACGAAAAATCTGTTCCGCATACATCCGCTCGTGATCGTTGAGTTCGTCTTCATTATAGAAGCCAGAAATTTTTTCCAACAGATCGACACGGGTATCCGCTGAGTCCTCACGCAGCAGGCGATCGATATCTTCCTGCGTGAGCATACTGGTTTTTGTGCTAGTGGACGGTAGGGGCATCCTGAATCGTCTTCCGTAAAATGGTCATGATATAGGTCATGTGCTGGACATTTTGGTCATATTGCTGGGCGACGATGCGTTGCATCAAACGTTGGGTAAAATGGTCGTAGTAATAGCGCCCGAATTCACTTTCTTCGAGTGCGCATTTATAAAGCACAAAGATGGCTTCGCAAAAATCTTCCGGCATTTCGGCGCGCTTATAACAGGTCATAAAGCCACGATTTCCGGGATCGAGCATCAATAGTTTCGCATTATGCGTACTGATTCCCGCGCGACGGGCGAGGGCAGCATGGAAAAAACGTAAGTCGCCAATACAGAGGGAGCGAATTAACACCGAATCGGTCAGGCGTTTTTGGGTATGCATTTCGTTGACCAAGCGCTGAATGTCCTGACCCGACATCCAAGGCGTGATAAATTTCATCAGCGAGACTTCTCGGGCACTGTTGGTCAGGTCTTCCGCTAAATGCACCGACAGTTCAAACCGCTGGGAAAGTTGGCGTTGCAGGTCGGACGATACCATCGTGAATAACTTTTCCGCGATGGTGGACGGCAGTGCCGCGCGGTGAACCATGAGGGATAACACCCCTTCATCTTGCGCATATTCCTCCAGCAAATACTGCATCGCATTCATATCGAGCCGTGCTTGCTGGTTGTTCAGTACTGCTTTCGTCACTTCTAATTCGCCGGTTTCGATCAACGCTTGCGACACTCGGTCTGACAGCGTATCGCGACGGGAAATCGCGAGCAATTTCATTAAGCTACGCGTAGCATGAATGATGTCGATTAAATCCTGATCACTTAGCAAAGAGGAATAGCGCAAGATTGGCTCGGCAATCTGTTCGGAATCATTGGCGAGCTTTAAAATGACTTCACGCGGGACGTCCGCATTATAACATATTTGCTGTGCCAGAGTTTGGCGTACGCGGTGCGATGCATCTTTCGCCAGTAATTTGATAATTTCTTCGGCTAGCAGGACTTCGCGTTCGCTGAACTCGCCAGAATTATACGCATCACACAGGCGCGCGCAAATGTCGCTGCGTATCGCGGCCGACGGTTCTTGCGTCAAGGCGCGAATATCATCTTGATTTAATTGCATCATGCCTGCCTACTATTTCATGGATGTATTCGGATAACAGCAAGAAATTGCATTTTACCCTAAACTCCCTATTATTTTACGAGTAGTTTAACAAATCTGCGAGCCAAAACCATTAAAAAATACACACTTTTACCACTTCAAGAACGTATTGCGGCCCGTAAGGCTGCCGACGTTGATACATCTTACGTGGCGCGTTTACTAAGTAAGGCCCCGCGCAAGCCAGCACAAAAACTGGTGGAGGAGGCGGGTGAGCTTGCCATTGCAGCCGTTAGTCAGGGAAAAAAAGAGCAGATCAGCGAAGCAGCGGATTTACTATTTCATTTGCTAGTACTGTGCGAATCGCTTGAGATTGATTTTGCCGACATTGTCGCCGAACTGGAAAAACGCGAGGGGATGTCGGGTCTGGAAGAGAAAGCGAAACGGAAAAAATCATGAGTTACGATACGACAAATATTTTTGCCAAAATTTTGCGCAAAGAAATACCCTGCGATGCGGTATATGAAGATGAGTATGTTCTCGCCTTTCGTGATATTGAGCCAGCCGCACCAGTGCATGTGCTCATTGTGCCGAAGGGCGACTTCACCTCATTTCATGATTTTACTACTCATGCGGATGCGGCGATGATTGAAGGCTATTTCACGGCGATTCGTCAGATTGCGGAAAAGGTGGGCGTGGCGGAAACTGGTTATCGCTTAATCACCAATCACGGGGCTGATGCCTCGCAGACTGTGCCGCATTTTCATATGCATTTGTTAGGTGGGAAAGCGCTGGGCGGCTTAATTTCAAGTGATAAGCTATACCGTTAGTCCCACACTGCGCAGCATTTGCTGCGTCTCATAGAGCGGCAGGCCGACCACCGCGCTGTAAGACCCCTGCATCTCAGTAATAAACGCTTCTGCGCAACCTTGAATACCGTAGCCGCCCGCTTTGCCTTCCCATTCCCCGGAAGCGATATACGCCTCAATATCCTGCGCGCTAAGCTGACGGAAGCGAATGCGGGTAGCCACCAAGCGTTGTCTTAAGATGCGCCCGTCATGGGCGATCGCCACCGCGGTAATTGCCTGATGGCGACGTCCCGACATCCAGCGCAGACAATCGCGAGCGGTTGCGGCATCTTCCGCTTTGGGCAAAATGCGATGCGCCCCGCACACAATCGTATCTGCGGCGAGAATGAAGGCGTCCGTTGCAGGAAGTGCCAACGCTTTTTCACGCGCCATCCTCGTGACATAGGGTCGCGGTTTTTCCGAAATATGCGGGTCTTCATTGATATCGGCGGGAATCACTTGATCGGGCGTAAAACCCATTTGCTTCAGCAGCGCCAAACGGCGTGGGGAGGATGAGGCGAGGATTAACGACATAGGCGAATCGCAATAAGAAGGGAAACGTGTTCGCCAAAGGCCATCTTATTTATGGCGGAAGGTCACGCGGCCTTTGCTCAAATCATACGGCGTCATTTCTACCGTGACTTTATCACCGGCCAACACGCGGATACGGTTTTTGCGCATTTTGCCGGAAGTGTGGGCGATCACTTCGTGCCCATTGTCTAACTTCACGCGGAACATTGCGTTGGGTAGCAGTTCGTCTACTACGCCTTCGAATTCCAATAGATCTTCTTTTGCCATGCGGTCCTTTTGGAGAAAATGCGCTGATGCGCATTTCTACGGGTTATTTAATATGCAATACGCAGATGAGGGTAAATAGCCGACGCGCCGTATCAAAATCAAGGGTTATTTTGCCATTCAGCTGATCTTGCAACAGTTCGGAACCTTCATTATGGATACCGCGACGGCCCATATCGATCGCTTCTAACCGATGCGGTTCGGCAGAGATCAGCGCTTCCTGATAGCTTTCATACATCAAAAAGTAATCTTTGATGATCCGTTTAAAGGGGGCAACCGAAAGCGCAATTTCTTGTTTCTCGCTGCTACTTTCACTGTGAATCCAGAAAATCAGCCGGTTGTCATTCAAGGATAACGACACATGATACGGCCCATCGCCCATTTGATCAGGGCGAAAACGGTTATGCGCTAACAGGTCAGTAATCGCCGTGGCGCGTTCGCGTTCGACTTCCTCGCTACGACGCAGAAAGGTCTTCTCGTCCAGGATGATACTGGCGATGGCGTCTGTTGTCGCTAAAGTGGCTGTGCCGTGCATGAGGTGATTATATCAAAAGCGCGTAATGGACGGAAGGATTATATTGCAGCGCAGCAAATCCGATTTAATGGTCCCGCAGGCGCAGCGATAATGCATGCGCGCCCAGACCTTCGCTATCGGCCAAGGCCGCCGCATCGGCAATGAGTTGCTTTGCGCCTTCTGCGCTACACCCGATCAGGCTGCTTTTTTTCATGAAATCATAGACCGATAAACCCGATGAATAGCGCGCGGCGCGGGTCGTGGGGAGCACATGCGAAGGGCCGGCAATGTAATCACCGATTGCTTCGGGTGTGTAACGACCCAGGAAAATCGCGCCAGCATGGCGAATCTGTGCGGCCAGCGCATCCGGATTTTCAATGGCGAGTTCTAAATGTTCCGGCGCAATTTGATCGATAAGCGCTGCGCAGTGGTTTACATCGTCGGTAATAATCACCACGCCATATTCTTCCCACGACGCACCGGCTACATCCCGTCGCTCTAAGGTGTGAAGGGTTTGCGTGACCGCCTCGCACACGGCTTCGGCAAAGGCGGCATCATCGCAGATCAATATTGATTGCGCCACCGGATCATGCTCGGCTTGCGAAAGTAAATCTGCCGCTATCCAGCGCGGATCATTCTTAGCATCGGCGACGACGCAAATTTCTGAAGGCCCGGCAATTGTATCAATGCCCACGATACCGAATACCTGCCGTTTGGCTTCGGCGACATAGGCATTGCCGGGACCAACGATTTTATCGACCGGCGCAATCGTTTGCGTACCATAGGCAAGCGCCGCCACGGCATGCGCGCCGCCAATCGTATAGATTTCATGCACGCCCGCCAGTTCAGCCGCGACCAAAATCGCAGGATTTACCTTGCCATCGGGCGTGGGGACCGTCATCACCAGACGCTCGCACCCGGCTACTTGGGCAGGGATCGCGTTCATTAACACCGAACTTGGATAGCTAGCAAGACCTCCGGGCACATAAAGCCCTACCGCCTGCAAAGCGCGCCATTGCCACCCCAGCGTAATGCCTTGCGCATCTTCCCAGCGCGCATCCTGCGGTTTTTGTTTGTCGTGATAGTCCCGAATGCGTTCGGCTGCGTGTTCCAAAGCTTTTATAACGTCGGGTGGGCAGGTGCGCCGTGCTTCGGCGATACGTTCGGGGCTGACGCGCACGGTCTCTGCCGTTAGCGTAATGCGGTCGAATTGCGCCGTCAGATCGAATACCGCCGTATCGCCTTCTTTTTTCACGCGCGCCAGAATATCGGTGACGACAGGCACCACATGCGACTGATCGCCCGTGCGTTCGGCAAGCACCTTTTGTAACTGATGGATGAAACCGGTGTCGGAGCTATTAAGCCGCGTCGGCATGGCCTACCGCCGTTTCGAATGCGGCGATCAACTCGTTCAACCGCGTGCTATCGGTTTTAAGGGCGCTACGACTCACAATCAGGCGCGATGAGACCTGCATGATGACATCGCTTTCGCGCAAGTGATTGGCTTTTAGCGTGTTCCCCGTCGAAACCAGATCGACGATTTGTTCGGCAAGGCCTAATCCGGGGGCGAGTTCCATCGCGCCGTTTAACTTAATGCATTCCGCTTGGATGCCGCGTTGCGCAAACCAGGCTTTGGTGAGATTCGGATATTTGGTTGCGACGCGGCGATGCGTGTGCAGGCGGACTGGTGGTGCATCGACAGGTTCGGCAATGCTCAACCGGCAATGTCCGATATCAAGGTTCACCGGTGCGTAAAGACCTTGATAATCAAACTCTTCCAACACATCGCTTCCTACAACGCCAATCTGCGCACCACCGCGAGCCACAAAAGTGGCCACGTCAAAACTGCGCACGCGGATGATCGATAAATCCGGTCGGTTCGTAGCAAATTGTAAGGCGCGATTGCTGCTATCGAAAAAGCCCGGCTCGGGTTCGATGCCAACAGATTTCATCAGCGGCTTCAACTCTTCGTAGATGCGGCCTTTGGGAATAGCGAGGGTGATAGGGCGTTGCATGGCGCGACTATGGCAAATTGCGCCGCGGCAAACAAGTGTTAATGCATGCGCTCGATATCAGCGCCGCAGAGTTTTAGCTTGTCTTCCAGCCGTTCATAGCCGCGATCCAGATGGTAGACCCGATTGATGATGGTTTCGCCCTCAGCAACCAATGCGGCAATCACTAAGGAAAGGCTGGCCCGTAAATCGGTCGCCATCACCTCTGCGCCGGTCAGTTTCTCAACGCCGGTAATCGACGCCATCTGGCCTTTAACGGTAATATCTGCGCCCATCCGCGCTAGCTCCGGTACATGCATGTAGCGGTTTTCGAAAATAGTTTCAGTCAGTTGCGATGTGCCATTCGCACAGCATAACACGGCCATTAACTGCGCCTGCATATCGGTCGGAAAGCCGGGATGCGGTTCGGTGGTAATATGGACGGGTTGTAGCGGTGCGGTGCGCGGTAGCGTGCGGATCGTGGTGCCATCAATCTGGGTGTGGAGTCCCGTTTGCTCCAGCGCGGCAAGCGTCGCGCGCATATCGTCCGGTTGGCAATGTTCCAGCGTTAGCTCGCCGCCCGTCATCGCTGCAATGGCCAGATATGATCCGGCTTCAATGCGGTCTGGCAGCACATCATGCGTGGCGGCGTGCAATTGGGTTACGCCGTGAATAATCAGTTCGGAGGTGTCGATGCCTTCGATCTGGGCGCCCATGGCTTGTAGCAAATGCGCCAGATCACGAATTTCTGGTTCGCGTGCGGCGTTACTTAACCGCGTCGTACCATCCGCAAGCACCGCGGCCATCAACGCATTTTCCGTGGCGCCGACTGAAACTTGCGGAAAGGTGAAATCTCCGCCTTTCAACCCTTGCGGGGCCTTGGCATCAAGATAGCCTTCCTTAACGTCGATCTCTGCGCCCATGGCTTCCAGCGCTTTTAAATGCAAGTCGACCGGGCGTGTGCCAATGGCGCAGCCCCCAGGAAGGGAGACGCGTGCTTTACCAAACCGCGCGAGCAGTGGGCCTAGCACCAGAACCGATGCCCGCATGGTGCGCACAATGTCATACGGTGCGGTCAGATTATCGATTTTCTCGGCATGCAGCGTTATTTCGCGACCGCGCTCCCCCGCGTCATGCATGTGGAAGGTTACCCCATGCTGACGCAATAATTTACCCATCGTGACGATATCCGCAAGGTAGGGCAGATTGCGTAACCGCACCGGCCTCTCACTCAGTAAGCATGCTGCCATCAACGGCAAGGCTGCATTTTTAGCCCCGGCGATGCGGATGGTTCCATGCAGCGGTTTTCCGCCTACAATGCGTAATTTATCCATGGATTAGGCGCTTTTCTCGACACGTGGAAGCGTGACGCCACGCTGGCCCATATATTTGCCCTTACGATCGCCATAAGACACTTCGCAGAGAGATTCGCCCTTTAAAAACAGAAACTGACACGCGCCTTCGTTAGCGTAAATTTTCGCAGGAAGCGGTGTGGTATTGGAAAATTCCAGCGTCACATGGCCTTCCCATTCGGGTTCCAGCGGGGTGACATTTACAATAATACCGCAGCGTGCATAGGTGGATTTGCCTAAGCATATGACTAACGTGTCACGTGGAATGCGGAAATATTCGACGGTCCGCGCCAATGCGAAGCTATTTGGCGGAATGATGCAACAATCCGTCTGGCGATCAACAAAGCTAGAGCTGCAGAAATTTTTCGGATCTACCGTGGCAGAGTCTACATTGGTAAAAATTTTGAATTCATCGGCCACACGGGCGTCGTAGCCGTAAGACGATAATCCATAAGAGATCACGCCTTCACGCGTTAAATGCTCGACGAACGGCTCGATCATGCCATTTTTCTGTGCCTGCTCGCGAATCCAATGGTCCGGTTGAATACCCATAGGGCAGATGTATCAGTATTTCGCCGAAAGCAAAGCAAAAGCATAACAAATGTTAATGCGCGGTGGCGTGAGTGGGATATTCCCGGGAGTTAGTGGCCTGCATCATCTGTTTCGCCTGATTGACGAAATAGCCAAATAATTCGCGATAGCGCGCATTATAAATCAGAAATTCCGGGTGGAATTGTACGCCCATAAATAACGGCTTTGCCGTATCTTCAATACATTGTACCACGCCATTGCGTTCCATCGCGGTAACGGTGAGGTTTTTACCCGTATTAGCAATCGACTGTGTGTGCATGCTATTCACGCGACACGGGTTGCATCCAGTCACCTTCGCCAGTGTCGAAGTCGGCTGAACATACATCGCTTTGCGGTAGAATATTTTTGCGATCAAACTATTAGGATATTCGGCCTCTTCATAAATCTTCGAAAAATCGCGATGCAATGTGCCACCGCGCACGATATTCATCAGCTGCGCCCCGCGGCAAATACCCAATACAGGCTTACCTGCATCATCCATACGTTTTAACCACAAGGTTTCCAGCTTATCGCGCGCATGATTATAGACATAATCTGGCTTGGCGCGTTGATGATAGAGTGGGGGATACACATCCTGCCCGCCACCGAGCACCAAACCATCGGCCGTCATATCAAATTGCGGATCGGACGGATGCACCAGTACAGGTTTACCGCCTGCTAACCAGACAGCAAGCCGGGTAAACAAGCGCATCATCGTATATCCCTCATCGGGAAATGTGATCGCGATGACTGGTCTTGGGGTGGTTACATCAACCATGAGCCGGACTCCTTTGACGATTGCATGAACCACCATGATTCTGCTTTGGTTTCTAAAAAATTCTGCGAGGCAGTTTGCAGGGCAACCTTATCTGCGGCTAACGCTTCCACTTTGCGCCATTGATTCAATTCATCGGTGATACTCCAGTTAGCCTCATCGATCTTGCAATTAGGTAGCCGAAAATGAAAGGTCGGGCGGGGTTTCACCAAGGGATCATCAATGGCCTGACGAATGCGTGGCGCATCCAGATGCATAAAGCATGGCAACATGTCTAACCCCCGATCGCGGGTAGGGTTGTAATGTAGATAGTCGTCAATCAATTCCCCCAAAGTCGGAGAATAATCCGGCTGAAGTACTAAACGTGTATAGGCTAATGGGTAAGCGCCCGCAAACGATGTGGCTTTACGGGTTAGATCCATATCGGCGGCTAATTCATCGTGTAAAAGACAGTAAGCTTGAATCACAGACAGAAGATATCCCGCATCCTTGGCGGCAATCTCAGGGTTGATATGCATACCAAAGGCATGAAGGGGATGCGCGCTAGTACCTTGCGCGCCTAGAAGCCGCAGGGTTTTCACGCATGCGTCTAGCATTTCAATGCCATCCGCATCTAAAGGTGGGGTAACAATCTCAAACGGGGCGACCTGAGTCACCATTGGAGATAGCACAGCATCAATAGCTTTGCTGAGACCTTTATTTTCAATAGTCTCCTGAGCCAGTTTTTGCATTAACCGACAATCGAGCTCGACACGGAAACTACCGTAATCTGACGTTTCTACTGTCGATAAATGCTGATGGACTAATTGCGTCTCACCCTTAAAAGCATCGGCTATGACATCGGCGATCTGAGCAATGGTCAGGCCCAGAAATTCAAGCTCGATGCCTGTAAGCCGTTCTTCCCCGTCTGTTGTTACCGAGGGCACCAGATAGGGATTGGCTTGCGTATTGGGATGAATAATCATGGCACTCTATTGGATTTTGTATGTAGCTCGCCGGCCGAAAAGCTCCGGACGGTGTAATCCGGATTTTTATCGTGAATGAGATCTTCTTCCGTGAGTGAAGATTCTAGCGCCTGCTCAATCTGAGGTTTTTCCTTAGAAGGCATGCATGCACTGACACATAAGATAGCTACTATCGACCACGCGCGCACAACAGGTTACTCTTGCAACCGCGGGCGCTTTTGCGGCTCAGCGATTTTGCTTAATTTGATGGTTGAGCCATCATGATGCACATCTTGGGATAGTGCCGCAGTCTTTTTGAGAAATAACGCTGCAAGACTGGCAATCGCTGCAAAAATGAGGATCGGCAAAACGATCAATACAGCGGTTGGCAATGCAGATTCGCTAACCAGTGCACTCCCTACCAGCCATGTTCCGCCGATGAAAAGTGCAAATGCAGCCAAGAACCCAGCAAAATAGCGGATAACCGGCGCACGATGAGATTCGGTATGGGCCATAGTAATAACTCCTTTGTTATTACTTAGCGTGCCAAATCCTATGTAAGCTTTAAATATCCGATAGAGGCAAGCCAGATAAAGATGCTATAAAGGCTAGGCAGCGTCTGCTTTTTTCTCAAGCACTTCCATGCGATATCCGATACCCGGTTCGGTAATGATGAATTCCGGGTTAGACGAATCATTCTCGATTTTCTCACGAATTTGACCGACATAAACGCGCAGATATTGCATATCTTCCGCATGGGCTGGGCCCCAAACATCTTTCAGAATTTGTTTATGCGTCAGCATTTTGCCCATATGGGTCATAAAATAACGCAGCAATTCATATTCTTTGGGCGTGAAATTATGGCGCTCATTATCTAAGAACACCTCGTGACGCACCAGATCCATACGGATTTTGCCGTTACGCAGCTCCGGCTCACCGGCTTCTTTAGTGGCCGCTTTGCGCAAGTTGGCGTTGACGCGTGCCAGCAGGACTTCATGGTTGAAAGGTTTGGTTACATAATCATCTGCGCCTTGATTCAGCGCTGTAGCGATTTCACTGTCATCGCTGCGCACAGACAGGATAATTACAGGCACTTGCGACCATTCGCGAATCTGCGTGAGGACTTCTTTACCATCGAGATCCGGCAGACCAAGATCAAGCAGGACGATATCTGGTTTGACGGAAGCCGTCAGGCGTACGCCTTCTTTTCCGTTGTCGCACTCTTCGGTTTTATATCCCACACCTTCCAGCGCAATTTTCAGCATTTTACGGATTTGCGGCTCATCATCTACAATCAGCACAGTATTTTTAATATCAGACACGATCACTCTTTCTATCGGTTAATTTGGCCAGGCGTTCATTAATGGTGTCCATTAGGTCATCCATCATGAAGGGTTTGGTCAGGTAACTATCCGCTCCGCGCGAAAATGCCGTTTCCTTAACATTCCGATCCTTACGCACACTTAAAATAATCACCTGAGGCGGGTTTGCAATGGTTTTAATGTCATTTAAAATATCGAGGCCATCCCGATCCGGCAGGCCAAGGTCAAGTACTACCAAATCTGGTTCAGACTCGGTAGCCATCGCCAAGCCTTTCATGGCGGTATCTGCTTCCAAGAAGGTTGCGCCATAGGCTTCCATAGAGATACGCAAAAAAGAGCGTATGGCATCGGTATCGTCGATGACCAGTATCCGGCGGTCTTTAAGATAATTCATGCCGCCTGATCCATTCTATAGTCCGGGAAATGCAAAGCAAATTCGGCACCGCCAGAAGGTTGATTACGGACAGAGACTACGCCGCCTTGTTCTTCCATGACCGCCTTGACGATGGATAAGCCCAAGCCTGTTCCAGCCACTTTAGTATCCTGCTGACGCAGGCGCGCATATTTATCGAAGATCGAATCAAACTTCTCTTCTGGAATACCTGGGCCATCATCGCGGACATAAAGCCGATAAAAATCTTTTCCTTTTTCGCCTTCTACGCGGATAGTGCATCCCGCCGGGCAATATTTGGCTGCGTTATCGATCAGATTCTGGATGACTTGCTCCAACATAATCGGATCGGTCATAATTTCGACTTCGAGATTCGGGGTGGTAACCACCGTATGATGCCGCAGACGTTGTGACAACCGTTTCACGACACGATGCACGATATGCGTTGGGTTCACCCATTCGCTTTTAAATTGCACATGGCCGCTTTCAATACGGGTCATATCTAGGATATTGGTGATAAAACTATCCAACCTCTGCGCTTCATCAAGCGCGGTTTCGGTTAATTCGCGCTTTTGCGCATCGGGTAGCGCATCATACATGCCGTGATAGACGCTTAATGAGCCGATGATGGAAGCAAGCGGGGTTTTCAAATCATGCGAGACAGACGACAACAACATCGAACGCAATTTTTCACGCTCTTCGGAGATACGCTTGCTTTCGATTTCTTTCGACAGTTCCAGCCGTTCTAAAATATTGCCTGCCTGATCGGCGAGCGCGGCGACAAACTGGCCAAAGCTGACATCGATATTGCAACGCGGTGGAATATGAATAGCTAAAATTCCTAATCGATCCTGTCCCGTAATCATCGGCTCAAACCGCCAATTGAGATTACTGTAGCGTGGGGTGGCGCAACCACTGGTCCGCAGGTAATTCCAACAATATTCGATGGCCTCGTGATCCCGGTCGGAGAAGGGGTCTTCGGTTTCCGCATAGGCAATATCTAATTTCTGCGGATTAAGTGTTTGCGGAAGTAAAATCGCGACATCCATTTCTAGTAAATCGGAAATGGCATGGTGAATTTTCTCTAATGCCTCACTACGGCTATTAGATTGCGCGACGACTTCGCTGATCGATAAAAGGGCCTGAATTTGCCGTTCGCGCTGACGAATGGATTCGGCATAGGCGAAATTATAACTCCCGTAAAAGGCCATTACCAACGCGACGCCAAAGAACAAAGCACCATTTACCATATCATGCGTGGCGGAGAGTTCGATCTCATAAATAGGGTAAATGTAAAAATAATTAAGCGTCAAAAATCCGCCCAATGCCGCAATCAGGCCAGGAATTAATCCATACCGCAATGCCATGATCATCGGAGGAAGCATGAACACCGCCCCGGCATTATAGCTGGCAGCGTTAAATTCTCCGACACTCATAAAAGAGCGGATTAGCTCAGTAAGAAGATAGGCTAGAAAGACGCTGAACAGTGACCAGATAACATGCGATATACGCAAACGGCGCATACGAAAGACATCTAATTTTGATTCGTTTTGAATCGGACCGGTCAGATTTACCGGATGTACTGTAACGCGCGATTTAAGGGCTTGTTCTAACTGATGGTAGATGGGTTTATGAATCCGTGTAATTGTATTGGCATGGCGATGCCGCCCCACAAATAATTCCGCTTCGTCATAAGGCTGCAGATATTCGATCAGCCCACGCTCAACGGTCGGTGCTTCTACACGCCGCACTTGCGCGCCCATTTCTTCGGCGCGCGTCATAAATGAGAGAATTTTTTGCTGATGCGCCTGACTGCGCAAATGGTATTCCGGCGTTTCAACGAATACGGCTTGCCAGCCGGTACCCAGCTGCTGTGCCCGTCGGTTGGCTGCATTTAGCAATACCCCCATCTTGGGGTGTGCGTTTATCGCTACAACCACGTTCAACCGTATTACTCCACGCTATTATTTTTAAATCAGCTTTCCTTTACTATGCGTGGGCACAAATAAAGATTCTATAAGTATTCGCCCAATCGGGCGCCTTTTATTAATTTGCTTTAAAATTAGGTTTGAAAGCGTGCAGGTATGCTTCATCGAGTTCGTTCTCGTCTTCGATTTCTTCTTCAGGGGCATCGATGCCTTCGACATGTAACTGCTCAGATGAAATACTTTGATCGCTATATGACCGATCCAATACCGGTACTTCACCGTGATGGCTCAACATATAATCGATTAGGTCGATTTGAGTAGGGATGGCTAAACGTTGCATGATTCTTCTCCTTCGTTCTAATGCCCTCACAGTAATTGAGAACTGAATAAGAATGCGCGCAGGCGAGTCACGCTTATTTATAAAATTTAGCTAAATAAGAATTTATTCTTCTTTATTAGATATTTTAGAACCCTTGGTAAGGCTTTCCGGCCAGTCGAGTCCTGAGCGAATATGAAGATCACGCTGCGGGAACGGAATCTCTATATTATGTTCTTTCAACAGATCCCATAAGGTAAACATCACCGCGCTTTTAGCGGCGTAGCGGCCTTCTTTCACATAATCGATCCAAAACATTAAAATAAAGTCGACCGAGCTTTCGCCGAAATTCGCCAGAAAACAAGTCGGCTCCGGCGTTTTAGCCGTCCCAGGATAGGCAGCAGCGGCCTTCTTGGCGAGATCGGCTACGAAGCGTAAATCCTCGGTGGCGTAGCTCACCCCAAACTCCACATGCACGCGCGCCTGATTGTTACTATAAGTCCAGTTGATGACGCGGGAAGTAATGAAATCCTCGTTTGGAATCATGATTTCCTGCCCATCGTAGGTTTCGACGATACTGGCACGTGCGCCTAATTTGCGTAAGAACCCAAAGGCGCTTTGGTCTAATTCGACCAGGTTACCGATTCGGACTGAGCGTTCCATTAACAAGATAATACCGCTGATAAAATTAGATGCGATTTTCTGCAGACCGAACCCCAGCCCTACACCGAGCGCACCGCCGAATACGGCAAGTGCAGTCAGATCAATCCCGATCAGATCCAATGTCAGGACGAAAACGATGGCGTATAGAATTATTTGAAAGGTTTTGACCAGCAGTTCACGCGTCGAGCTATTCAATGTCGATCGGCCACGAATATAGGAGACGCCGCGAAGGCTTAATAAGTTCGCTGCCCAAATCAGAAAGGTGGCAAACAGAATCGCTTTAATAACCGTGAGTGCGGAAATCCGCACTTCACCTACGGAAAACCCTAATGCGTCTAGCCATTCGGTGGCCTCGCTATACAGGCCAAAAAGGGCCAGTCCGGCGGCAGGCAATAAAATCCAGGATGCAACTGAGAGGATAAAGACGTTCGATACAAAGGCCTGTAAACAAATCCAGATGAGCCATAATACGGCGAGTTTGTTGGCAATGTTGATAAACACGCCGCTGGTGAAAATATTTTCGCCAAACACATTGGTCAGGCTTAGTAGCCCTAAAATAATCAATGGTGGGATCAACCGACCCGCCCGCATAGCAAACCAGCGGCCAGACAAATATTCAATCGAAGGATCCTCACGAAGATTATGGAAATAATGACGTAGAAGCCGGCCCGTCACATAAGCAAAGATGCATACGCCCACGACGGCTAGAAGTTCTTGATAAAGTGCGGGTGTTGAGGCGATCTCCGTGATCGTATTCCAGGTGGTATCGGCCCAGCCTTCTACCGCTTTGCCATAGCTATCAGTATTGACCAGTTCTTCTAATTCATCCATAGCGCTTCCTTCACCCTCGTCGCCTGCGTATCAAATACCGATATGACGCATAGCGCAAGGACATAAGGAAATCGTAAAGCGCTGCATTTTGCGCTAGGCAGATATAAAATAGTGAGGCACAAGTAGAAGCATGAAATTGATAGCAACCAGCCTGACACTGGCATTCCTCGCCAGTCCCGCGCTCGCGGTCGATCCGACCCTGCAGCGTCCGAAAGAGGATGATAAAGGGATGATCACGGTGGCGTGGGAGAATGACCGCTGGTCAGGCTCTGATGAGCATTATACCAACGGCATCCGTCTGGCTTATCTGTCACCAGAAGCGGACACCCCGCAATTTTTGCGCGATTTTGCTGATTTTCTTCCGTTTTTTCCTAAAAACGGGCGGGAGCGTTATAGTCTTGGCATTGGGCAAAGCATGTATACGCCAGAAGATATTTCGACATACACGCCCGATCCGAATGACCGGCCCTATGCAGGTTGGCTGTATGGCAATATCGGCTTAATGTCAGATGCGGGCGACCATCTGGATAATTTGGAGCTATCGCTGGGTATCGTTGGCCCTTCTGCCTATGCGGAACAGGTGCAAGAAACGGTGCATGATTGGACGGATTCGCCCGATCCTTCGGGTTGGGATTCTCAGTTGAAGGACGAACCGGCGATTATGCTGACCTATGAGCGCAAATGGCGGAATCTCTATCAGTTCTCTCCCTTTGGGCTAGGCTTTGATCTCACACCGCATGCGGGCGGTAGTATCGGTAACGTGTTTACGCAAGCGGTTGTGGGCGCGACAGCGCGCATCGGCTTTGACTTGCCCGCGGATTACGGTTCGCCACGCATCCGGCCAAGCCTACCGGGCTCGGATTTCTTTGTGCCCACCCAGCAATTGGGCGGCTACCTGTTTGCCGGTGTTGAAGGGCGTGCGGTGGGACATAATATCTTCCTAGATGGAAATACGTTTAAAGACTCACCGAGTGTAGATAAAAAATACTTTGTGGGCGGCCTGCAAATGGGTGCGGTCGTGACATATGAAGACTGGCGCGTCGGCTATACGCATGTGATCATGACGGAAGAATTTGAAGGTCAAAATGGGGGAGACCAGTTTGGTGCCATTACGCTTTCCTATCGTTATTAAGCCTGCCACATCGCGCCGGGTAGCGCCGTGGGTATTGCTGCCATTACTGGCGGCATGTCAACCTGCCCCCATGACCGAGGAATATCCCGTACCCGTGCCAAAACCACCGGTACCCATTGCTCACAAAGCGTCTTCGGATGAGGCGTTACAAGCAGATGCGCCGATTGCCCTAACGGAAGTTACGCCGTATGCGCATACGGAAATTCTTTCTAAATTATATGCGGTCAAAATACGTTTGGCTGCAGTACAGCGTGAGACGGCAATCCGACAATTAAAAGACCTCAAAGCGCGCACCGCGATGGTGGAGAGTAGCAGTGGTAAAATGCGCGTGATGGATATGCAATATGTCAGCCATGGCATGCTGAGCCATTTGCTCGTCCCGTTAAGCGATGGCGATGCGCGCTATGCCACGGCGGTCAAAGCGGCAAAAGAACTAAAAGCGCACCGTACGGAGCCGACAGAATATAGCTTGATGACATTATCGGGCGGTACCCCTGCACGATTGTATCAGGAAAAAATCGGTAATGCGTTGAAGGCATTGCAAGATCAGAGCGTTAAAGATGACAGCGCTGCCACCATCGCCGCCGATCGCGAATTGGATATGTTGTATCAAGGCATGACAACCCGCAGTTGGCAACCTGGCGCTAAACATTTACTGATTACGCATACCGATATTTGCGAGCAATTCATGCAGTTGGAATCCTGGGCATTGGCGCAACATGCGCTGGAACAAGCCCATGAGGCACTGGCGGCGTTACGCTTAATGAATCGCGAGAAAGAGCTGGTCAATGCGTATGAAGCGCGGCTAACGGGGCTGGACGATAGTTTGTCGCAAAAGAATCCGTCGCTCTTCAAACGCATCGGACATGGCATTGATAAACTGGTGCGAAAAGCGGCCGACTAATTTAGTCATTTTTTATTTTTTCGAATAGTGCATCCACTTCTTTTTTAAGATGCTTTCCACGATAGTACCCACGCAACCTAAAGGAGACTTTATAATGAAATATCGCATGATGACATTTAGCGCCGCTATTTTACTCTCAAGCGCAGCTTGGGCAGCCGACTCAACTGCGACGATGGCGACGGAACCTCAAACCAATCCGAATCATGTCCTGACCCTGCCAAAACAGGGTGCGACATCACCTTCTGCAATGCCAGCAAACTCCGCTCAGACGTCTGCAACTACGCAAGCCGACACAAAAAATTACATGTCTGGCGGTGTGGGCGAACAGGATCGGCAACAATTGGAAGCGATGCAGAATAACTATAATGTGAAAATGACCACCGCTGAAAGCACCGGTGCATATCTCGCCGATATTCCCGTCAAAATCACTAATGCTTCTGGCGAAACCGTCATTGAAACCGTGACTGAAGGCCCTCTGTTTTTCGCTAAGTTAGAGCCTGGAACCTATACTATTGAGGCGACCCATAACGGAATAGCCAAAACCCAAAAAATCACCGCCGGTGAAAACCAAAAGGCATTAGTCTTTCAGTGGAAAGCCACCGAAAGCCAAGCAAATAACCAGCTTTAATTCATATGCATAGAGAAGACTGAGAGGGCGCATTCTGCGCCCTTTTATTTTACTGCTATATGCTCGGGGATGCCTTACACACCATTCTGCGTGCCTTTATGGCGTGTTGGCAGGATTAATAAAAAGTTCAGTAAACACTAAGGGAAAAGTGGTGCCGGCTGCAGGAGTCGAACCCGCGACCTGATGATTACAAATCAACTGCTCTACCAACTGAGCTAAGCCGGCCCGAGTTCTGTCTTAGCGAAGGGTTAGCCCGCGCACAACACTTTTTTTAGGGTTACCACTGCGATAAGCGCACGCGTTGCGTCATCTTGGTTAATTCGTCGATCAGCGCTTGCTGCATGGCCGCATCATACCGTTCCGCTTGCTGCGATAGTAGAATTTTTAACACGTCCACGTAACGTGCAGCGAGTTTGTGATGCACATCCGCCTGCCGGTCAAAGACATGCTGCATGAAAAGATACATCTCAAAACAGACCTTTACCGCGTTATCATGTCCAAACGTGCCTGCACGGCTTTTGAGGGAGAGCAATAGTTGCAATACTTCTTTTTTGCTATTGCCGTTAACGCGCAATTGTTGCACCGCGTTTTCTAACGCGAGGACATCGCCGCCGATCCAGGATGCGGACTCTTCTTTAAATGCATCAATCGACGCTTGCGCCTCTACCAACACTTCTTGGGTAATCAGCTGATCAAGCGGCATGGTGAGGTTCGCCTGCTTGCGGATGCGTTTGTCGTTGGGTACCATATAGGCGCGCCCATTATTGCGCGACTGATTCACGCCGAGCACTTTGATTGGTTCCTCGACGCGGAGTTCTTTCATCCCGGGTGGGGGATTACCGCGACGGCGACGATCCGGGCCAGTAAATTTTTCTGAAATAATAAAATCGGGTGGATGATCGATCGAACGTTTTAACCGGGCGAAAAGCGACTGGCTGGTAAAGGGTTTAACCAGAAACTCACTCATGCCGCTGTCACGCGCAGATTTAACATCAGAAATTTCCGCGCGTGCAGTACTCATCATGATTGGCATCATGATGTTTTGATTGTAGCTGGGATCGCGGAGTAGTTTGCCTAAGTCAGTTCCATTCGTCGATTCGAGTTCCCATTCGGTAATCAGAAGATCGATGCCTTCCTCTTGCGCAATGTCTAGGACTTCGGAACCTTTAGAAACAATGGTGATATTTTCAAAACCCATGCCGCGCAGCGCTTGTTTCATCACATTGGCGATGCGCACATCCGCATCGGCAAGAACGATATGGGTTTTACTTAAATCATTGGCCTTCAATTACTCAGTCCCCTATTACGCGCCTTCGGCCTCATGCGAGGCATCCTCTTTGACTTCAGGCATACCGAAGTAATATCCTTGTAACATCTCAACCCCCAGTTCCATAAGCATTTTTGCAATTTCGCCATTTTCGACGAATTCTGCAACAGAACGTAGGCCAAAAGCGTTGGTGAAATCCAACAGGGTTTTCACAAAGAAACGATTATCCGCGCTATCGACCAGGTCTTTCACAAAGGACCCATCAATTTTAACCATGTCGACCGATAGGGTTTTCAACTGCCGGAACGATGTATAACCGGAACCGAAATCATCTAGCGCGACCTGGCAACCGAAAGATTGAATTTCCGCCACAAATACGGCCGTGTGTTGTAAGTCACGATGCGCGGCGGTTTCTGTGATTTCCACGATTAAACGCTCGGCGATCTCTGGCGTTTCCGTCATCAATTCGCAGAATAAATGCATCCATTGCGCGTTATGTGTGGTTAGATTGGAAATATTGAACGCGATATTGGTGGTGGGGTCGCGACGTAACTCTTTCACTACCATTTTCAATACGCGCTCATCGATAATGTCGATCAGGCCCATACGCTCCGCGATCGGGATCAAGGCGCCCGCGGAGGAAATTTTCCCATCATCACTGCGAATTCGTAACAATGCTTCGACATGCGCCAATGAACCATCTTTGCTGTTAATAATCGGCTGATAGGCCAACAACAGCCGATTTTCTTCAATCGCTTTATGCAGGTAATTTGCCAGACTCATTTCCTGGCGGTGCCAAGCGGCGATTTCTTCAGAGGCATCATATTTGCGAATTGCCTGATCGCTGATCGTATGATCATGCGTTGCGAGATAGGCCATGCTCAATGCTTCTTCGACATTTTTCGCCTGTGTCGGGAAACATACGGTGGCGACCGAACAGAAGCAATGGATTGCACTAATATTGGAATTGAAAGTCAAATCTTTGATGGCAGAGAGCATGCGCCCAGCCAAATAATCGACTTCCGATTCTCCGGCATGATTAAGAATCACGCCTAACTCATCGCGCTGGACGCGGAACACTTCGTCTTCAACGCCAATGATTGTGCTGACTTGATCGTAAATTTTCTGCATCACTTCTTCCGAAGCAGGTGCGCCTGCCGCACGGAGAATCATTGGCATATTGTTGACGCGCAAGATGACAAGCGCACCTTCATGTTGCCCATCGCTTTTGGCCATGGTGTTTTCCAGCGCCGTAATAAAGCGACCGGGGTAGCCATCGGTCATCTCCGCCGCATTGGTCATACCCGTTCTTGGCGGGTAGGTTCCCGCCTTCACCAGCGGGTCTGCCGGCTTTTCTGGCGGGGAAAAATAGGTCGATACGTCTTGCATCTTCTCCTCAAATTTTCACTCACATCCTTCCAGAATCGCACAAGAAGGTTAACAAAAGTCTAAGATTTTAAAAAAATTTGTCAGGCTTTAGAACGAATCTAACCCGAAAAGGTAATGGCAAGCGCGAAAAAGAAGCCCACCCAGGGATTTATTTTAAATAAAAAGAGCGCCTTGCCCGCGTCGCGCGGCACAAATGTGACAGTTTGGGTAAACAGCAGGCAAATCGCGGCTAACCAAGCGGGCCAGAACAGGGAATGCGCAGACGTGATTACCCCGGTCGCCGCGAAGATGGAGGCAGTCAGCAAATAACAGGCACCAATGGCTAAGCGGTTCCAACGTCCAAAGTGAATAGCGGTCGATTTAATGCCGATGCGCAAATCGTCTTCGATATCCTGATGCGCATAAATCGTGTCATAGCCTATCGTCCACGCGATGGCGGCAAGATACAGTAGTGCAGGCACGAGGCTAAAAGTATCGGTCATGGCAAACCAGCCAAACCAGACGCCCATATTAAACGTTAGCCCGAGAAAGGCTTGCGGCCACCAGGTGATGCGTTTCATGCGCGGATACAGGATAATCAACACGAGCACTGGCACGGCTAACATAAACAATTTTGGATTGAGCGCCCAGCAAATGGCAGCAGCGGCAATCAATAACACGAGCAGCCCGATCATCGCCTGTCGCAAGGTGAGTGTGCCCGCGGCCAATGGGCGGGTTGCGGTCCGTGCGACATGACGGTCAAGGTCGCGATCGGTCATATCGTTGATCACACATCCAGCCGAGCGCATGAGCAGTGCGCCAAGGGCCAGCAGGATCATCGTCATGGCATCCGGCGTACCCGCCGCCAATGCGCCCCACCAGGCGGGCCACAAGACAAGCCAGGTTCCCACCGGTTTATCGAAGCGGGTAAGCGCAATCCAAGGGGCGAGCTTTACGGTCATGCGCGCCACTGTAGCGGCGGCATTGGCGTTTGTCATCTGCGGCAAAATCCGTATATAGTAGCCGCAAAGGAACGACGTGTCGGAAACTGCCATTAAAACCCGCCTCTATGTAAGCGCGCCGCTGACGGCGCAAACGCCGTTACTGCTCGAAGGCGATCAGGCGCATTTTTTAAGTCGGGTGCTCCGCCTACAAAGCGGCGATGCGGTGGCCTTATTCAATGGGCGTGATGGGTTATGGCGCGCTACGGTGCAGGAGCTGCGCAAAAAACAGGTCGACCTTCGGATTGAATCGCAATTAAAACCGCAAACCACCGTCCCCGATTGCCGGGTATGCTTTGCGCCCATCAAATTTGGCAAGATCGATTATCTGGCGCAAAAGATGACCGAGCTGGGCGCGGCCGCTCTGCAGCCGGTATTAACGCAATATACCAATGTAAACCGCGTCAATACGGAGCGCTTGCATTCGAATGCAATCGAAGCCGCAGAACAATGCGAGCGATTGAGCATTCCGGACGTGCATGAACCCGTTAGTTTACCGGAATTGTTAGCGGCATGGCCAAAAGACCTGCCACTGGTATTTGCGGATGAGAGTGGCGCGTGCCCACCGGTACGGGATCAACTAAACACTGCGCCGGTACCGAACGGATGGGGAATCCTTATCGGTCCTGAAGGCGGTTTTGCGCCGGAAGAGGGTGAGCTGATCCGTGCTCAGCCTTACACAATCGGCATCGGATTAGGACCGCGCATCTTGCGCGCCGACACCGCCGCCCTAAGTTTACTTGCAATTACGCAAACCTATTGGGGAGACTGGCATCAGGCTCCACATTTCATGCCTTGAGGAGGATGCCAGTGTCGAGTGCCATTATTACCCAATTAACCGAAACGCTGCGCGCCCAAGAGCAGGAGGTGGCCGACTGGTTCCACGCTGCCTTTACCGCGACGCCGCCCAGTTTTTACAGTTCGGTCGATATTCGCCATGCCGGGTATAAAATCGCGCCAGTCGATACGAATCTGTTTCCGGCAGGATTCAATCATCTGTCTGAACCGTCGCAAAAACGCGCGGTACAGTTGATCGAAGCCTTCATGCAAAAACTGTCGCATCCGGTTAAAAAAGTGATGATCATTCCAGAAAATCACACGCGCAATCTGGGTTATCTCGATAACTTACAGGCGTTATTATCACTGCTGCAGCGCGCCGGTTACGAAGTGCGGATCGGTAGCTTGCAGGCGGAAGAAGGTGAAGCAATTCATTTGCAGGATTCCTCTGGCCAGTCATTGGTGCAACAACCGTTGGAAAAAGACGGGAACACGCTGAAGACCGACTGCGATTTTGTGCCGGATGTGATTATTATCAATAACGACATGACCTCCGGCTCACCGGCGATTTTGAAGGGCATTACGCAAACGATTATTCCGGCCATTGGCCAAGGCTGGTATCGCCGCAAGAAAAGCATTCACTTCGATGCCTATCGCGACGTCAGTTACGAATTTGCACAGGCGTTTCAATTGGACCCGTGGTTGCTACGCGCCGAATTTCATAAATGCGGGTTGATCGATTTCAAAGAACGCAAAGGCATTGAATGCGTTGCGCTGGGCGTGGAAAAAATCCTGCGCGTCGTGCGCGAACGTTATGCGCAATATAACGTAAAAGTAGACCCGTATGTCTTCATCAAAGCCGATTCCGGCACCTATGGCATGGGCATCATGACCGCCAAAAGCGGCGAAGATGTGTATGAAATGAATAAAAAAAGCCGCAACAAAATGGACGTGATTAAAGAAGGCGTGCACACTTCGGAAGTGATCATCCAAGAAGGCGTCCCCACTATCGATGTTATCGACGGCGGCATCGCCGAACCGATGCTTTACCTCATCGACGGCACGCCGATGGGCGGTGCCTACCGCATCAACGAGGAACGCGATACCTACACCAATCTCAACGCCCGCGGCATGCGCTTCCAACCCATGTGCGCTAACGATTCCGAAGAATGCATGAGCCGCCTTTCCCCCCTCGGTCTCGTGGCTAAACTAGCGACGCTAGCCGCCAGCCGGGAGGAATACGGCGATGATTATATGATTTAGGGGCTAGAGTCCTGTGATGATATGAAGCGAACAGGCAGTAGTGTTTTTGCCTAGATCGTAATTTTGTGCATCGATGGCGCAGTCAGGGCTATTCGCTGGTTTATACGTGCGGACAAAGCCGTAACCCGGTTGACCGTCGTCCAGTTTTTTATCGAGATTCCATAATTCTTCAGATTTGAAGAGTGGAGATGCTGGCAACCCTGAAGCTGCATCATCCGCACCTATCAATAAAGCATTTCCATAGTTACCATCGAAGGAATTTGGATTACTTATAACAGAGCCCAAATAACGTATGTATATTCCTCCATTCGAAAGTTTGGTTGCCGGGATATTCTGCCCTGCGAGGGCGTCTCTATTGGTTGTATTGGCAGAAATACCCGTATAATTGCCTTCGATTAGACCAGCATTCGCCAAATGTTGCCATGCGCGAAATGCTTCAAACCCCGTTGCAGTAGTCGTCGCTTCTTTAATTTGACCATCCCCATTCCCGTTGCAGGTCTGCGTGCCACTTCCTGTGTCTGTACCGGGTGCTGTACACTCTCCTCCAACGTTGCCGATATTCGCATTTTTCCAGAAATCCGTCGCGTTTTTCATGTCTCCCGGTAAGGCAAAATATTTGTCACGAAACGTGAGTGCCGCAGTCTTAATTTGCTGAACTTGCGTAGTTACGCTGCGCAATTCGGCCGCGCGGATGAGCGATTGCCCCGTTAGAATCCCCCCTGTCAGCAGGCCGAGGATCACGAGGACAATAGATAGTTCTACTAAGCTGAATGCTTTTTCAGCGGCAGGGGATAAATTGGGCATAGTGTTACTCTGTCCATAATTTCTTCAAATATACACTTTCAATCCTAATAAAACGTTAATTTTATTCGGATTAATTGACTAATCGCGAGGCGGGCAGAGTGATCGTCACCGTGGTGCCGCTGCCGACTTTACTGTGTAAGGCCAAGGTGCCGCCGTGGAGTTCGGCGAACATTTTACATAAAGGTAGACCTAAGCCGGTGCCTTCGTGGCTTTGATTGCGGTGAACCTGCCCAAAGACGGAAAGCGCTTTTTGGATTTCCTGTTCGGGAATCCCAATCCCGGTATCGGTGACGGAGAGTTGTACCTGTTTCAGATGATTTTGCCCGGCGGTCAATGTGATGGTGCCATCAACGGGAGTGAACTTAATCGCATTAGACAGCAGGTTCAGCAAGATTTGCCGTAATTTTCGTTTATCCGCCCGTATTTGAAACGCATGTTCCGGGGCGCGGACTTTAAGCGCGATGCGCTTACTGCGTGCTTTTTCCTGAATGATGCGGGCGCATTCGTCCATGACGCTAGCAACATCAATCACTTCTTCGTGCAGTTCGAGTTTGCCTGCCTCGCCTTTGGAGAATTCGAGGATATCGTTGATCAGCTGCAGCAGATGGCTACCGCATAAATTGATATCATGAATCCGCTCGCGCTGCTTATCATTCAGGTCGCCAAAATATCCGGCATTGATCATCTCGGAAAAACCGATGATGGCATTAAGCGGCGTGCGTAGCTCATGGCTCATATTCGCCAGAAATTCAGATTTCGCCTGACTGGCGAGAATCGCGGAGCTTTCGGACGCTTCCACCCGCATGATTTGCTTGGCCATTGCGAGCGCAAAATACGAAAGCACCGAGCCAAAGATGGTAAAGATCGCCAAAAAGCTTACATCTTTGACACGTGAATTGCGCCAATCTTCCAGAAAATCGGATTCGTCGATCACGATCGATAAATAAATCGGCAGATTCTCCAGCTGTTCGAAGGAGAAAATTTTAATGCTGTTATGAATCTTTTTATGATCACTGATGACGTCCGTTGGATTTAACCGGGCAACCGGCAGCTCCTTTTTGATCGCGTCGATCGTTTCAGGTTTTTCATCGACCGAAAGCGCTTTGCCGGTAAATAGCGTTTCGCCAGCCGCGTTCATTAATACCATGTAGCGATTCGCGCCGCCCTCGACGGAAATAAAGAAATCGGTAAAGGCATTGGGGTCGATCACGGCCATGACCATGCCGCCAAATTCGCCATCCACGGTGTCGATGCGGCGGCCGGTGAGTATGAGTTCGTAATCCTGATCGTGCTGCGCGGTCACAGCGTAATGCTCGCTATTGCTCTCGCGCAGTTCCTGAAACAGCGGGTGCTGCGTAAAATCCGACTCGTATAAAATGCGATTTTGATAGCCGCGTTTGAATGCGGCGACACGGGTGGTGCCATTGGCATCGATTAAAAGGAGGGCCGCAATCTGTGGCGCTTCGTCGACCCAGACGCGCATATTATTTTCCACGTCTTCGATCACGTTATTGCCGAAGAGTTCGTTATAATACCAGCGCTCGGTCACGCGTTGCATGGTCAGATCAACCGCGAGAAAGGTCAGCTGAATCCGGTCTGCCATAATGCGGCTTAAGCGTTCGGCGTTTTTTTTGCCTTCATCAAAGGCGGTTTCATAAGAACGGAAGGCCTGCCATGTGATCAATAAGCAGACGAGCAGCATGATCAACGCGCTAAAGGCGATAATTGCTTTGACCCCCGGGGGCCTGATCCATCTTGACTCACGTTTGACCATAAACTCCTAGTCCATTGTGTTGCAGTCTGCCGCAGAGAAGTTAATTAAACGCTAAGAAAAGGTTATTATTTCGTTACTTTCTGCTTTTTTATTCACACACCCTATGGCAGACCTAAGACATGGTTGCGCATTGTCAAACGGTCACCTTCACCGGGATTCAAACCCGGAGCGTCGATGTGCAAGCAGCAATTTCCAATGGATTACCGGCGTTTACCATTGTCGGTCTGCCGGATAAAGCCGTCGCCGAATCACGTGAAAGGGTACGCGCCGCACTGGCCGCGCTGGGGTTAGCGCTTCCGGCTAAGAAAATAATTGTGAATCTGGCACCGGCCGATCTGATTAAGGAAGGCGGGCATTTTGACTTGCCGATTGCGCTGGCGCTGCTTGCTGCCATGGGGGTGGTGCCGGAATCGGAATTGGCCGACTATGTCGCGCTCGGCGAATTGTCGCTGGATGGGAGTTTGCTAGGCGTCAACGGGGTGTTGCCGACCGCCATTGCCGCCCAAGCAGCGGATAAAGGGATAATCTGCCCCGCCGCAAACGGACCGGAAGCCGCTTGGGCGGGAGATCTGCACGTGTTGGCAGCAGGAAGCCTGTTGGCGATTCTAAATCATTTTAAAGGCACCCAGATGATGGTGCCACCTTCGCGTCAGATGCAGCAATCGGCGCAGCGTGGCCCAGACTTAGCCGATGTCAAAGGTCAGCATGCCGCACGACGCGCGTTGGAGATCGCCGCCGCAGGCGCGCATAATCTTTTGATGGTCGGTCCTCCGGGCGCAGGGAAATCGCTATTGGCATCGTGTCTACCGGGTATTCTCCCAGAAATGCAGCCGGATGAAATTTTGGAAACCAGCATGATCGCAAGTGTCAGCGGACATTTGCATGAAGGGCGTTTAAGCAATCGCCGCCCTTACCGCGATCCGCATCATTCGGCGTCGATGGCAGCGATGGTTGGTGGCGGCAGGCGCGCGCTTCCGGGAGAAATTTCGTTGGCCCATCACGGGGTGTTGTTTCTTGATGAATTACCTGAGTTTCCTCGTGCGGTGCTTGAATCACTGCGCCAGCCGCTGGAAACCGGTACAGTCAGTGTCGCACGGGCGCAGGCGCATGTGACCTATCCGGCAAATTTTCAGTTGATCGCGGCGATGAATCCTTGCCGTTGCGGCTATCTGGACGATGCGGCACGCGCCTGTTCCAAAGCGCCGAAATGTGCTGGAGACTATCAGCAGAAACTCTCCGGACCGTTGCTGGACCGGATTGATATGCATATCGGCGTCCCGGCGATGGATAGTTGGAGCTTGATGAGCCCACAGCCGGCGGAACCGAGTGCCGAGGTCGCCAAACGCGTGCGGGCGGCGCGCGACATTCAGGCGACGCGCTATCGTGATCAGGGTCTGCGAACCAATAGCGATGTCTCGGGCAATGCCCTGCAAGCGGTGTTGCAGGCGGAGGATGCAGCGATGCAGATGCTGGAAGAAGCGACGCGACGCTTTAACCTCTCGATGCGCGCGTTAACGCGTATTCTGCGTGTCGCGCGGACGATTGCTGATTTGGAAGCGTCCGCTACGGTGACCAAGGCGCATCTGGCGGAGGCATTGAGCTATCGCCAGCCCATCGCCGGACAAGATGCACAGGCCGCGTAAAAAACAGTTGGGTCTTTAAGCAAAATTAACTAAACTGTGCGCCAGTGAATAGCAGGGATGGTCATGACCCCAAAAGACCTCATTCAAGCCAAATTTTCCGCGCAGAAGCTGCAGCATCGGTTGCAGGAAACCGATAGCGCCTTGCAGGAAATCGAAGACGAACTCGCGGACTTTATGGAAGCCTATTATGCACGGGTGGGAACCTCGATGAAAATGTTGCTAGAGCTGCGGCGGGAGTTGCGCGACCTGCAGCGCGAAACCTTTACCCGGCAACCGATCACCGAAGTGAGCGAGCAATTTCTGCATCTACCCGCCAATCAATTGAAAGATACTATTCGCCAGCTTTATCGCGAACTGGCCCGTGACTGCCACCCGGATTGTTTAGGGGCAGAAGCAGGTGACTTAGCGAGTGAGCGCATGAAGCATCTAAATGCAGCCTATACAGAGCGTAATTTGAGCGCATTGTGGCGGCTAAAATGGGAGATGATGCAAGAGCGCTCTGGCGGGGCATTAAGCCATAAAGAGCGGTTGACGCTTTATAAAGCGCAAGTGACACAGATGCAGGATTCGCTGGAGGCGTTGAATCAACGTGAGGCATCTCTGAAGCAAAGTGAAGCTTACCAACTGATGCAACATGCACGCTTCATGCGGTTAGCCGGGCAGGATTTTCTAAGCTTGGCGGAAAATCGGATGCAGGCGGAAATTGCTGAAACGCGCGCCGCGCTCGCACGGGCTCGCCGCCAACAGCATTATTGGCACGTCATGCAGCGCCAAGAGGCACCGGTATCGGCTTAACGCTGCAATAGTAGTGGATGGGCTGGTTGTCGACGAGTCATCCTCGGGCAACGCCCGAGAATGACAAGCTCTACTGTCAGGCCGCTTCTGGATTGGGAAGCAGGGGCGTGGCTTGCGCCTTTGTGACATGCGTGCTGAGTTTTTCCAGCGCACGCGCTTCGATCTGACGAATCCGCTCTCGCGACACTCCGAATTCTCCGGATAATTCTTCCAGCGTCATCGGCTCTTCGGCCAGGCGACGCGCCTGAATAATGC
>DDZS01000056.1:0-8457 GCA_002346425.1 Alphaproteobacteria bacterium UBA3002
CAACACCGCTGCAAGCTGCTGCATCACCTCAAACGAAAGAGGAAGAATGGCGCACATCTCAGCATGTAATTGTTCTGGCGATACATGGGGTGACAGCCCAAGCCCTTCGTAAAGTGCTGCGCGCCACAAAAGTTCGCCATCTGCGCGATCAAGCCAGCTACGCCAGACGGCCGCCTCATCCAGCAATCGGTCCATGACACTGCCGATGGTCTGATCACCGCTATGCCGCGCTAATGCGGCGATGGCCTCTCGCAGCTCCGCATCCTGACAGGCTTGCTGCAACAATTGCGCTTGCGCCTGTTGCAATAACTGCCGATTGGCCCGATCATCCAGCACCGTGAAATCCGGCGTTAGGCCAGCCTCCACCGGGAAGCGTTGCAGTAAACTTTGGCAAAATCCGTGAATCGTCTCGATCTGCAGCCCGTAGCGATCATCGTTTATTTTGGCGAGAAGCGTTGGGGCCAGCGCCATTTCTGCATCGTCCGGCGCACGGGCTAGCAATACCTCTAAACGCTCCGATAGTGCTTCATCCTGACAGTGCGACCACTGTTGAACATGCTCCCGAATACGCCGTTGCATTTCCATCGCCGCAGCCTTGGTATAGGTGATCGCGACGATCTCGGAAGGCGCACTGCCAGCCAGTAACAGGCGCAACATACGATCTACCAGCACTTTGGTTTTACCCGTACCGGCATGGGCGGCCAGCCATACAGAATGCGCAGGGTCTGCCGCTTGCTGCTGGATGGCCGTATGTAAAGGAATCGCGCTCATTTACACTTGCCTATAAAATTTACATAAAATGTCACAAAAATTCTTAATATTCTTCACGAATCGTTAATTTATGTTTGGCATACTCACTGTAATAGCAAAGTACATAATAAGAAAGGCAAGGTGAGTATGTATCCGCAACCCGTAATTTTTGAGGCGATTCCCGACACAAATTTGGTGTTAATGCCCTCTCTGTTTCAGGAAACCATGGACCTGGTATGCGAGAGCCATGAATATTTTCAGCTGCATGCCGTGATGGATAATGATGGCATGCCGCATTATATTCAGTCGATGATGTCGGCGGAAATGTCGCGTGTGACCATGCGCTTAACCGGCATTATGGCGTGGCTGATGGCTCGCAAATCCGTGCTGAATGGCGATTTAGATCCTAACCTTGCCGCGCGCGAGTATCGACTGGAAGGACGTGAATATTGCTTAAGCGACAACCCGGGTGTCGAGCGCGTGTTGCCGGATTATATGTGCGATATGCTGGAACGGTCGCGGCGCTTATATTCCCGCGTAGAGCGTTTGGACAGTCAAGTCTACGAAGCAGCGTAAGCTACATCTGCATCCCACGCGGAGGCTGAAGATACATCTCTATCATCGCGTCGATGCGATTGAGAAAATCCGAACGTTGGTCAGGCTGCAAGCCACGCAGCTCCTGACCAATTTGCGATGCATAGGCGTCTTCTAATGTCTGGCGCAATAGGTTCGTCACTTCATTTTTTTGCAGCATATGCATCGCCGCATTATCCCGCACCCCGGCTCGGTTAAAATTGCGCTTCAACTCGACAGACTCTGTCAGCACAATCTCAAACCATGCACCGGCGCGTGATAAATCGCCTTCCGCGACGGCCTGCACAGACTCTTTAACCGCATCAAGCATCTGCTCCATAATTTCCGCTACCGACTCATCGGTTAGCGCAAATACTTCTTGTAAGTCAGCATCTACACTTGATGCGTAGGACCGGTGAACTTTCGTCTCCTCGGTCGTGGCCTGCTGTATTTCCGGTGTATCCGGCTTATCGAGATGCAGGTGCTCTCCCCGTTTTTTCCCCACACTTTCACGCAGAGCGCGGATGGTGGCAGCTTTCATAATTTCTGGCATATGCAAAGAAGCTAATGCCGTTGCGACATCCGCCTGTTTCTGTTGCGAGACGACTTCACGCTGCCAGCCGTCTTTTCCAAAACGGAGCTGCGTCTCATCATATTCTTTTTCAACCGTTCCCACGCCCCACACGTAGTTTTGTGGTTTATCCATTCCAGTCATGCGTTTTACATATAGAAGTAATGCAAATAACGCAAGCCTAAAAACCATAGTCATCAACTTGCATCCGTCAAATCCCTACTTATATGAAATGCAAAGGAGATTAATGCCCATGTCGAATTATATTACTGCCCTTCAGGCTGTCTTGGCGGATTCATATACGCTGTATTTAAAAACCCAGAATTATCACTGGAATGTGGAAGGCCCGCATTTCAAATCGCTGCATGAAATGTTCGAAGAACAATATCGTGAGCTGTTTGATGCAAATGATGAGATTGCTGAGCGGATTCGTGCGCTCGGTGAAAAGGTAGACGGCACCTATAAAGGCTTTTCCGATAAAGCGTCGATCAAAGAAGGCGACATGAACCTTGGGGAACACGCCATGGTGACCGACCTGTTTAAGAGCAATCGTCAGGTTGTTAAAACCATCAAAACCGCGATGGATGCAGCGGAAGAAGCTGATGATCAGGCGACGGTTGATATGATGGTCGCGCGTACGCAAGCACACGAAAAAGCCGCGTGGATGTTACGTAGCATCTTGCCGGATGCAGAGCGCAAAAAGCTCGACGCAGCGGCCGATTACTAAAATACGAATTCCCTTGCCTGCAATGAAAAAGCCGACCCTTCGGGGCCGGCTTTTTCTATGCTAGGTAAAGGGGTAACTAGAAATAGAGTCGCACGCCGGCTTCCACCAGATGCGCGTCATATTCGATTTCGGTCACACCGCCGACCGCAGGGTCGGTAAATTGCGGATCGGTCAATTTCAGGTAACGATAGCCGCCACCGATTTCCGCAGCGGGAAATGAGCTGGGTGTATAATATAAGCCCGCTTTACCCTGCCACGCGAAGACCGTATCTTCGTCTTGCTCGATATGCACGCGCCCGACACCAACACCACCGCCGATATATGGCCGCCATTGCGCGCTAAGCGGGATATCAATGAGCATATTTGCCATCACCGTCGCGACCTGCACGTCGCCATCGACGCCTGTGACAATGCCACCAACGGTTGCAGTATCAATTTCGTTATCGGCCACACCGCCTTCTAATTCAAAACGCGTATAATCGAAAAAACTATTGGTGTAGCGCGGGCGATACCCTAACGCGCCGTTAATCGTATAACCCTGATCGAATTCCAGCGAGCCGCTATTGGCGGCGCCTGTACTATCGGTTAGGGTTGCATCTTTTACGTAAGACACCCCGCCGCTCACCCCTAGATACCAGCTGGGAATGCGTTGCGGGCCGCGCGCATCTGCGGCGGTGCTGATCATGGCGGCGGACGCCAGACAGGCTGCGATACATAATGATCGGTTCATAGCTTCTCCTCATCATTATGCTTGCCAGTGATTTTTTCTTTTAAATCTACGCGTATTCGAAGGGGATAGCAAAGCCGCAAATGCGCTTCTGCACATAGAAATGAGAATTAACTTAAATACGCGCCTTAAAAAGCACAGACCGCTTATAGGGTCGAATGCACCACAGCAGTGACTACGCCCCACACTTTAAACTCATCATATTCGCGCACATTGATGGGCGAGAATTCAGGGTTTTCCGGCATCAGCCATAGCTGCTCCCCATCGCGACGGATACGTTTTACGGTGAATTCATGATTCACTGAGGCGATGACGATATGAAAGTCTTTCGGCTGCACGCCGCGATCGACCACGAGCAAATCCCCGGAATGGATGCCCGCATCGCGCATGGACTCACCCTCCACACGCACGAAAAATGTATCCTGCGGGTGGCGTACCAATAATTCATTTAAGTCGAGTAGGCAGTCCACCTCTCCATCCGCCGGCAAAGGCTGTCCGGCAGAGACATTCAATGTATATAAAGGCATGCTCGAAATGATCGGGGCAAGGTGAGCCGGTTCGGCAAATTCAACGATTTTCATGGGACGCATCATAGGTAAAAAACGACTTATGCACAAGCTGACATTTTACTTTCGTCATCCCCGGACTTGATCCGGGGATCAACATCGGCATGCGCAAGCTAGAGAGAGATCCTCGGATCAAGCCCGAGGATGACGCAAAAATTAAGCGGCTTTTTTCTTCTCAATTGCGGCTGGAACATCAATCACATGCACATCGCGCTGTGGGAACGGAATAGAAATCCCCTCATCATCGAAGCGCAATTTCACGGCTTCGGTAAAATCCCAGAAAAATGCCCAGTAGTCTGTTGTGTTTACCCATGGACGTACAATGAAATTCACGCTGCTATCACCCAGCTCAGACACCGCGACGACTGGGGCCGGATCTTGTAATACCCGGCTATCTTCGTTCACCATTTCCAGTAATACCTTTTTTGCTTTCAGCAGATCATCGCCGTAGCCAATGCCAAACACCATATCGACGCGACGGGTCGAATTAGCCGAATAATTGACGATGTTGTCGCTTGTTACGTTGCTATTCGGGATAATAATGACTTTATTGTCCGGCGTTTTCAGCGTGGTCTGGAAAATGGTGATCGCCTCGACCGTCCCTGATGTGCCTGCGACCTCTACATAATTTCCGCGCGTGAAGGGCCGCAACACCATAATCATGACACCGGCTGCGAAATTCGATAGCGAGCCTTGCAGTGCCAGACCGACAGCCAAACCAGCTGCCGCTAAAATCGCCGCCAATGAAGACGTCTCGACCCCTAACTGACTTAACGCCGCAATGATAACGAAGGCAAACGCCAAACCATAAGCTAGATTCGCCACAAAACCGATCAGCGTTTCATCCAGCTTGGCGCGGTGCATCGCGCGCTTAATTAAACCGACCAATCCTTTAACAACGAATTTCCCGATAATCAGGATCAGAACGGCAAACACAAAATTGGTTGCCCAATCCAAGCCTTCCGTTGTCAAAAAAGTTTCCATGGCTTCAAAGTCGATATTTAGCTTTTCCATTACAGTCTCCAGTCAATTCGCCCGAGCGCTAGCAGGGATTGGCAAAAGCGTCAACCGGCTAGGCCCATCCGTAACAGCTTGCGAAAGCGTTGCACTCGCCTCCTTTTTCTGCAACAAACCATCCAATGTGAATTCACGATAAAGGAGCCGACCATGGCCAAAACCAAAGCCGCAGCGCAAAGCGAAACGAATAGTCAAACCCCGGTAGGCGGATTACCGCAATTCTTCACCAAACCCGCAGTGATCGGCAAAGATTCTCATAAACATGCGGGATTGCGCGCGAATACTGGTTTTGGCTTCGCACGCAACAGCATCACGATTCCCATCACGGCGATGGAAGTTGTCGAAGCCGCACGTGAATACCCATTGGTATTTCTGGGCGACAAACCAAACACACTCGCCGCGGTTACCGGCTTGCGCGATACCAATGTGTTTATCAATGAAAATGGCCGCTGGGATACGTATTCCTATGTGCCGCTTGGCGTACGCAAATATCCGTTCACCCTAGCCGCCGTGAAAGAAGAAACCTTTGCGCTTTGCGTCGATGAAGCGGCAGAACATTATATGAGCGAATCGCCCGACCTCCCTTTCTTTGAAGAAGAGGGGCTATCCCCCGTTAGCTCACAAGCGCTTGAGATGTGTAAAATCTACCGTGCGCAAATGGACGCGACGCGTCAATTCTGCGAAGACGTGTTCGCCAGCGGCATGTTAGAGGCCAAAACGGCGTCGATCAAAACGGCGGATAACAAAGACGTCACGTTAGATGGGTTTATGGCGATTAACGAAAACACCTTCCGCCAGCTATCGCCGAAAATGCGCCAAGGGTTTGAGCAAAAGAATCAGATCGGATTAATTTACCTGATCATGGCGTCGCAGTGTAATTGGAAATATCTGGCGATGCGCACCGGCGCGTAACCTATAGTCCCATCGCCCAGCGGATTAGCTGCGACAATAATAACATCGTACCAAGCCCGGCGCACCACAGGCCGATAAACCAAAACCATTGCTTGCGTTTAGTAGAGGCTTTCATGCGAGCTTTTACCGCGGAAGACGTAATAGCTATAGGCGGTGTAACATAAGATAATCGGCAGTAGAATCACCGTGCCAATCAGCAGGATGGATTGCGATGTACTGGCCGCGGCCGCTTCTTCGAGCGTAAAGGCAAAGGGCACAATCCACGGGTAAAGCGAAATGCCTAAGCCAATATACCCAAGCAGAAACACACCAATCGAACATAAGAATGGCCGCACTTCCGCCTCAGCCGCACCGATATCGCGCCAGATGAGGATAAAAACGCCCAAGGTGATCAATGGGACGGGTGCGAGCAGATACAGATTCGGCGTGCTGAACCACAGCGCATAAATCCGCGGATCGGAAATTGGCATGCTGAGCGACACGATCGCCATCGCGATCCCCACCCAGATCAACACATACCGCGCAACATCGCGCGCCCAGTCTTGCGTTTTGCCGTCGGTTTTATAAATCAGCCATGTCGCGCCGAGCAGTGCATAGCCAAACACCATCGCCACGCCGCACATCACGGCGAAGCCATGCGCCCAATCCAGCGGGCCGCCCGCATAACTGCGGCCTTCGACTTCGATGCCCATGACCATGGTGCCTAAAATCATGCCCTGCATAAACGCCGCGGTGAGTGAGCCGAAATGGAAACACGTATCCCAAATGCGGCGATCGCCCTCTCCCGCCTTAAAGCGAAATTCAAACGCCACGCCGCGCAAGATCAACCCTAGCAGCATGATGATGACCGGAATATACACCGCGGGCATCAGAATCGCATAGGCCACGGGAAAGGCCGCGAACAACCCTCCGCCGCCCAATACCAACCAGGTCTCATTGCCATCCCAAAATGGCGCGATCGAATTCATCATGCGGCTGCGGCATTCATGGCTGGGTGCAAACGGAAATAAGATGCCGCATCCCAGATCGAACCCATCGAGCAGTACATATAAGAAGACCGCCGTGGCAATAAGAATGCCCCATATCAGTGGCAAGTTGAGCACGTCCGCAAAATCAAGCATCGGCTGGCCCTCCGGGTTCGGCGGCTTTTTTCGTGACCGCTTCTATGATTGTTCGATCATAAAATGGTGGCCGCTCAGGATTATTGGGGCCTTTTAGTATCAGGCGAATAATATACCACGTTCCCGCACCGAAAACGAAAATATAAGTAATCACAAACCCGAGCAACGTAATGGCCACCTGATCTGCCGCAACGGGCGAAATCGACTCTGCGGTGCGGATCACGTTATACGCTGTCCAGGGTTGCCTGCCGACCTCGGTCACGAACCACCCGGCAAGTACGGCAATGAAACCCGATGGCGTCATCGCCATGCACCAAAAACGAAAGAGCTTGGAGTCATACAGTTTGCCGCGCAGTGAGAGTATCGCCGCGCATATCCCGGTAAAAATCATTGCCATTCCAAGACCGACCATCACGCGAAAGGCCCAGAAGACAATATAGGCTGGCGGACGATCTTCTTTGGCCACGTCTTTTAGCCCCGGCACCACGCCATCCGGATCGCCGGTCAGCACCCAGCTCGCGCCATTGGGCACCGTAATGCCATATTTGGTTTCTTCCGCGTCCATATCCGGCCAGCCAAACAGATAGAGCGGCTTATTGGGGCCAGTCACCCAGTTGCCTTCCATCGCCGCAACCTTCATCGGCTGATGTTCCATCGTATTCTCGCCATGCGCGTGGCCGATCAACAGCTGTATCGGCGCGACAAATACGGCCATCAGCATCGCCATCGCAAACATGATGCGCGCTTGCGCAATCGCCCGTCCGCGCCACAGGTAAAACGCTGCCACGCCGCCCACCACAAAAGCCGTCGTCAGATAGGCCGCGGTCACCATATGGAAAAAGCGATACGGGAATGAGGGATTAAAAATAATCTCGATCCAGTCGGTGGGGAACAAGCGCCCATCCGCCGCGATCTCAAAGCCCTGCGGCGTCTGCATCCAGCTATTGGCCGAAAGAATCCAGAAGGCAGAGATCAAGGTGCCGACCGCAACAATGCAGGTCGACGCGAAATGCATTTTCTCGCTCACCCTGCCCCAGCCGAAGAGCATGATCCCTAAGAAAGAGGCTTCAAGAAAAAAAGCAGTCAGGACTTCATAGCCCAAAAGCGGGCCGATCACATTACCGACCCGATCAGAGAAGACCGACCAATTGGTACCGAACTGATACGACATCACCACGCCGGACACGACGCCCAAACCAAAGCAGACCGCGAAAATCTTGATCCACATCTGATAAATATCTTTGAAGACTTCTTCGCGAGTGCGCAGCCATGCTGCTTCCACGACCATCAGCCAACTGGCCAGCCCAATCGTAAATGCCGGGAAAATAATGTGAAAGGAGATCGTAAACGCAAATTGCAACCGGGCGAGGAGTACAGCGTCTAACGAATCAAGCATCACACCTTCCTGTCTATAAGACCAGCCAAAGCACGAAGTGCGAAGGCTGGAGGCCCGGGAGGGAATCGAACCCCCGTACAAGGATTTGCAATCCTCT
>DDZS01000056.1:8763-35963 GCA_002346425.1 Alphaproteobacteria bacterium UBA3002
AAGGATTTGCAATCCTCTGCGTAGCCACTCCGCCACCGGGCCATCTGCGCGTTAGCGCTTGGCAGTTGAAATATAGTGCTGTCAGCGCGCGGTCAAGCCTTCAATTAGCACAACTCGCACACAAAACGCACTATCGCCTTGATTTGCGGCGGTCGATGCGTATGCTCTCAAAAAAAGTTGGGGGTGCCATGAAAGCCGTTTCTGAAGCGTGCAAGCACATGATCGATGGCCAGCTAGAGCCACGCGCCGTATTATCTGAATCCGTGCTCGGCGCGATGGCGAATGTGCCGCGCGAATCTTTTGTGCCGGAAGGCTGGGCGCATAGCGCGTATCTCGATGAAGCCATGCCGGTATCGCATCACCGTTCTATGTTGCCACCCGCCGTGGCTGGGCATCTGCTGGAAGCCGCACGCCTGAAGCCGGGCGAGAAAGTCTTACTCGTGGGTTCTGTTTGCGGGTATATGGCCGCATTGCTCCACGCGATGGGCATGCGCGTAGAAGTGCTGGAAGAACATGCGGAATTTGCCAGCGCGACGCGCAAGAACCTGCAGCAATTTGGCTATACCGGCATTGAAGTACATTCCGGCGCGATGGATCGCGGCTGGCCACAACATGCGCCCTATCATTGCATTCTGACCAATGGCGCGGTGGATGCGTTACCAGCAAACTGGCGCACGCAGCTAGACCCAATCTCCGGGCGCATCGTGTTTCTTAAAGGCAATTACAGTCGCCCCGGCAGCAATACGCTGCTCTGCGAACTGATGACAGCCCGCGCGGATGGGACCTTACGCGCTTACGGCGAACAACATTACGCCCCAGCGTTGATGCAACAACCACCGCAGGAATATTTTACGCTATGAGTTTGAAAACACCCCTTCTCGCTTTAAGTTTAGCCTTACTTTCGACTACCGCCCTCGCGCAGGAAGTGCGCGTGATCCGGATGGACGATACGGAAGAAGCCGCGGCCACGTCACCTGAGGCCAAAACCGAAGCCGCAGCAGCTGCCGTAACACCGGTGGAACCAATAGCTGAGGTGAAAGACAAACCGATGCCGGCAGCTGCAGCGAAGCCGTTGCCTGCCACCCCGCAAAATGCCGGTATCGCCAGCAAATCAATCGATTCCGAATCGCCAACCAGCGATATTCCTGAGCCTCCAAAACCGAAAAGTGCAATTGCGCAAACTTCGGAAACGGCCATGAACACCGAAGATTCCATGGCGAAAAACCAAGTCAACGCCTTCCGTCAGGCGCTCGAATCGACCTATAAACAAAACCCGCGCATTCAAACCCAACGTAAAGCGTTGGAAGAAAGTGACGAACGCGTATCCCAGGCGATTGGCGCGTTTCGCCCGACCATTACCACCGGCTATGCCAAAGGCCGCCAACGCACGCGTTTTGATAGCAGTGAATGGGAATACAGCGATTCGGAAACCAAAAATATTCAGCTAAGCCAGCCGATATTTCAAGGCGGGCGCAATATCTATACCTATGCCCGCGCGAAAGATCAGGTGCTTGCCAATCGTCAAACGCTAAGCGCCTTCACCCAAGGCGTGCTGCTGGAGGCCATTGATGCCTATATGGCAGTGGTCGAAGCCGCCGCAGTGCTGGAGTTGAGCCGCAACAACCAACAAGTTTTACAACGTCAGCTCGATGCGTCGCGCAATCGTTTCGAAGTCGGCGACGTCACGCGGACCGATGTCGCGCAGTCTGAAGCGCGCTTTGCCCGCGCCCGCTCCGATGTGATCGATTCCGAGGGCAATCTGGAAACAGCGATGGCAACGTTCGAACGCGTCATCGGCTATCGCCCGGAATTGCCACTACCCTTACCGCAAAACATGCCTGCTTTACCGAAATCATTGGAAGAAGCGGTCGATGCGGGGATTAAAAATAGCCCCCGCCTGAAAGCGGCAGAATATACGGTAGACGTCGCTGAAAATGATGTCGGCGTCGCCGCTGCCAGCCTACTACCACAGGTCAGCATTAACGGTATTATGCAACGGGACGATGGCGCAGGCGTATTGGGCAGCAGTCAGTTCGACACCGATGAAATCACTTTGAATGTCTCGCTACCGATTTACCAAAATGGTTCGGAATATTCGCAAGTCCGTGCATCGAAACTGGTGGCGCGCCGCCGGGTTTTCGAGCAGGAGAACACACGGCAAGAATTAGTCGAAGCCGTGGTGGATGCGTGGGAAACTCTGGAAGCCGCTGTTGCAACGATCAATTCGCAACAAGAACAGGTTCGCGCTGCAGAAGTCGCGTTGGAAGGCGTGCGTCAGGAACAGCAGTATGGGGCGCGGACCGTGCTCGATGTGCTCGATGCTGAGCAAGAACTCTTCGTGTCACGGGTGCAACTGGTGCAGGCTCGGCGTCAGCGCTATGTGTCGGCATTCAATTTGTTACAGGTCACCGGCTATTTAACACCGGCCAATCTGAATCTGGATGTGGAGCGTTACGATCCGCAAGAACATTATGACGACGTGAAATGGCAATTGATCGGGTTTTAATACCTTATTCAGTCTTTCGCATAAAGACTTGCCAGCCCGCTTCGCATTCGTCTATCCTCCACCCAAACAAACAGGCAGGAACGCATGGCTGAGGCTCAACAAGACCAATCGATGGAAGAAATCCTTCAGTCGATTAAGCGCATTATCGCCGATGAATCAGATGAGGCAGATACCCCTATGGCAGAGGACACCACCCCCGCACCGCTCGAATTAACCGATATGGTAGAGGAAGATGGCACGGTCACGAAAATCGAATCGGATGAAACGCTGGCCGCCGCCGCTTCCGATCTCGAAGAACCCGAAGCCGATATGCCAGATGTGTCAGGCCCCAGCTTGGAAGAGATGATGGCGGAAGATAGCCTGCCCGAGCCAACACCGGCCGAAGCGCCCGCTCCCAACCCGGCAAAAGCTGATTTGGACGAAGGGCTCGTTTCCGATAACGCGATGCAAGCCAGCATGGCCGCTCTACAATCTCTCACCGGGGAAAAACCAAAACCCGCGGCCACATCAACCACTTCCGCGCCTTTCCGTTCCGGCCAGACAGTAGAAGATCTCGTCGTCGAAGCCCTAAAGCCAATGCTGAAAGAATGGCTGGATGCCAATTTGCCGCAAGTGGTCGAGCGTTTGGTGCAGAAAGAAATCCGCCGCCTTAGCGAGTAACCTGTGGCGCGCAAGCCGCGCCTCAACCTATTTCACGCAGTTATCCCCCAAAGGATGTGCGATAAGCACCAGACCTGTGGATAAATCTGTGCTATTCTCTGTGTATGAAATTACGCTATGCAACGGCGTTGATGGTGCTGGCAACAAGCACTGCATCGCTGGCCCAGGAAGTGTTCGATCCGACGAACCCGTTTAGCCTGCCTCCGTTACCGACGGGGGATGTGGGCTCGCCTCCGCCATTACCCAACCTGCCCGGCACGCCGCAAACCGATTCAGCTGTGCCTAATCTACCGGGGATCGATGACGATGAAGAATTTCGCTTTTTCCAGCCGGGCTACCAAAATTCCTCTAATACCGACACTCAAGATGTGATTGTCGAAGAAGCCGAGCCGGTCGATGATAGCGCCGCACAGCCCGTACAACAAACCCGCCGCATCGGTCGCCTGCCGGTGATACGCTATAATTACAAACAACAGATCCTGCCACAGCGCATCTATAACCACCAATATGATGTGGAGAACAAACATCTCCCCACACGTCGCACGCAAGCCGGTTATGACGATGCCCTGTTTAAGGCAGTCCAGCGCAACGATCTGAACGCCACCCGCGCGATGATCGAGCATGGAGGACGTTCGCTGCAACTGGTCGATCCGGCCGGTTACAGCCTCGTCGAGATTGCCACGCTGAACCGGGCGCAAGAAGTGCTGCGTTACCTGCTCGCCAAAGGCGCGCCTTCGGCCCATAGCGGTTATCGCGTCGCCGAAGCGCAAACCCTACACAGCGAAGCCGCGTTAGACGCCGCGCAACGACCTTATTTTCCGCAGTAGTTTTTCCCGCTCCATCTTTGCCTTCGCTAGTGGCCTCCGGTTTTCTACTGAAAACCTACGGCTAGCACTTTCGCGGCTCTTGGCAGGCGCGGACGTACTGTCCGCGCTTCTTTTACATCGTCATTGCCGGGCTTGACCCGGCAATCCAAGTGCGGAGTTAGTGGCCTGAGTTGTTTTCCGCGTTCGCTTAGCGAACGCTAGTGGTCTCCGCAATTCCTGCTGGAATTGCTTCACCTGCGCCTCTCGGCGGCTAATGGCTGGCGCGGACATACTGTCCGCGCTTTTTCATAACGCTAGCGACTCGTGACTAGCGACTTTCATCTACAATTTTCTTTACACGCCCTCGTGGCGGTGCCAGATAAACACATGACCAAAACTTACGGAAAATCCCGCCTGCCCAGCCGTCATGTGACTGAAGGGCCGGCACGAGCGCCACACCGTTCCTATCTTTATGCGATGGGACTGGGCGAAAAAGAAATTAATCAACCGCTGGTCGGCGTCGCCACAACATGGAACGAAGCCGCGCCATGCAACATCGCACTCGGCCGCCAAGCGCAAGTGGCCAAAAAAGGCGTGCATGCGGCAGGTGGCACACCGCGCGAATTTACCGCGATTACCGTGACCGACGGTATTGCCATGGGCCACCAAGGCATGAAAAGCTCGCTGGTCAGCCGCGAAGTCATCGCCGATTCGGTCGAACTCACCATGCGCGGCCATTGCTACGACGCACTCGTTGGGTTAGCCGGATGCGACAAATCCCTTCCCGGTCTAATGATGGCGATGATCCGCCTGAACGTGCCGAGCGTCTTTATGTATGGCGGGTCCATCCTCCCAGGCCATTTCAAAGGCAAAGACGTAACCGTGCAAGACGTGTTTGAAGCCGTCGGCCAGCATTCCGCGGGGAATATGGATGACGAAGAACTCAAAGCATTAGAACAAGTCGCCTGCCCGTCATCCGGCTCCTGCGGCGGGCAATTTACCGCGAATACTATGGCTTGCGTCTCCGAAGCGGTTGGTCTTGCCCTGCCCGGTTCCGCTGGTGCGCCCGCGCCTTACGACTCTCGCGATGCGTATGCTTTTGCGTCCGGCGAAGCCGTGATGGAACTTTTAAAACACAAATTACGCCCACGCGATATCGTGACGCGTAAAGCGCTGGAAAATGCCGCAGCCGTCGTCGCAGCCACCGGAGGCTCAACCAATGGCGCGCTGCATTTGCCCGCAATGGCACATGAGGCAGGCATCGCATTCGACTTGCACGATGTCGGCGAAATCTTCCATAAAACCCCTTATATTGCCGACCTGAAACCCGGTGGTAATTTCATCGCAAAAGACCTGTTCCATGTCGGCGGCATCCCCATCGTCATGAAAGCGCTGCTGGAAGGCGGCTATCTACATGGCGACTGCCTGACGGTAACCGGAAAAACCATGGAAGAAAATTTACGCGATATCACCTTCCCGACGGATCAGAAAGTGGTCTATCCCGTCTCCAATCCTATCACTAAAACCGGCGGCGTGGTGACGCTTAAAGGCAATCTCGCGCCTGAAGGAGCGATCGTCAAAGTCGCAGGCATGAAAAATCTTACATTCACCGGACCGGCGCGCGTATTTGAATGCGAAGAAGATGCTTTCGCTGCCGTTGAAGCACGTCAATATCAGGAAGGCGAAGTGCTGGTCATCCGTAATGAAGGCCCATGTGGCGGCCCCGGCATGCGCGAAATGCTGGCGACCACTGCCGCGCTCTATGGTCAGGGCACCGGCGACAAAGTCGCGTTGATTACCGATGGTCGTTTTTCCGGCGCTACGCGCGGCTTCTGCATTGGCCATGTCGGGCCAGAAGCCGCTATCGGCGGGCCGATTGGGCTGTTGCAGGATGGCGATATGATCACCATTGACGCCGAAAAGCGCAGCATCGACGTGGACCTGAGCCCAGAAGAACTGATGGCGCGCCGCGACCTGTGGCAACCACGCACGCATGATTATCAATCAGGCACCTTATGGAAATATGCGCAGACAGTCGGTAGTGCTGAAAAAGGCGCAGTTACGCATCCAGGAGCGATTGCTGAAACACATACCTACGCCGATATTTAAAAACTTATTGTTTTTTTATATACGCACGTAGTTTTGTGGATTCATTAACAAAGGAGAACGAACATGCGTTTAGTAATCATCACCGCAGCGGCTCTGCTCGCTGCAGCTTGTAACAACGGTAAGGGCTACCATGATGGCGTCCATGCAAATCATTGTAAAGATGGCGTGCATTGGAAAAAAGATTGTAAAGCCGACATGCGCTCTGAGCCGTATCACAAGCAAGACCACAAAAAAGAATATGGTAAATACAGCAAAGACATGCTGACCAACAACATTCGTAAAAATGTGAACCTGCGCTCTGGCCCAGGTACTAACTACCGTGTTGTTGGCAAAGTAATGCCGGGCGAAAGCGTGGCTGTACACGAATGCCAAGGCAACTGGTGCAAAGTCGAAAAAGACATGAACACCGGTTGGGTAGCGAAGCGTTTCTTTAAATAAGACGTAGAGCTTGAAGGCAAAAGCCGGGGAGCGTCTGTTTCCCGGCTTTTTTTATTTCATTGCACCCATGGCAAGCACATCGGCCAGCAATGGCTGAGTGCTAGCGGTTTTAGGATCAATTTTTGGTGATGCCTGTAATAGTGGAATGTGTTTTGTTTCTTTATTCACGCCCTCTTCCAACCCTTTGAAATACTCTTCCATCTGTTGCGGGTCCATCCGTTCCAGTTCGTCGGCAATCACATGCAGCGTATTTTCCACGGATTGGGCGACTTTCTGCCCCTTCTTATATGCTGATTTATACGTCAGCGCCGCCGCGCCCGCGCCAAAGGCAATGCTGGAGGTCATGGTCACCGCTGCGACGGTACCTGCGACTGCTAATGCGCCCGCCATTAAGGGCGCCCCGGCTAACGACGCTATACCAAAGGTCAGCGCACTCGCAAATAATCCAACGCCCGCGCCGATGGCCATCGCCCGCGGAAATACAAATTCCGAAAGACGCTGTGAAAAGAAATCCACGATACCGTGATGCCGCTTTTCACGATGCGAGTGACGATCCCGAAGCGCATCAATGGTAGTGTAGGCATTCTTATTATCCATTTTCTCGGCTTTATTAGACATGCGTCATCTCTTTCTTTCAATAAACTGCCGGTAGTTTAGCGTGGCGCCTGTGTTAAAAGTATGAACTTATTGTGACAATTAGCATTCGCCGCAGCGCACAAAATTTGCTATCCTCAGCGCCGTGCACGGCTTTACTGATACTCCGCAGGAATATCCACCCTTGCGCCCCGCAGAGGCGCGGCGGGACGATTTTAAGGAAATTTATCAGGAATATGCCAATAGTGTCGCCGAGATTCAAGCAAATCGCTGCTCGCAATGCGGCATTCCTTTCTGTCAGGTGCATTGCCCGCTGGAAAACAACATTCCCGACTGGCTGCGCCTGCTCGCCGAGGACCGGTTGGAAGAAGCCTATGCCGTTTCCTCCGCCACGAATACCTTCCCGGAAATTTGTGGCCGCATCTGCCCGCAAGACAAATTGTGCGAAGGCAATTGCGTCGTAAACAAAGACTTCAACGCCATCACCATCGGCGCGATTGAAAAACACATCACCGACACCGCGTGGGAAAAAGGTTGGGTCAAACCCTTCCCGCCGAAGAAAGAGCTAAAGCAATCCGTCGGCATCATCGGCGCAGGCCCCGCCGGACTGGCCGCTGCCGAGCAATTGCGCCGCCGTGGTTATCAGGTGCATGTCTATGACCGTCACGACCGCGCGGGCGGGCTGATGATGTATGGCATTCCCAATTTCAAACTCGACAAGGCCATCGTCACCCGCCGCAACGAGCAATTCAGCCAAAGCGGCATCAAGTTTCATCTGGGCTGCGAGGTCGGACGCGATATCCAACTCGACGCGTTACGCGCCAAGCATGACGCGGTACTGGTCGCCACCGGGGTCTACCACGCGCGCGAGCTGAACATTCCGGGCGTGGGCATGGAGGGCATCACCCCTGCACTGCCCTATCTGATTGCGCATAACAAACGCGGCCTCGGCGACGCGCCGAATCAGGCCGACTGGGATGTCGAAGGCCAGCATGTCGTCGTCATCGGCGGCGGCGATACCGCGATGGACTGCGTGCGCACTTCAATCCGCGCCAAGGCCAAATCCGTCACCTGCCTCTACCGCCGCGACCGCGAAAACATGCCCGGTTCCATGCGCGAAGTCGCGCGCGCAGAAGAGGAAGGCGTGCAATTCCGCTGGCTCGCCGCCCCCAAAGCGCTGGATGGCAATGGAAACATCACCCGCGTCATGGCCAAGCAAATGCGCCTCGGCCCGGCAGATGCGAGCGGCCGCCGCGCGCCCGAACCCGTCGCCGATGGGGATTTTGACCTACCCGCCGATCGCGTGATTCTCGCCCTCGGTTTCGAGCCGGAGGATGTCGCCCTGCCCGGTGTCGAGCGCCATTCAACCGGCCGCATCCGCATCGCCAAAGATTTCAGCACCAGCCTGCCCGACGTGTTCGCCGCCGGTGACATCGTCCGTGGCGCCTCCCTCGTTGTCTGGGCCATCCGCGATGGCCGCGACGCCGCCCTGGCGATGGATCGGTATTTGCAACTCCAAGCGAGGGAGGTGGCAGCATGAGTGAGCGTAAGAAGCCTTCCCCCCTCCAACCTCCCCTCCCAAGCAGGGGGAGGCTAAATGATCTCCCTTCCGCCTGCGGGGGGGAGCAAGGGGGGGAAACCGGCTCTGATCCGAATTTCGGAACTCTACGTTTTACCACCCGCAATCCTAAAGCCATGGCGCACGCCAAAGCCCTCCGCCACACCCTCACCGACGCCGAGCGCACCCTCTGGCACCGCCTCAACCGTCAACAGTTGGGCGTCAAATTTCGCCGCCAGCAATCTGTCGGGCCATATATTGCGGATTTCGTCTGCTTGGAGCGAGGCCTGATCATCGAGGTCGATGGAGGACAGCATGACATGCAGGCCGCGCAAGATGCGCAGCGCACAGCGTTTATGAAGGAAGCGGGCTATCAGGTACAGCGGTTCTGGAATAATGAAGTGATGGAGAATATTGAGGGAGTGCTTGAGGTGATTATGGCGGAGCTGGCTTCCCCCCTCCAACCTCCCCCCGCAAGCAGGGGGAGGCTAAATAACTTCCCCCCCGTTTACGGGGGGGATAGAGGGGGGGAATCCGGCCTCTCTTTATATGACCCAGCCGACGAACACGACGCCTGTGGCGTTGGGCTCATCGCCGAGATCAATGGCCGCCCTTCGCGTCGCGTCGTAGAAAAAGGCATCGCCGCGTTGCAATCGGTCTATCACCGGGGCGCGCTGAATGCCGATGGCAAAACGGGCGATGGCGCGGGGATCATGACGCAGATTCCGCTCGACTTTTTCCGCCGCGAGATCGAACGCATTGGCAAAAAATCCAACCCGAAACGCATCCTCGGCGTCGGCATGATGTTCCTGCCGCGCAAAGACCCGGATATGCAGGAAAGCTGCCGCGTCGCGGTCGAATCTGAAATCCTGCGCATGGGCTGCACTATATACGGCTGGCGGCAAGTGCCGATCCGCACCGACATTATCGGCGATAGCGCCAACGAAGGCCGCCCCGAAATCGCACAGGTAATCATCGAATTTCCCGAACGTTTCACCGCCGCCACCAAACAGGACGTTTTCGAAAGGATTGAGCGAGAATGCTACCTGATGCGTCGCCGCATGGAAAAGCGCGCGCGCGACAAAGGCATCCGCGACTTCTACATCTGCTCGCTCTCCTGCCGTACCATTGTCTATAAAGGCTTGTTCAAGGCCGAACAATTGGCCAGTTTCTATCCCGATCTGCAGGATGAGCATTTCACCTCGTCCTTCGTGCTGTTCCACCAGCGCTTTTCCACCAATACGGCCCCCGTCTGGCATCTCGCGCAACCCTTCCGCACACTTGCGCATAATGGCGAGATCAATACGCTGAAAGGCAATGTCAGTTGGATGCAAAGCCATGAAGCGACCATGGAATCCGACCTGTTTGGCGAGACAATCCGCGAGCTTAGCCCGGTCATCGGCGAGAATCTGTCCGACACTGGGGCGCTGGACAATGCGATGGAACTGCTCATCCGTGCTGGCCGCCCGGCTCCGGCGGCGAAGCATGTGCTCATCCCCCCGGCATGGAGCAAAGACCCCACCCTGCCGCAGCATCACCGCGATTATTTTCATTACTGCAACTGCATCATGTCGCCGTGGGACGGCCCAGCGGCGATCGTCGCGACAGATGGGCGCTGGGTGCTCGCCGGCACAGATCGTAACGGCCTGCGCCCGATGCGCTACAAAATCACGCGCGATGGGCTGCTGTGTACCGGCTCGGAAAGTGGTATGGTGCCGATTGAGCAGGAGCAGATTCGCATCGCCGGACGGCTCGGCCCCGGCCAAGTCATCGCGCTCGATATCCTTGCCGGGCAGCTCTATCACGACGCGGCGATTAAAGACTGGCTTTCTGGGCGGCATCCCTATAGCGACTGGGCCGCGCGGATTACCGCTTTTGAAACCCTGCCAAAAACTAAAAACAAAAACAAAGCCCCAAGCGGCGACACGCTGATCCGCCGCCAGATTAGCGCGGGCCTGACTCGCGAAGACCTTGATCTGGTGCTCAAGCCTATGGTCGAAACCGGCAAGGAAGGCGTCGGCTCAATGGGCGATGACACCCCGCTCGGCGTGCTCGCCAAGCAATATCGCGGATTGCACCATTTCTTCCGTCAGCGTTTTTCTCAGGTGACCAATCCGCCGATTGATTCCCTGCGCGAAAACCGGGTGATGAGCCTGATGACCCGCCTTGGCAACCGCCGCAATATCCTCGCCGAAGAGCCGGAGCAGATGGATATTCTGGAGTTGAAATCTCCCGTGCTACTGAATGAGGATATGGCGCAACTGGTGAAGTATCTGGGCAAGGACGTGCAGGCGCTAGATTGTACCTTTGCAGTCAAAGACGCGACCAATGGCACCACGTTGGAACGCCGCATTACCGCTTTAAAAGACGAAATGGACAGCGCCTATGCCAAAGGCAAATGCCATTTCATTATGCATGACGACGCCGTGGCAAAAGACCGCGCCGCGCTGCCGATGGTGCTCGTCGTCTCGGCGCTGCATCACCACATGATCGCGCGCGGTTTGCGCAAACAGATCACCCTGCTCGTGCGCTGCGGAGAAGTGTTGGATGTGCATCACCTCGCCGTGTTGATTGGCATGGGCGCGACGCTAGTCAATCCGTCGCTTGCGGAACAAACTATTCTCGCGCAACAGGCCAACGGCACCTATGGTGATATTTCGCCGGAGCAGGCGCTGAATAACTACCGCGCGTCATTGAACAGCGGCTTGCTTAAAATCATGGCGAAAATGGGGATTGCGGTCATCAGTTCCTATCGCGGCGGCGCAATTTTTGAAGCCTTCGGCCTGTCGCGCAGTCTGATGGATCAATACTTCCCCAACCTGCGCTCGCGCATATCCGGCATTGGCCTGCGCGGCATTGAAGCGCGCATTCTTGCGCGCCATACCCGCGCCTGGCAGGGCGAGAATATCCTGCCCATCGGTGGCTATTATGCGTATCGCAAAGACGGCGAAGTCCATGCGTGGGAAGGCCGCCTCGTGAAAGCGATTCAGCAGGCCACCGAATCCGGCAGTTGGGAACAGTATAAGGCGTATCGCGACCAAGTGCTCGACGGGCCGGTCATCAACATTCGCGATCTGCTGGAATTTCGGTCGGGCCGTAAACCGATTCCGCTCAGTCAGGTCGAGCCGGTCAGCGAAATCCGCAAGCGTTTCGTCACGCCCGCCATGTCGCTCGGCGCGCTGTCGCCGGAAGCGCATGAAATTCTCGCCATCGCCATGAACCGCATCGGCGCGGCAAGCAATTCCGGCGAAGGCGGCGAACAGCCCAGCCGCTTCAAACCCTACGCCAATGGTGACAACGCTAACTCGACGATCAAGCAAGTCGCTTCGGGCCGCTTCGGCGTCACGGCAGAATATCTCAACGCCTGCGATGAAATCCAAATCAAAATGGCGCAAGGCGCAAAACCCGGCGAAGGCGGCCAGCTTCCGGGCTTCAAAGTCACCGCCGAAATCGCCAAGCTGCGGCATTCGACCGAGGGCGTCATGCTCATCTCGCCGCCGCCGCATCACGATATTTATTCGATCGAAGACCTCGCGCAGCTCATCTACGACCTGAAGCAAATCAACCCGCGCGCCAAGGTGTCGGTCAAGCTGGTCAGTCAGGCGGGCATCGGCACCATCGCCAGCGGTGTCACCAAAGCTTACGCCGATAAAATCCTCATCTCCGGCCATTCCGGCGGTACGGGCGCGGCGGGCTTTTCGTCGATCAAACATACCGGCACGCCATGGGAAATGGGGCTAGCGGAAACGCATCACGTCTTGATGCTGAACCGCCTGCGGCACCGCGTGATGCTGCAAACCGATGGCGGCATCAAAACAGGCCGCGACATCATCGTCGCCGCGCTTTTGGGCGCGGAAGAATATGGCATCGGCACACTGTCGCTGATTGTCATGGGCTGTTTGTTAGTGCGCCAATGTCAGAACAACACCTGCCCGGTCGGCGTTTGCACGCAGGACGAACAATTGCGCGCCCTGTTCGACGGGACGGTTGATAAAGTCATCAATCTGATGACCTTCCTCGCCGAAGATGTACGGCATTATCTAGCTGAACTCGGCTTCCAGACGCTCGATGATCTGATCGGCCAGAATCATCTACTCTATCAGGTGCATCGCGGCGTCGACGATCTCGATTCGCTGGACCTTGGCCCGCTGCTCGCCTCGGTCGATCAATCGGCGGGGCGCGGCGAAACCTATCCGCTACGCTGCACGACCGATTATAATCCGGTCGCCGAAACGCTTGACCATCAGATTCTGGACTATGCAGAATCCGCTTTGAAAAAAGGGCAGAAAATCCAGCTCTCGCATTCGATCAGCAATACGCAACGCAGCATCGGCACACGCCTTTCTTCCTTGATGCTCGAGCATCGACCGGAATCTGACTATGCTGCCGATCACGTCGCGCTAAATTTGCGGGGCGCGGCGGGGCAATCGCTCGGCGCATTTGCGGTTAAAGGCTTGAAACTCGAAGTGCGTGGCGACGCGAATGACTATGTCGGCAAGGGCCTTTCTGGCGGCCTGATCATCGTGCGCCCCCCAGCCGCGCGTAATTACGAAAGCCAGAATCACACCATCATTGGCAACACCTGTTTATTTGGCGCGACCTCGGGCGGACTCTATGCCGCCGGGCAAGCGGGTGAGCGTTTCGCCGTGCGCAATTCCGGCGCGACCGCCGTAGTAGAGGGTGCTGGCACCAATGCCTGCGAATATATGACCGGCGGACTGGTGGTAATTCTGGGCGATGTCGGCCATAATTTCGGCGCAGGCATGACTGGCGGCATGGCGTTTGTCTATGATCCCGAAGGTAAACTTGCGGAGCGTATTAATCCCGAGAGCATTGGTCTACACCCAGTCGCCTCCGCCCATTGGGATGAGCAGTTACGCAGCGCCATCGCCGCGCATGTGGAACATACCGAATCGACCTATGCCGCCGGATTTTTAGAACGCTGGGACGAAGTGCGCCGCGATTTCGTACAGGTCTGCCCGAAAGAAATGCTGGAGCGGTTGGAATATCCTCTCAAGGATGCCGCCTAGCATTTACCCCTTTGGTGAATCAATCAGCAATTCCAGATTGCCACCGATCGCGGCGGTGTTGTTACTGATCGTCCGTTCGGTCAGGAAACGCAGCAGATAATGCGGACCGCCGGCTTTCGGCCCAGTACCAGATAGACCCTCGCCGCCAAATGGCTGTACGCCGACGACCGCACCGGTCATCCCGCGATTGATATAGATATTTCCTGCCTTGATACGTGAGGCAAAAAACTGAATATTGTCTTCGATGCGGCTGTGAATCCCGAAGGTCAGCCCGTAGCCGGTTGAGTTAATGGCATCCGCCACCGCTTGCAGATCGCTATCGTCATAACGTACAATATGCATGACGGGTCCAAAGATTTCATCGGTAAGCACGTCGATCGACGGAATCTCAAACGCATGCGGCGCGACAAAATGGCCGGACAGCTCAGCGGGCAACACTGCCTCGCCCGCTTTCGTATACTCTTTCGTCATGGTGGCGATATGCGTATCGATCTTCGCTTTGGCTTCTTCATCGATCACCGGCCCGCAATCGACATAAAGCCGTCGCGGGTCGCCGACATGCAGTTCGGCCATCGCGCCCTTGATCATGGCGATTAATTCGTCGGCGATATCATCTTGTACGAATAATACGCGCAAGGCGGAACAGCGTTGCCCGGCGCTGCCGAAGGCGGAGTGGATGATATTATCCGTCGCCTGCTCCAGCAAGGCAGACGAATCGACGATCATACAATTCTGCCCGCCGGTTTCCGCGCGGAAAGGCACAATCGGCCCGTCTTTTTCTGCCAAACTGCGCTGGATGGCTTTCGCCGTCGGCACCGAGCCGGTAAAGGTGACGCCGGAAATGTTCGGATGCGCGACCAGCGGCGCGCCGACGGTTTCACCATCGCCAATCACCAGATGCAGCACATCCTTGGGAATCCCGGCTTTGTGCATTAACTCCACCATACGGCTGGCGATCAGTGGGGTTTGCTCCGCCGGTTTGGCAACAACAGCATTGCCCGCCACCAGCGCCGCAGCAATCTGTCCGGTGAAAATCGCCAGCGGGAAATTCCAGGGCGAGATACAGGCGAAGACGCCGCGCGGGAAAAATTGTAATTGGTCATGCTCGCCGGTCGGCCCGGGCATGGTTTGCGGAATGGCGATCAGCTTGCGCGCTTCGAGCGCGTAATAGCGGCAGAAATCCACCGCCTCGCGCACTTCGTCGATCGCATCCTGCATCACCTTGCCCGCCTCACGCTGAGCCAGCGCAATGAATTCCGCCTCCTGTTCAGTCAGCGCATCGGCAATCGCTTCGAGAATTTGCGCACGCGCTTCCACACCCTGCTCCGCCCATGCATCTTGGGCGGCAACCGCAGTAGTCACGGCCTTCGCCACCTCATCCGAGGTAGAAAGATGCACCGTGCCGACCTCATGCCCGTCTATGGGTGAGGTAACGGTATGCCCCTTACCAAAAACCCAGCGGTGTTCCGCCCATTCGTCAATATGCGCCTGCAACTGCGAAACGTCTTCGGAATTGCCAAGCTCAAATCCGGCAGAATTCTCGCGGCTACCATACATTTGTCGCGGCAGTGGAATCGCTGGGTTCGGCTGGTAAAACGTCTCCTCCACCTGATCGGGCACGCGCTCCATCAAATCATCGATGGTGACTTTCTTATCAACCAGCAGATGCACGAAAGAAGTATTCGCGCCATTCTCAAGCAAGCGACGAATCAGGTATGCCAGCAAATCCTTATGCATGCCCACGGGCGCATAAATCCGTGAATTAACGCGACCCAAAAACGCATCGTGAATCATCTCGCCCATGCCATGCAGACGCTGAAATTCAAACGCCGCGTGATCGACGCCTTTCGCATCGGCATAGCTCAACACATCCGCCATCGTGCGCGCATTATGCGTGGCGAATTGCGGATAAAATTGCGCCGTATGCTCCAGCATGTAATAGGCGCAGAGCAAATAGGACTGATCGGAAAATTCTTTACGCGTGAAAACCGGATATTGGTCCAGCCCCATTTCCTGGGCGTGTTTGATTTCCGAATCCCAATAGGCACCCTTCACCAGACGTACCGGGATTTTACACTTTTGTTTCTTGGCAAGTTTGCACAGATATTCCAGCACCGGCTTCGCGGCTTTTTGATAGGCCTGCACCACAATGCCGAGACCACTCCAATCTTGCAAATCCGGATGCGCTAGCAGGCGTTCGAACACCAGCACATGCACTTCCAACCGCCGCGCTTCCTCCGCATCGATACTCACCGTCATGCCATAGTTTTTTGCCGCACGCACCAGTTTCAACAGGCGCTCTGTCAGCACATCTTCGATATAATCTTTTTGCGTAAATTCGTAACGCGGATGCAGCGCCGTCAGCTTGATCGAAATATTGGGCCGCGCATAGAGCGGCTGTTTTGGATCGACACTTTTGCCAATCGTCTCAATCGCATGCGCATAGGCTTCGCAGAATGCCTGCGCCTGTTCTTCAGTGCGTGCGCCCTCGCCGAGCATGTCATAGGAATAGCGATAGCCGCGTTTGAGTTGCGGCTTGGAATGTTTGATCGCATCTTCGATCGTCTCGCCGAGCACGAATTTCGAGCCGATCATTTTCATCCCCATCCGCATCGCTTCGCGGATGGAAGGATTACCGAATTTCCCGACCACGCGGTTGAGCAAGGCTTTCTGGTCGGCATAGCCGTAATTCACCAAGCGCCCGGTCAGCATCAGCCCCCAGCTTGAGGCATTGACGAACCAGTGATCGCTATTGCCCAGATGTTTCTCCCATTCCCCATCCTCGAACTTATCGCGGATGAGGCGGTCAGCGGTTTCGGTGTCTGGAATGCGCAGCAACGCCTCCGCCAGACACATGACCGCGACGCCTTCTTGCGTGTTCAATCCATATTGATGGAGAAAGGCTTCGATGCCGTCGCTCGCCCCGCCTTTATCGCGCAGCTTCACGATCACATCGCGAAATTCCTGCTCGATTCCCGGGTCGTTGGTATATTTGCGTTGTAATTCTTCGGCCTGCTCGGTAACAACTTCCGTCTCCGGGCGATGGGCAGCGGCGGCAACATTTCCACCGGATTCTTCAAGTGAGTATTCCATCTACCCAGCCCTAGCGGGCATGCTACGCTTTGTATAGTAAAGTTTAGATATGTTTCGTAGGCTCAGGCATAAGGCGTCCATCATGGGTAGCCTCTGCGACCTGTACTGGGCGATTTTCCACCCGTGACGTGAGTTGCGCGATGATGGCTTCCTTCGATTGGTCAATCGCCTCATCCTGCGTCAAATGCTCCGCGACCATGTTGATCAACGCCTCGCGCTGTTCTTTCGGTTGCGCGGCCAGCACTTCTGCGGCCATGGCTTCCACCTCTTGCAATGGCACGTCGGAATGTTCGGTCGCTGCGTCTTTGGAAGACATGCCAAGCAAGGTATTCGCCGTCACATACGCTGCCACCGCGCCGTATTTCAGCATAAAGCTTTTGTTATGCGGCATGCGTTGCTGCTCGTTCCACGCACTTTTGGCCAGCGCCACATTGTTCAGCATGTAAAGGCCGCCTGAAACTGCGAGCGGGTTCTTTTGGATTTTATCGACCAGCGAATCATTCGGATCGGCTTCGGCTTTATTCTCTTTGGTCAAGAGACCAGCCAGCGCCCCGCCCATCACAAGCGCCCCACTCGCCGCCAATGCGCGGTCGCTATTTTGCAAGCCCTGCTTCACCAGAAAAGCCGCGCCCAATCCATAAATCGTGTTGAGTATTTCGGAGGGATGATCGTAGCAAAACTTCTCAAGCCCATGCGCCAACGATTTGCGCGCCGCCACCGTATGTAGTTGCGACTGCGGCGGAATGGCGATGCCTTCTTTCGTCAGATAGTCGTCCAGCTCGTAGGCTAGTTTACGAATCTGATACTCCTCCGGCTCCTCGCCATATTTGGCCAGCGCCAGCCCGCCCAGCCCCCAGATTGCCCCGGTCCGCGCACTGTTATAATGCTTGTTCAGCAGCCCATGCACCACCAACGCCGCATCCGCCGCGAGATACGCCACGCCCGAATATTTCAGTGTCGCATCGCGGATGCTATCCCAGGCGGATGAGTGTACAGACTGCTCCATTCTTCACAGAATAACAGATGCAGATGACGATTTCGTGACGGTTACTCAAACGCCTCGCGAATATCATCCATCGCATGATCAACCGACATGGAAACGATCATGCCCATCGAGTCGAGAATCACGATGGCGTTGTAGGCGGAATCGAAGCGCGGTGCGACGCCGGATTTCAGACGCTGCATAATACCCCGATTCACCTTGTTGACGTCATTATAAAAAGCCTGAATCTGGGAATTGACCTGCGTGCGGTCATTCGGCAATCGCCCTTTCAAATATTCCTGCAAAAAATATGAGGAAGAAACGCGGAACATGGTTTCCTCATAGGTGGAAAATGGCAGATGATACCAGCCAAGCCCACGGAATGGCTCAAAGGCAGGGCAACCACTACGTGACATGATGAGGCCAAACAGCCCGCTTAGCCCGTCCTGCGCATCGCCATGTTTGGTAATCACGCGCTCGGGCGTGGTGACACGCACCTCCACCGCATCATAAGAGCGCAGATCGTTGAGCAGATGCACCGGCGCATTCAGCCGCGTCGCTACCGGGCAATAGTCATCCTTCGTCCAGCGGCAACCTTCGCATTGGTTATATTCCAGCTTCGCCCAATCCACCTTGCCGGATTCGGGATGCGTCTCGCCATTCTGCGGATGTACTTCCACCGCATGCGTAAAAATATTCTCGCCCTGACGGAATTCATACGTGATGGTGCGCATCGCGCTATATTAGCAAAGAATCAGGCTTTCAGCCAACGACTTCCGGGTTTTACGGCCGGAATGTCCGCTAATTCGGCAGGTAGGTGTGACGGGTCCCAGGTATCCACCTGCAGGGCCATCAGCGAAATCAGCGGAAATGGCAGGCTGACCGCCCCTTCTCCACGCCGATCAACCAATGACGCTTCCGCTACCACTTCGCCGCCATATCCCTGAATACAAGTGACGGTTTCCATGGAGGATTTGCCCGTAGTCACCACATCTTCGACCAGTAAAATTTTCGCACCATCTTCGATATCGAAGCCGCGGCGCAGTTGAAACTGTCCATCGACCCGCTCGCAAAACACGCTCGGCTTCCCTAGTTGACGCGCCAATTCATACCCCACAATCACGCCACCCATCGCCGGAGCAACGACGAGGTCAATCGCCTCAACATCAACCTTAGCACGTACCAGATCCGCCAGCGTCTTACAAAGCCGTGCGCCACGTTCAGGGCACATCATCACCCGCGCACATTGCAGATAGGTATCGCTTCGCCGCCCGGAAGACAGGATGAAATGCCCCTTCAGAATGGCTTCGGCGTCTTGAAATTCCTGTAAAATATCCTCGGTCATTGTCTTCTCCTGCCTCGCTGGCAAATACTAAGCGGCCAGATTATCAATCAGCCGCGTTGTACCCAGTTTGGCGGCGACAAACAAGCGTCCATTCGGCTGTGGATGATGCAGGGGCTTGAGCGTCACCCCATCGGCATAAATAAAATAATCCACCGTAAACCCTGCTTTTTCCAGCAGCGCCTTTCCCTCTTCCAGCGCATGCGCAGGTGTCTCTCCGGAGGCCATCGCATCGCGCGTGACGCACAGTGTTTTATAAAGCACCGGAGCTTTTTCCCGCTCCGCTTCTGAAAGATAGTGATTGCGCGAGGAGAGCGCCAAACCGTCTGACTCTCGAATCGTTGGCACGCCGATCAGCTCCACCGGAATCATCAAATCTGCGACCATGCGCCGCATAACAGCTAATTGCTGCCAGTCTTTTTCGCCAAACAGGCAACAATGCGGCATCACCTGCTGCATCAGCAAATAGACCACTGTCGCCGCCCCATCGAAATGCCCCGGCCGCGATGCGCCGCACAGGCTTTCCGTAATATCCGCAATATGCAGCGAGGTGGAAAAACCGTTCGGATACATTTCGCCCACACTCGGCGCAAAAATCACATCGACCCCGGCTTTTAGGCACATCGCCTGATCGCGCTCCAGCATGCGGGGATAAGCATCCAGATCTTCGTTCAGCCCGAATTGCAGCGGATTGACAAAGATACTGACCACCACATGACGTGCCACGTCTTTGGCTTTTTCAACCAACGCCATATGCCCTTCATGCAGTGCCCCCATGGTTGGCACCAGCGCGACGGACTCTCCCGCGAGCTCCCACTCCGCGCTGCATTGCTGCATATGCGCACATGTCTCGAACAGCATCATTGGTTTTACGCCTAACGGATTGCTTGACCTTTGCCAAGCGCCATTGCCTTCGCTATAGAACAGCCATGACTTCCGAGACACCCCTCGCCCGTTACGATCGCCTATGCGAAAGCGGCATGCTGAATGCCGATGCCGAGCAGCGCGCCGTTGTCGAAGCGCTCGATGCATTGTGGCATCAGGCGGACGATGAAAGCGACCAAAATTGGTTCGCTAGCCTTTTCCGCAAGTCCGTAGACGACGAGATCCGCGGCGTCTATCTCTGGGGCGATGTGGGACGCGGCAAAAGCATGGTGATGGATTTGTTTTTTGAATGCCTGCCAGCGGGTAAGAAAAAGCGTGTGCATTTTCATGCCTTCATGCGCGACATCCATAGCCGCATCTTTGCGTGGCGGCAGTTGAAACCAAAAGGCGACCTTTTAGAATTGGTCGCCCGCGATGTAGCCTCCGGCATTCAGGTGCTCTGTCTCGACGAAATGCAAGTGCATGACATCACCGACGCATCCATTCTCTCGCGCCTATTTACGCAATTATTTGAGCATGGCTTGCTCATCGTTATCACTTCCAATCGTCCGCCGCGCGATCTCTATCAGGGCGGGCTGCAGCGCGAACAATTTGAGCCTTTTATTGCGCTTCTCCGCGAGAAAACCCGGGTGCTTGATTTGAATGGGCCGACGGATTATCGGCTGCAACAACTACGCGCTATGGACCAGACCTATGTATACCCATTGAATGAACGTTCGGAAGAATTCTGTCACAACGCCTATTGCGCGTTAACCAATGATTGCGCCTCTTCAGAGCAGATTATCGAAGTGGCAGGACGCAACTTAGTGATTGAACGAACGTCCAATGGCGTGGCTTGGCTGACCTTTTCGGAAATGTGCGAACACGCCCTCGGCGCTGCGGATTATCTGGAAGTGGCCGCCGTGTTTCATACGGTGATCTTGCAAGGCATCCCCGAACTCTCGCCAGAAAAGCGCAATGAAGCAAAACGATTTGTCACGCTTATCGACGCGCTCTACGAACACAAAGTCAAATTACTGTGCACCGCCGCCGCCGCACCTGAACACCTTTACCCCTCCGGCCACGGCGCATTTGAATTTGAGCGTACGGTATCTCGTCTTATCGAAATGCAATCCGAACGCTATCTGGCTATGCCGCATGTCAAAGACGACATTGTCATTGCAAGTAAAACCCCTTAGACTAGGCTGCATGACTCCCCAATTGACGATTTACTTAGCCCAACCGCGCGGCTTTTGCGCTGGCGTCGAGCGCGCCATCGACATTGTCGATAAAGCCCTCGAACTCTATGGCGCGCCGGTCTATGTGAAGCATGAAATCGTGCATAACCAATGGGTATGCGACGATTTGCGTAGCCGCGGCGTGATCTTCATTGAAGAAATCGACGAAATTCCCGATGGGGCAATCACGGTTTTTTCTGCGCATGGAGTATCGCAAAAAGTGGTAAATGACGCCAAATTGCGCGACCTGCCGATGATCGATGCGACTTGCCCTTTGGTGACGAAAGTCCACAATCAGGCCAAACGGTATGAAAGAGAACAGCATCACATCATCCTGATTGGCCACGCCGGCCACCCCGAAGTGGAGGGCACCAGCGGGCAAGTGCAATCCGTCACGCTGGTCGATTCGGTGGAAGCGGTGGAGCAATTGACCTTTTCCCCAGAACATCGGCTGGCGTATGTGACCCAAACCACGCTTAGCGTCGACGATACGCGCGGCATTATTCAGGCCTTGAAAACCCGATACCCGCAAGTCATCGGACCGGATGTAAATGATATCTGTTATGCCACGCAAAACCGCCAAAATGCCGTGCGCGATTTAGCGCAGCATGCCGAACTGATTTTAGTTGTCGGTTCGGTGACCAGCTCCAACTCCAACCGCCTCCGCGATTTGGCGGAAGAGTGCGGCGTCACCTCCTACTTGATCGACGATGCGAGCGAAATTGACGAAGCCTGGATCGAAGGCGTCTCACATATCGGTCTAACGGCTGGTGCCTCAGCTCCCGAATTACTTGTGGAACGTGTTATCGCCCGTCTGGATAGCCTGAAGCCTGCCCAGATTAAGCCGCTCCCCGGCGTCGAGGAAGGCATGCATTTCCGCTTGCCCCCTGAAGTACGCAATAAGCCATACACCCATAAGCTGGCTAGCTAAACCTCGCGTTATTGGCGTTTTTGATTTGCATAAAAAAAAGCGCGCCAGTCTAAAGAAAGGCGCGCTTTTCCGTCATACGTTAGTCGTTACACCGAATAATACATCTTGAATTCAGCTGGGTTTGGCGTCGAATCGTTTTCGGTAACTTCTTCCATTTTCAGGTCGATATAGCCATCGATCAGCGCATCGCTGAACACGTCACCTTTTTTCAGGAATTCGCGATCTTCCGACAGTGCCTGCAGTGATTCTTTCAGACCCGCAGAGACGTGCGGCACGTCTTTGATTTCTTCTGGCGGCAAGTCATACAGATTTTTATCCATCGCATCGCCGGGGTGAATTTTGTTCTCAATTCCGTCCAGACCGGCCATCAACATTGCGGCAAACACGTAATACGGGTTGCCCGAAGAATCCGGGAAGCGCGTCTCAATGCGTTTTGCTTTCGGTGACGATACGTGCGGAATACGGATCGAAGCGGAACGGTTACGCGAGCTATAGGCCAGCAAAATCGGTGCTTCATAGCCCGGGACCAAACGCTTATAGCTGTTGGTTGAGGCGTTGGTGAACGCGTTCAGGGCTTTCGCATGTTTGATGATCCCGCCAATGTAATACAGGCAGGTTTCAGACAGATCGGCATAGCCATTGCCAGCGAATAGCGGGTTACCGCCTTTCCAGATCGACTGGTGCACGTGCATGCCCGAGCCGTTGTCGCCCTTAATTGGCTTCGGCATAAAGGTCGCCGATTTGCCATATGAATGCGCGACTTGTTGCACGACATATTTGTATTTTTGTACGTTATCGGCGGTCGCGGTCAGGGTAGAGAATTCAAACCCTAGCTCACATTGTGCAGGCGCCACTTCATGGTGGTGCAACACCGGCGTAATGCCGACTTTGCGCAAGGTCGTGCAGCATTCCGCACGCAGATCGGCCAGCGAATCTACCGGCGCCACCGGGAAATACCCGCCTTTAACACCCGGGCGGTGGCCCATATTGCCGAAGTCGTATTCGCGTGCCGAATTCATTGGTGATTCTTCTGATTCTACTAAGTGGAAGCTACTATTCATGTCGGCACTGAAACGCACATCGTCAAAGACGAAGAATTCCAGTTCGGGTCCGAAATAAGCTGTATCGCCAAGACCGGTGTAGTTCAGATAGGCTTCAGCGCGTTTCGCGGTTGAACGCGGATCACGCTCATAAGGTTGCCCCGTCGAAGGCTCTACGATATCGCAGAAAACCACCAAGCTCGGCTGTGCTGCGAATGGGTCGATAATGGCCGAATCCGCATCCGGCATCAGAATCATGTCGGATTCATTGATCGTTTTCCAACCCGCGATTGACGAGCCATCAAACATGATGCCGTCTTCAAACGTATCGGCATTCACCTGATCGGCACAATAGGCCGTGTGCTGCCATTTTCCGCGCGGATCGGTGAAGCGGAAATCGATGAATTGCACATCATGTTCTTTAATCAGTTTTTCAACCTTACTGTATGACATAGTCTCTCCTTGGCTTGTGTCGGGATGATTCGGGTTAGATGGCCGCCGGGCCACGTTCATTGGTGCGGATGCGCACCACTTCGTCGATCGAGGATACGAAAATCTTGCCATCGCCAATGCGGCCAGTTTGCGCCGCGTTACAAATCGCTTCGATCACGCGCTCAACCATGCTGGCTTCTACAATCACTTCGAGTTTAATTTTCGGCAGAAAATCGACCACATATTCCGCGCCGCGATACAATTCCGTATGGCCTTTTTGACGACCAAAGCCGCGCGCTTCTGTCAGGGTAATGCCTTGCAACCCTATGTCTTGCAACGCTTCTTTGACTTCATCCAGCTTGAACGGTTTGATAATCGCTTCGATTTTCTTCATGTTGCCTCGTCTTTTGCTGCGGATGCTAACACCCGCTTTGCATTTTGCAAGTGCAAAAGAAATGGCCTGCGTTATCCACCAAACATAACATCGAATTAACTATACTTATGAATTATTTATGCTAAAAATGATTCTCACAAAAAAAAGAAAGTGCGTTACGCATGAACCTCGCAAGCTATCCCCTCCCGCATGATGAAGCCGAACGGAACGCCTTTTTCGCGTCCGCATGCATTGAAAACGCCGATTCTGATCCGTTTTACCAAGAGCTGGTCGAAAATGTAAAATTACGTTTTCAAGTGCCAACGGCCCTCGTTTCCATCGTTCAAGAGGGCGAACAATGGTTTCGCGCCAAAACCGGGATCAACAGCCACCGCACCGGCCGTGATGTAGCGTTCTGCGCGCATGCGATCATGCAGAACCATGTCATGGTGGTAGAAGATGCCACAAGCGACATGCGGTTTTCCAGCAATCCTTTGGTAACAGGTGACACACATATCCGTTTTTACGCGGGCGCGCCGATTATTCTTCCCACCGGCATTTGCCCCGGCACCGTCTGCATTATCGACACCAAGCCGCGCCATGAATTTACGCTGCTAGACAAACGCGACCTCGGCGAATACGCCCAGCAAGTCGCCGATCATATCATGATGACCTTGCCGGACGACGTCGCGGCATAACAGGCTGTTGTTCCAATAACTTCATAATACCGTCACATATTTTTCGGATTCTTTACTCTATACTTATAAGTATTCTATCGTGAACTTTTTTACGATTTTGTAAGGCTTTGCCTTACTGATAAAGGATGCCCTTATGGAAAACCTGTTTCTTCGTTTGTTCGGAAATTCGTTTTTCAAGGTTACCCTGAGATTCAGCCAGCATCCCGACGCAGAGTCCGTGCTGGCAATGATGCACAGGCTGGAGAAGGCGGGCAAAAAGCCCAAATTCAAGTTGCAACCGGTGGCAAACGGCGAACAGCTCGTCGTTTACACGAGCGCCAATGACCACCGACCAGGTGAATGGGGAAACTCTCCGGCGGAAAACTTGAAGGGGCTGAAAAAAGCCTTAGAAAGACTGGCCGACGCTCACTATATCGACACGGCAGATATTGCCTGAAAGTCGACCATAACTAAAGGCGCCTAATGCGCCTTTTTTTTATTTGCTGAAGAGATGGGGCGAGTGATGGGAATTGAACCCACGGCCTCCAGTGCCACAAACTGGCGCTCTAACCAACTGAGCTACACCCGCCGCAATAACAGAGCTACTGCCATAGCCGAAGGATATGCCTGCGGTCAAGCAGCGAAAAGCAAAAATCGCGGATTTAGCGTTGCGTGACGTTAGAAGAAACCCTCAGACCATCTGCATTGTTCAGCGCTGCCGGAGCATCGTTTTCTGCAGGCGTTTCACCGCCGGTCACGCCGCCTCGATTAATACCTGCTGTCGCCATGACATCGGCAAGACCACCACCTTGAAGCAGTGTCGTATTCTGACGTTGTTGTTCTGCCTGTTCTTCCGCAGTTGGTTGCGTAGTTTCTGCCGCCGCCGTCGTCACTCCCGCATTGCCATAACTGGCAAGCTGGGTTTGTGCTGCTTGGCGCTGTTCTGCCGATAAGGTGCCACCCTGCTGATCGCGCGCCGCAGTTTCCCGTGTCAGCTGGATATTTTGCGCGGTTTGCTTCAATTGCGCCATTTCACCCGCGCTAAGCCCACCTGCCAAAATGTTCGAAAAAGATTGAACCGCCTGATCATATTGCGCGTTATTGACAAAATCGGCACCAGTGGAAGCGCCTTCATTCGTATAACCCGCCGCTTCTTCGATTCCCAGTGCCTGACGCAATGCGCCGAGGGCTTCTTTATCATTCGCCTGATTGCCGTCCCGGCCTTCTTTGGCAAATCGCTGAACCGCTGCAATCACCGTCGCTTGATCGGGCTGTTGCTCCGCCGCAGACGCGGTCATTTCACCCGTCGCGGTGTGATGCTCATTCATGATAGCAGTAATCACATTCGCATCGATATTAGCTGCCATTGCGTGTTGTTGCGCATCATCCAATGCTTTCACCGCTTCGGGGGTAGATAAATTCGCGCCATATTTCTCGCGAATGCCAGCAAGCGTGGCCTGATAGGTTTGAGCAGCGATATTAGCATCCAGTGCTGTCTGGCTGCTACTAACAATCGATATGGCATCAAGTGCAGAGAAGGATTGATCCAGCCCCTTGTCATCGTTTAGCGGCGATATAAGCGCGTTGACCGCGTCTTTAACAACAGAGCTATCAACCCTTTGGATGCCATTTTCTCTCGTAAAGGCGCCTTTCAAAGCTGCCACTTTTTCTGGGGACGCCGTGTGCAAGGCTTGCTGTAAAAGCTCATTCAGCAATTGCTGCTGTTGCCTGGCTTGTGCACTATTCTGCGCTTCTCGCGTTTCCGCCGCCTCGGGTGCATTGGCAAGCGGTTGCGCCTCTTGCACTGCAGATGCCGGAATACCCGCATTTGGCGCGTCAGAGCCGTAGGTCGCAGCGACCTGATCGATATAACTTTTTAGCTCTTCTCGTTTTTCGTCACTATAGGCCATCTTGATCACTCCTGCGCTGTCCAAGCGACACCGCGACCCGTGGTCGTGAATCGATTGAATATATTTCATTCTCACCTTACCATATTCGCGCGCCGAGTAATTATGACAGTTTTGTGACAATTGGCTCTTTTTAGAGCAATTCCAAATCATTAGGTGTCTAAGTGAACCGATCCCGATTGAAAACGCATTCGCGCTTGGATTTCGGCAAAATGCCTGTTACACCCGTTGCTCAGACTGGAAATAAGCTAAGAAGGAGCTGTCATGGTAGTAGCCGCAAATCTGGGTTTCCCCCGTATTGGTTTAAATCGCGAATTGAAGAAGGCTGTGGAAGCCTACTGGAAGGGGCAAAGCTCGGTCGATGCGCTGCAAGCCACCGCTAAAGAATTGCGCATGCGCCACTGGAAAATGCAGCAGGACGCCGGAATTGACGTCATTCCTTCCAATGACTTTTCCTTCTATGATCAAATCCTTGACATGACCGCGACCCTGGGCGCGATTCCTGCCCGCTATAAGCATGACGGCAGCACGATTGACCTCGATACGTATTTTGCGATGGCGCGCGGGCGTCAGCAAGGCGGCGTCGATGTGGTCGCAATGGAAATGACCAAATGGTTTGA
>DDZS01000056.1:36273-37239 GCA_002346425.1 Alphaproteobacteria bacterium UBA3002
GTTTGACACCAACTACCACTATATCGTACCGGAATTCACCAAAGACACGTCTTTCAAACTATCATCCACCAAAGCGGTCGATGAATATAAAGAAGCCAAAGCCGCAGGCATTGATACCCGCCCGGTCATTATTGGCCCGGTCACCTATTTGTTGCTCGGCAAAGCCTATGACGACGTGAATCCGCTGTCTTTGTTAGACAAAATCCTACCGGTTTATGCGCAATTGCTGCAAGAACTGCAAGCCGCTGGCTGTAGCCATGTCCAGATTGATGAGCCGATGCTGGTGATGGATTTGGATGACGAAGCGAAAGCCGCTTTCCCGAAAGCTTACGGCGAGCTGGCGAAAGCATCGTCGCTAAAACTCTGGCTGACCACTTATTTCGGTTACTTGCGCGATAATCTGGAAACCGCATGCAGCCTGCCAGTGGATGGTCTGCATATCGATCTGGTACGCGCGCCGGAACAGCTGGATGTGGTGCTGGATGCGTGGCCAAAAGAAAAAGGCCTGTCACTGGGCGTGATCGATGGCCGTAACATCTGGAAAAACAAACTGGAAGCGTCACTCGACCTCGTGCAAAAAGCGATTGAAAAGCATGATGCGGATAAAATCCTCGTTGCGCCAAGCTGCTCGCTGCTGCACTCGCCGGTCGATCTGGATGCCGAAACCAAACTGGACGCGGAATTCGTAACCTGGCTGTCTTTCGCCAAACAAAAATTGGATGAAATTGTGCTGGTCACCAAAGGCGCCAACGAAGGCTATGAAGGCATTGCCGAAGCCATGGCCGTCAATAAAGCAGCCATTTCAGATCGTGCGACCTCTGCGCGCATCAATAATCCCGAAGTGAAAGCGCGTATGGATAAGCTAACCGCTGCCGATGCGACGCGTAAGTCAGCGTTTGATAAGCGAATTGCTGAACAGCAAAAAGTGTTAAACCTGCCGCCGTTGCCGACGACGTCTATCGGCTC
>DDZS01000056.1:37558-37742 GCA_002346425.1 Alphaproteobacteria bacterium UBA3002
GCTCGCTACCACAGACCCAAGACGTGCGTCAGATGCGCGCGCAGTTCAAAAAAGGCGATATCGACCGTGCGGAATATGATAAATTCCTAGAGCAAAAGACTGCCGAAGCCATCAAATGGCAGGATGAAATCGGCATCGACGTGCCCGTGCATGGCGAATATGAACGTAACGACATGGTCGAATA
>DDZS01000030.1 GCA_002346425.1 Alphaproteobacteria bacterium UBA3002
AATTCTCGATACGGACGGATTTGTCAAAATCCTCGCCGATAAAGAAACGGATGAAGTGTTGGGCGTGCATATTATTGGACCGTCTGCGGGTGATCTGATTCACGAATGCTGCGTGGCGATGGAGTTCGGTGCATCGGCAGAAGACATCGCGCGCACCTGTCATGCGCATCCGACCTTAAGCGAAGCGGTGAAAGAAGCCGCGCTCGCAGTCGACAAGCGTCAAATCCACTCATAAGCAGTTACATAAAGAAACGCATCTAGCGCATTCATTTTGCATAAGAAAATGTGCTGCGCTGCGGGAGAAATGCGGGCACTTTTTGTGCGCTGCCTATAGACTATGCGCTTCTTTTTCCAGACTAATTTGTAGGTGCATCTGCGAAAAATACTGCAGCATTTTTTACGTTGCATCGCAGCAAAAATAACACGATTTCAGCATCTTAGCTAGTGCGCTTATGGTATAATGAAGGTGTTAAGCAACCAAAGGAGAGACACATGAAATTGTTTGACACTATCATCTTCATCCTCGTGCTGCTCGGCGGTCTGAATTGGACGCTGGTCGGTTTGATGAACACCAATCTTTTCGTCCTGATATTTGGCGAAACGATGTTGCTGAATCTCATCTATCTGGTGGTCACGATTGCGACGGTGTATGTCGTGCTGCCACGCCTGACGAGCAGCATGACCACGACGTCATGATCGCGCTCTATGCGCAAACGAAGCGCCCCCTGCATGATATGCACGGGGCGTTTTTTTATGCCATCAACCGTTGCAGCTCGGCTTCCACAGCATCCATATAGGCATCTGTGGTGAGCCATTCCTGATCTTTACCTACCAGTAGCGCCAGGTCTTTCGTCATCTTGCCATTCTCAACCGTGCTAACAACAGCCTTTTCCAAGGCCGCGGCAAAGGTTTCGACTTCGGGTGTGTTATCCATCTTACCGCGATAGGTCAGGCCTTGCGTCCAGGCATAGATCGAAGCAATCGGATTAGTCGAGGTTTTCTCGCCTTTCTGATGCTGACGGTAATGGCGCGTTACCGTGCCATGCGCCGCTTCGGTTTCCACCGTGTTACCATCCGGGGTTAGCAGCACCGATGTCATCAGCCCAAGCGAGCCAAAGCCTTGAGCCACAATATCCGACTGCACATCGCCATCGTAATTTTTACACGCCCACACAAACCCCCCATGCGATTTGATGGCATAGGCCACCAGATCGTCAATCAGGCGGTGTTCATAATACAGATTCTTGGCTTCGAATTTGGTTTGGAATTCCTGCTCGAAAACACGCTGGAAAATATCTTTAAATCGCCCATCATATTTTTTCAAAATCGTGTTCTTGGTGGAAAGGAAAACCGGGTATTCATGCTGCAGCCCGTAGTTAAAACAGGCGCGCGCGAAGCCTTCGATAGAGGGAACGATGTTATACATCCCCATCGCCACCCCAGGATCTTGGAAATGGTAAATCTCTTGCGTGACCGGTTGGCCACCTTTGTCCGGCGTAAAGGTAAAAGTCAGCGTGCCCGGCTCATCAATCACCATGTCCGTGGCGCGATATTGATCGCCGAAAGCATGACGGCCAACGATGATCGGTTCCTGCCACCCGGGCACATAGCGCGGGATGGTGTCGATAATGATCGGCGCGCGGAAAATCGTGCCGCCAAGGATGTTACGGATCGTGCCGTTGGGTGAACGCCACATCTCTTTCAAGTCGAATTCTTCCATGCGCGCTTCATCCGGCGTAATGGTCGCGCATTTCACGCCGACGCCATATTCCTGAATCGCATGCGCGGCATCCACGGTGATCTGATCGTCGGTCGCGTCGCGTTGTTGGATAGAGAGGTCGAAATATTTTAATTCGATATCCAAATAAGGCAAAATCAGCTGCCGTTTGATTTTATCCCAGATGATGCGTGTCATTTCGTCGCCATCAAGCTCAACGACTGGGGATTTTACGGTGATTTTTGCCATGGTTTTCCTCCTGTTTCCTCCTACCTAGGCGCTCTGGGTTGCAATAGCAACGCGTTTACATGATGCAGCGCGCAAAAAACCCAAGAAACAAAAGACAAAAAAACACTGTTAAGAATGATTCGCATTTGCTATAGACGGGCTATTCACGATTTCTCTTTAGAAATCTTTGACGGATTACTCCGTTGGAAGTGTCTCTCTATAAGGAGGCTCGAATGGCAAAAACTTGCCAAACTGGCGGATGTGGAGGTTGCCTGTGCAATCCCAACCGCTTAAAGGCTGCAACGCTTGTTCGCGAAGGCCTGATCGGCCCGACCGAAGAAGTGCTGAAAGCTCTCAAGGAGGCCGATTTGCCACATGGCGTCGGCCTTGTCGGTCAATATGTTCGGATGATCGAAGAGATCACCGGCTATATGTCCGAAGAGCAGAAAGCCGCGCTCGCGCGCCGGCTGCAAGCCTGATGGTGGGGGCTCGCCCCCACCTCCCTTTTTAAATATCGCGTCTATATCGTTTGCCTTAAATCGCATGATCGGCAAAGTTGGCCCCAACTGGTCCCGTAGCTCAGCAGGATAGAGCACCGGATTCCTAATCCGGGGGCCGTGGGTTCGAATCCCGCCGGGACCACCATTGGCTTAAAGGTCAGGAAGCGGCTTCTTCCTCGGTTAGCGAAGCGGTGCGCAGTTCTTCCCAGCGCGCGACAATGCCGGCGAGGTAATCGTCTGCGCGTTCCTCGTCGACCTGCGTGTAGGGGGCGGCGAGTTCTTTGATGCTGACCTGTTTGCCATTCATCGCATCTAAGAAGCTTTGCGTGGCGTCAAAGCTGCTGATCTTTTCCTGCATGGTTAGACGTTCCGGACTGAGATTATGTGCCTCCAGATCATCGAGCAAGGCGGCATAATTTTCTTCCGTAATCGGCACGTCTTGATACTTTTCTAAAAGCGTGGTCAGAACTTTCTCCTGAACTTCACTTAATGGGTAACCTTCCTGCTTCGCCGCACCGGCGGTTAATTGCTGCAACAACGCTTCTGCCTGACGGCTAAGGTTGAGTTTGACTGCCCCCGTCTCTTTCGCGGAAGTTTCCTCAGTATTTTGCAGGCTAATGGGCAACCATTCGTTGGTTTTCTCACGGCTGCGATTGCTGTTTTTCATACTATCGGTCAGTGTCTGAGCGAGCGTGGAGGAAATAGAGGTGGTCATGAGGGGCTCCCGTTGAAGTTAGGAGAGTTAAGCAAGAAACATACCACCGCTTTGCGACAGCTACCGGAACGTCTCAGGCGGCGCGTTGCGAAAGACGTTGAAGCGCGTTTTGGATGGCGGAATGGGCTCCAATCAATTCGGCACGAACGATGACAAAGAGGGCGCGGCCCGAGACGGCGCTTTTGGCGGAGGGGTTTTTGATGATGGCGCCCTCGGATGCTTCATAGGCGATTGGCAAACCTAAATCCTCCTGCGTCAATGCGGTAACGATGTCCGCCCAGACCGCGTCGAAGGGCACTTCGCAACGGACACATTCTTCGCCGTGGCTGTCGAAAAGGGTTTCGATGATCTGCTCGGAGCCGGGGGCGATGATGGAGCGGATCAGCAGCTCGGGATAGGCGCGGATGGGGCGTAGCACATTGTCGGCGCCAGCGCGCTTCAGGCGCTCGCGATTGAGGTCTTTGACGGTTTCGGCGATGATACGGCCTTTCACGCCCATGCCACGCAATCGGTCGACCAGGTCGAAGCTGATACTGTCCGACATGGTGTCGGGCTGCGCGGTGCAGAGAACCACCACCACCTTCGCTTCGGTCACATTGGCCGATTCCAGCGTCTCCTGATTGCCGAGCGGTTTATTGACATGCACCACGTCCAGTTCACGCAGACGCTGCGGCAGCCCGTGTGGGAAACGCTCGCTAACGATGATAATTGGCAGGGTCGCCTCCGGCGCGCGGCTGGCTCTTAGCGCGGAAATCGCCTGATAATAATAATCCTCACCGCCATCCGGCGGGCAATTTAAAAATACGATATGATCTTTCATGGTCCAGCTCCAGTCTCCGCTCAGCATGCGCTGCCGGCGGGTTTGTCGATATTCGAAATACATGGCGGCCACCTGCGCCAGAATGGCGACGCCACCCAGATAGATCAGCAGGATGGTCGCCACCCTGCCCCATGTGGTTTGGGCGGACAAGTCGCCATAGCCGACGGTGGTGGCCGAAGTCAGCGTTAGCCAGATCGCATCGGATGGGGACAGCCCTTCCAAATGGATCATGGCGAAGATATGCAACACTAATAACCCACATAATAAACCGCCCATACTAAGCAATTCGCCCTTCAGCGAATGCTCGCGCAGCAACGTGCGGTGGCGCATCAATCGGCGGCGTTTGAAACCCGGTAACATGGGATAGTTATGGGCCGGATCGGCGTGAGGTGCAACAGGCAAGGCTTATCGGCAAAAGGAAAAGCGCCCGAGATCGAAATGGAAATGGTCATGATGGGCGGCATTATAGTCTGGGCCCAGTGCGCCACGAAACAGGGCACAGCTTTGGCGATGAATCTGATGCAGGAACGCGCCGTTTTGGGTGTCCGCTTCCCAGTCGCGGGTGATGCGAATGGTTTGACCGGATTCGGTGGTAAAGGCAGCGATATCGATGGCATTGGCTGTGGCATGCTGGCTGCGCCGACCAGAGCCGCGCACATTGCGGCAGGCGAAAATGCCGTAATGCGCGATAGAGCGGATGGGGCTGGCCAGATGCGTTTCGGCAGCGGGTGCCACCACCTGCTTTTCCCATAAAACCAGCGCGGCGATCAATGGGCAGGTGCCCTTAACGGTAGCGCTATAGCGGTAATTGCTTTGCTTTAACAAGGTTTGTTCGTGTAATTGGCACTGCCCCGCCTGGCGATCGGAGAGCGGGGTGAAATCTACTCCGGCGCGTTGCAGGAAGGCGTGGCATTGCTCAGGATTGTTTTGCAGCGCCATCACTTTGGTTTTGGTAAACCAGCCAATCGGAGAATCTGGATTTAACGGCTTCCAAAATTTATTCGAGTCTGGCTGCTCGGCAAGCCATTGATTGCCTAACCAAAGCCCAAGTAGCACATATCCTAACCCTAAAAACCGTAAAACCAGCGTCACCCAATAGATATAGGGCACCAACCGTGATTTGCTTAGGGGAAGTCATAAAAATGTCATCTAACGATGTTAGGCTATGGAAAGATGGCAGAACGAGAAAACAGAGACCGCATTGACGTCAGCGGAAGAACCGGCCTCCTGCATATGGTTAATATGCGTCATATTATTGCTTCCGGTGAGAACACCGTAGTTAGTGCGCCATATGCATGGCTAGATTCAGCGCTGGGAATAGGCAACCAACGCATAAAACTAGAGGCGGAAGATTATTATGCGCAAGCATTGGAGAGTATTCGCCAACGTTCTTTAGCCAGCCTTGAGGCGGATCCATCGGTCATGGCCTTGTTGAAAAAGGCGAGCTGGGACCAAAAAGATCGTGAGCAATGGGAAAAAGCGTTAGCTGAAACGGTTTCCCAACATCATTATGATACGCCAGGGCTGCGAGATTACCGAATTACCAAGGAATTGCCCTGCCGTTCTACCGCATTAGAGCGCGCCGTAACCATTAATGACCTGTCTTCTGATATTAAGGATGCCACGGAATCGATCGAACATGATTGTGAAACCATGTCGATGACGGAAGGCATTATCGTGCAGCAACTGGAAGATCACCTTTTGCCACAACCTACGAAGAATAATGACGAATCTTACAAATTTGCAGCAAGTTATTATTATGCATCAGGAGCGGTGAACTGGCATGCAAATTATCCCAATTTTGTCCTGCATGCGTATCTTGTTTCTTCTGCCACGGGCAACCTCATCGAGGCGACCCATACCCCCCGTCACGCCGCTTCACCCTATCACAAGACCCAGGCCGATTTCTCAGAAGTTGCGGAGGGTGTGATGGCGCTATCTACGACAGGAGCTGTCTATAAAGCGGGCCAAAGCGCTAGATTTAAAACGCTACTGGATAACACTCTCTTATTTGATGAAGCGACGGCTTTGCGACAAGCGGCAAATATGTCGATGAGAACACCCGAACAGACTTACGATGCAATCATCGATTGGTATCACACAAAAGAAGAAAAAATAGATTGGCAACAAATTCCCTCGAACGTGAAAGAACCACTTTATTTTGCCATAGCCGTTTACAAAAAAGGCAATAATACGCACCAGCCGCTGGCCGAATTGGAAAAAGCATTTCGGGATTCTTTAAAAAGGGACGGCCGCATCGTGGTGGAACGTTGGCTCAGTGAAGAGAAAAATGGCCCTCCATCTACGGCTTGTTATGAGAATAAAGACAGTCTGCCTTCGCTTGAGGATTTGGATATTCGTCTGGCTCCCGAAGATGCTGCGTTACCGACGATTAGAAAACCCATCGAATCGGGTCAGGGAATCGGCAAGAAATAGTTCGCGCTTAGACCTTTAAGCTCTGGGCTAAAACCACTTCATTTTTTTAAACAGTGCAACCTGTGCCACCACCACGGCAACTAAAATGCCGCAGAAGATGACGAAAGAGCGACTATCGCCGGCACCGGGAATGCCTCCGACATTGATACCGAGTAGGCCGGTAAGGAAGCCTAAGGGCAGGAAAATCGCTGCGATAACCGATAACACATACATGTTTTTGTTCAAGCGGTCGGCGATGATGCTGGCGAGCTCATCCTTGACGATTTGCGCGCGTTCGCGAATCGCTTCCAGATCCTCGACGTAACGCGAGACATGCTGCCATTCTTCCTGCAGCGTGCGCCGGTTTTCCGGGCTTAGCCAATCGAGATCAATTTGCTCTAACTCTTGAATAACGTCGCGCTGCGGCACCATATAGCGGCGAAACATGATCGCCTGCATGCGGATTTCGACAATTTCTTCCCGCAGCTGGGTTTGTGTTTCGCTGGTCAGCATTTTTTCTTCCACCGCGTCGGTTTCATCGTCCAGCCCATCGATTACCGGGCGCATGCGTTCGCTGAGGCGGCTGATCAGCTGGGTAATGAAATCGCCGCTATGTTTGGGGCCGGTCCCGTGACGCAAGCGCTCATCAATATCCTGCAAAGCGCGCACTTTGCGACGGCGCACGGAAATGATGCGATGCGGGTCGATCCATAAGCGCACCGAGACCATGTCGTCAGGATCGGCATTTTTGTTAAGATTCACCCCGCGCAGTATGATCAGAAACCCGTTGCCGATACGTGTAATGCGGGGCCGTGTTTCCTGCGCCAGCAACGCGCCGGTGATATGCGAATCGAGATAGGCCAGCTCGGCCTCAAGCCAGGCCGGGGTATCGGGATGGTTGCCATCCAGATGCACCCAAGCGAGTTGCTCATCATGCAAGGCTTTGCCGATCGCCTCACCGGTTAAGGGGGTGGAGCCGCCCTGCCCGTCAAACGCATGGGCAAAAAAGATCATGTCGCTCATTAGGGTAATCTATGGGCTTTCGCGGCAGATGCCAGCATTATTCCACTGGCATATGATTTAGGCGTGGCCAGCCTATGGCGTGCGGTGTAGAAGTATGGGGTGCGAACCCTACTGATAGCCCTGTTCCTGTGTGTGTCGCCACTGTCCGCGTTGGCGGCAAGTCATGGGATTACGCTATTTGGTGACCTGAAATACGGGCCTCGATTCAAGCATTTTGAATATGCCAATCCGCAAGCGCCCAAAGGCGGCAAGATGGTGCTCTCTTCCACCGCAGCGTATGACAGTTTGAACCCGTATATTCTAAAGGGGATTGCCGCACCGGGCATGGAGCTGGTGTTTGAGACCCTGATGGTTGGCGCGATGGATGAGCCGCAAAGTTATTACGGCCTGATCGCCGAATCGGTCGAACTGGCAGAAGATCGCAGCTATATGGATTTCACCCTGCGCAAGCAGGCGCGCTGGCATGATGGGGAGCCAATCACCGCGCATGATGTGGTGTTTAGTTTCAACCTGCTGAAAGAAAAAGGCCACCCAACTTATCGTATTCTGTATGGCCCGATTGAAGAGGCCATTGCGATCGGTACGTGGCAGGTGCGATTCCGCTTTTCCGATACGACGCAGCGCGACCTGCCGCTCTATGCCGCGACCATGCCGGTGTTGCCGCGCCATTATTACGAAGAGGTGGCGTTTGATAAAACCACGTTAGTGCCGCCCCTGGGCAGTGGGCCGTATAAGGTGGACTCTGTCGATCAGGGCCGCAGCATCAGTTTTCGCCGTGTCGAAGATTATTGGGGTAAGGATTTGCCGGTCAATGTTGGGCGCTATAATTTCGATGTCATTCGCTACGATATTTACCGCGACGAGACGGTGGCGGTCGAGGCAATCAAATCGGGCGCCTATGATTTCCGCGAGGAATATATCGCGCGCAACTGGGCGACCGCCTATAATATCAAAGCGGTGCGCGAGGGTAGGCTTATTAAGGAAAAATTGCCGCATAAAATCCCCCGCGGCATGCAGGCGTTTTTGTTCAACCTGCGCAAAGATAAATACTCTGATCCGCGCGTGCGCGAAGCGATTGGCCTGTCGATGGATTTCGAATGGATGAATAAAACGCTGTTTTACGGTGCCTATGATCGCTCGAGCAGCTTTTTCCAAAACACCGATTTTATGGCGGTCGAGCCACCGGAGGCTGCAGAGCGCGCATTGTTGGAGCCACATCAAGACGAATTGCCGGAGGCATTGTTCACCACGAAATGGGTGATGCCCAAAACCGATGGCAGCGGGTATCCGCGCGAACAATTGTTGAAAGCGCAAGCCTTGCTGAATGAGGCCGGGTGGGAAATGGTGGATGGTAAACGGGTGAATACGGTGACGGGTGAGACGCTGAGCATCGAATTCATGATGCGTCAACGTACCTTTGAAAAGGTCATCACCGGCTTGGTGCGCAACCTATCCAAGCTCGGCATTGAAGCGAATTTCCGCTATGTCGATGACTCGCAATATCAGAAACGTATCGATAATCGTGATTTCGATATCATCTCAATCTGGTGGAATCTCGGCGTATTTTTTCCGGGCAATGAGCAGATGAGCTTCTGGCATTCCAGTCAGGCAGATGTGGTGGGCAGTAATAACCAGTCCGGCTTAAAGTCCGAGGCAGTGGACGATATTCTGTCGAAGCTGACCTCCGCACATACACTGGAAGAGTTGACCCCGGCGACCAAAGCGCTGGACCGGGTATTGCTATGGAAGCATGTGGTGATTCCGCATTGGCATCTGTCCGCCTCGCGCATTTTGCATTGGGATAAATTCGGCAAACCGGACTACGATCCGCCTTATGGTGTTGCGATCGATAGCTGGTGGGTGAAGGAGAAAGACTAATGGCGCGCTACATCCTGTATCGTCTGGCGTTGATGATCCCTACCCTGTTTGGCATTCTGTTATTGAATTTCATCGTCGTGCAGGCCGCCCCCGGTGGCCCGGTCGAGCAGTTGCTCTTTAAGCTGACCTCTCCGGATGCGTTTTCTGGCACCAGCGGGCGTGTTTCCGGTCCTTCCTCCGATTTTGCAGGCAAACAACAAAGCGGCGGGCAACAGGCGAATGTCGACTTGCATACGCGCGGCAACCGCGGGCTGGACCCAGAACTGATTGCCGATATTGAGCGCATGTATGGCTTCGATAAACCGCCGCATGAACGTTTCTGGCAGATGCTGGTCAATTATGTGCATTTCGATTTCGGCGATAGTTTCTTCCGCGATGAGCCGGTGCTCGATCTGGTGTTCGACAAATTGCCGGTGTCGATTTCACTGGGGTTATGGACGACGCTGCTGGTCTATCTGATCTCAATCCCACTCGGCATCCGCAAAGCCGTTCGCGATGGTACCGCCTTTGATGTCTGGACCTCAACGGCGGTCATTGTTGGCCAGGC
>DDZS01000058.1:0-729 GCA_002346425.1 Alphaproteobacteria bacterium UBA3002
TGATCGACGTGGCCCATCACCGTGACCACCGGCGGACGTGACTTCAGGTCTTCCGCTTTGTCTTCCGCTTGAATCAGGCTGTCTTCCACATCGGCATCGCTGACGCGTTTAATCTTGTGACCCATTTCCAGAATCACCAGCTCCGCGGTATCCGCGTCGATCGCCTGAGTCGCCGTCGCCAAAGTGCCGAGTTTCATCAATTCCTTGATCACATCCACGGTGCGTTCCGCCATCCGGTTCGCCAACTCCTGGACCGTAATCATTTCCGGGACTTTAACCTCACGGCTTTGCTTTTCCTGCTGGCTAGATGGCGTACCATCTGTGCGCGCTTTGGCGCGTGCGCGCTTGATCGACGCCATGGAACGAACGCGTTCGTCGCCCATACCGAGCGCCTGCGTTACGGTCAATTTGCCAGAGCGCTTATATTCGCCGTCCGAATGTTTCAGACGGATTTTTTTGGTTTTCTTGTCATCATCCTTGTCATCGCTTTTCGGACGTTTGACGACCGGCTGCGCCGCTGATGGCTGTTGCTGTTGTGGCTGCGTCGAGGTGGCAGGCCGCGGTGGACGCGGATTGGCTTTAACTGCCTTCAGGTTTTTCGCGGTCAATTCATCAACTGGAATTTCAATTTCTTTTTTCTCTTCCGCCGGGGCTTCTTCTTTGGCTTTCGGCTCCGGGCGTTTCAACGGCGGGGGTGATTTAAATTCACTGGCCTCTGCCGATTTCAGC
>DDZS01000058.1:1021-14963 GCA_002346425.1 Alphaproteobacteria bacterium UBA3002
GGCCTCTGCCGATTTCAGCGCGTTCATCCGCGCTTCGCGTTCTTCATTTGTCAGGAAGCGGCCATCTTTTTTGCCTTGCTTGTCGACTTCCATCATTTTGCCGCCAGAACCGGCGCGCGCGAAGTTCCGCGTTTTCTTTACCTCAACCGTAACGGTCTTGGTGCGTCCGCGTTGAAAATTCTGCTTCACCTGCCCGCCATCAACCGTTTTGGTCAGTGACAGGGTTTTGGGCCGAGGCCCGGTGGCTTTGCTATCTTTTGTGTCCGTATCGCTCATAATCTCTTTTCTTTTCGCGGCTTATAACGCGCTTTTTTCAACAAATCCAGTAAAACGCCTTATTTCCTGCAACATTTTTTCCGCACCCTCACCTTTCAGCAGCGCCACATGCGTCGCATTTTCGACGCCGCAGATGCGGGAAAGCTGTTCGCGGGTAAGGCTGGAATCCTGCCAGACTGCGGCATCCGCCAATTTGCGCTTCCCATCTTCCGCAGCATCGGCAGCATGCAATATAGCCAAGACATCCCCACGCAACAGCGCATGGTGAACCTTGTCGAATCCCTGAATCGCCCGTCCAGCCTTGCGTGCTAAAGCCAGCGACTGCTCCGCTCGGGTCTCCAGCAAACGGGCCGTCTGGGCACTCAGATCATATGGGACGTTCACCGGCTTTTTCAATGCCCGGGCAAAACGTTTCTCATCCACCGCCCGTTGCACGATGGCGTACTGCGCCTTTACCCAGCATCCACGCCCCGGCAATTTGCCCGCCACATCCGGCACCACCACGCTATCCGGGCCTTCGACAAAGCGAATTAACTGCGCTTTATCGCAGGCCTCCCGCGTGACGATGCAGGTGCGCTCGGGCGCTTTGCGATCCTGTTTGAGTCCGTCGGGATTAGGCTGCGTCACCGTCTCCATCGAACCAATGCGCGCGGGCTTGCATGATCAACTCATTCACCTGCTCTTCGTCCAGATCCATATCCGGGAACAAGTCCATGAATTCCTGAGCCGATAGATCGGCCAGATCGTCCAGCGATTTGACGCCTTTCAGCGGCAGTTGCTTCAGGAAGTCGAGCGGTAGTGGCTCAAAATTGATCAGGTCGTCGCTCACGCCCATCGCTTGCAATTTTTTATGCGTTTCTTCGGTTTGCGCTTCCAGATAATCGCGCGCGCGGCCGCGTAATTCTTCCGCCACATCCGCATCAAAGCCTTCGATAGACGCCAAATCTTCCACCGGTACATACGCCACTTCGTCAATCGATGTGAAGCCTTCGGTTACCAGCAGATGCGCAATCACTTCTTCAACATTCAACGCGTCAATGAACATACCGGACAGACGGTTGAATTCTTCGCTGCGACGCTCAGATTCAGCATCTTCGGTCAGGATATCGATATTCCAGCCGATCAATTGTGACGCCAGGCGCACATTCTGACCGCGGCGGCCAATCGCCAATGACAACTGATCATCAGGAACCACGACTTCCACGCGGTTATTATCCTCATCCAGCACCACTTTGGTTACTTCGGCTGAAGACAGTGCGTTTACGATAAAGGTAGCCGGATCTTCCGCATATTCTACGATATCCACGCGCTCGCCCTGCAATTCGGTAACGACCGCTTGCACCCGCGTACCGCGTACACCCACACAAGATAGGACCGGATTAACCGTCGGATCGTGCGAGACCACGGCGATTTTCGCGCGGCTACCCGGATCGCGGGCCACGGAAACGATTTCCACCAGCCCATCATAAATTTCCGGCACTTCTTGTGCAAAAAGTTTACGCATAAAGTCGGGATGCGTACGTGACAGCAGCACCTGCGGGCCGTGATTTTCTTCTGAGACTTTATAAATATAGGCACGGATACGATCGCCAACGCGGAAACTCTCGCGGGGGATCAACTCATCTTTACGAATCATCGCTTCGGTACGGCCAAAATCGACAATCACGTTGCCGTATTCGATACGCTTCACCGTACCGTTCACAATCTCGCCCTGCTTGTCTTTAAATTCTTCATACTGACGCAGACGCTCCGCTTCGCGTACTTTCTGAACAATCACCTGTTTGGCGGTTTGCGCGGCGATACGGCCAAAATCAATCGGCGGCAGCGGGTCTTTAATCACCGCGCCCACTTCGAGTGATGCGTCTTTTTTCTTCGCATCAGCCACCAAAATCTGTTGCGGCGCCAGCTCTTCATCCAACTCTTCCACCACATGCGTCTGACGATAGAGCTGAATTTCTCCGGTATTGCGGTTGATTTCAGCGCGAATATCATGCTCCAATCCGTATTTACGACGCCCTGCGGTTTGAATCGCCTGTTCCATCGCATCCAACACCGAATCGCGATCAAGGTTTTTCTCCCGCGCGACCGCATCCGCGATCTGGATCATTTCGCCATTGCCGAAAGACATTGCTTTTGCTGTTGCCATTGTTTTGGTTTCCTTTGTTAGTGTAACGTTTCTGTTGGTTTGTGTTTCCGAAAATGCCCGTCCTTATGCGCTTTCATCAGCGCCTCGGTGACGACCGGCTTGGCCTGCCGGATATTGGTGAGCGGCAGCGCATAAGTCGTGCGATCGACTTCGATTCGCACTTCGTTACCTTCGACGCCAATCAATTGCCCGCGGAAGCGGCGGCGGCCCTCGACTGGGAGATTGACCTCAATTGAGGTTTCAAAGCCAGCATAGGTCGCGAAATCTTCTGCTTTCACCAGCGGACGGTCAATCCCCGGCGAGCTGACTTCGAGGTCATAGCGCCCAGGTATCACATCCTCGACATCTAAAATCGCCGAAATCGTATGACTCGCATCCGCGCATTGGTCGAGCGTGATGCTACCTGTCGACGTATCTTCTAGCAAAATCTGCACTTTTTTGCTTTTTGTGCCCTGCAAAATGCGAATCTGCACCACGCCCAGACCTTTCATGGCCAGCGGCTTGGCGATCACATCTTCAATCTTTGCTTCGGTCGTTTGCATAATGCCTAATACAATTTTACCCAATAAAAAAGGCGGCCGTTGGGCCACCTGTTTTTGTTTTTTCCGATTGTGCCTGTCTTATGCCAGCTACGTTAGGATTGCAAGCGGATTTTACACGCGGCGCGCGGTAATAAACACGGCGTCACCTCCATGCTTATTGTTTTTTAACTGATATTTGGTTTCTGCCCAGTCTTCAGGTGGCTGCTGCCAATCTGCCTTGCTTTGCGCCGTCCATTCCCACTGCGGATGCGCCAGCAACAAAGCCAACATCCACTCGGCATAATCCGCATTATCCGTCGCTAATTGCAGCAGACTCTCTACCGGCTGTAGATGCGCTAGGCGATCCAGCAGCGGGCGATTCACAATCCGTCGTTTCTGATGCTTGGTTTTTGGCCAGGGGTCGGGAAACAAAATTTCGGTGCGCATTACAGATGCGGCAGGAAGGCAACGCAACACGGCCCACACATCGTCCGGCCACAATCGAATATTGGTGATATCGCGCGCTTCCATCTCCGCACACAGATTAGCCACGCCGTTAATGAAGGGCTCGCAACCGATAAAATTACTATCCGGTTGGGTTGCAGCCCGCGCCGCTAAATGCTCCCCCTGCCCGAATCCAATTTCCAATTGCAGCGGGTTTGCATTACCGAATAAAGCAACGAGGTCAATCTCGCCGTTCGGCGGATCATTTAACGTAATCGCATATTTTGCCAGAACGCGCTGCAGGGATTTTTTTTTCGCCGGTTGAATGCGGCGTCCCTTGCGGCGGCCAAAGCTGCGTAGCGGCGTATCAGTCTGCGTCACTGCCAAGATTGAAATGCGTGCGAATACTATCGACCAGATCGGCTTTCTCCCAAGAGAAACGGCCCTGATCGTCTGGTTTGCGTCCGAAATGGCCATAGGTCGCGGTGGCAGCATAAATAGGGCGATTAAGTTGCAAATGCTCACGAATGCCGCGCGGCGATAAATTCATCAACTCTGGCAATACCTTTTCCAGTTCCATATCATCTACTTTGCCGGTGTCTTGGGTGTTGACGTAAAAACTAATCGGATGCGATACGCCAATGGCATACGAAATCTGAATGAGACAGCGCCGTGCCAGCCCTGCCGCAACGACATTCTTTGCCAGATAGCGCGCGGCATAGGCCGCAGAACGGTCGACCTTAGTCGGGTCTTTACCGGAAAAGGCGCCGCCGCCATGCGGTGCTGCGCCACCATAGGTGTCGACGATAATCTTACGGCCCGTCAGCCCGGCATCCCCATCCGGACCGCCGATGATAAATTGCCCGGTTGGGTTCACGTAAAACTCTTCTTCCGGGCACATCCACCCTTCTGGAATCGCTTCTAATACATAGCCCCGCACCAGTTCGCGGATCTCTTTTTGATTGATGTCTGGCGAATGCTGCGTCGAGACTACGATTGAGGCACAGCCCACCGGTTCGCCATTCTCATAGCGCAGACTGACTTGCGATTTAGCGTCCGGCAGTAATCGTTCTTCCCCGCCATGCCGTGCTTTGGATAAATTCTGCAGAATCATATTGGCGTATTTAATCGGCGCGGGCATTAAATCTGGCGTTTCATCGCAGGCGAAGCCGAACATGATACCCTGATCGCCGGCGCCTTCGTCTTTGCCCGCATCGTTACTATCCACCCCCATCGCGATATCGCCCGATTGCTCATGCACGTGGTTATGAATATCCAGATTGCGCCAGTGAAAGCCTTCTTGATTATAGCCAATTTCGCGCACTTTTTCGCGGGCGATATCATCCATTTGGCCTTTACTGATATTTTCAACTCCGCGACGCTCACCCGCGATAATTAACTGATTGGTTGTAGCCAATACTTCAATCGCCGCGCGTGCATAGGGATTTTCTGCCAAAAACGCATCGACCAGCGCGTCGGAAATCTGGTCGCACACTTTATCAGGGTGGCCTTCAGAGACGGATTCGCTGGTGAAAATATACGAATGGCGGTTATTGGAGTGCTGAATCACGGAAAAATCTCTTTCACTTAAACTGGATAATGCCGCCGAACCTATGCAACCGCCGCACCCAAGTCAATATCAGGATGCTTCTTGTTCGCTCGCCAATGTGCGCGCCAAATCATAAATAGAGCGCCGAAGCTTTTTTGAGGGGATTTGGTAATAACAACGAATTAACTCTATTGTTTCTTTACTGGACAATTGCTCAGTTTGGAAACTCGGCGCAGCCGGTTCAGACATGCCATATTCATTCGTAGATGTTTGCAGCTCATCTTGCTCAAATTCATCGAAGAAATAGCCGACTGGCACTTTAAGATAGCTAGCAAATTGATAGAGACGGCTCGCGCCGATGCGGTTTACACCGCGCTCATACTTCTGAATTTGCTGAAAAGTGACTCCAATGGCATTGCCCAATACTTCTTGGCTTAGCCCCAGCACCGAACGGCGCAAACGCAAACGCTTACCAACATGTATATCTACTGGGTGGGGTCCAGCCATCGTTAATTCCTGTTAAATTTTTGGCACTATATCGTTAAGCTTGCGCGATTCAAGCAAAAAATGTCCCGTTATTGCATTGATTTTAAGTGGTATTTTGGACCGGTTCCAATGTTAATCCTGTATTGACCGGGTAAGTGTCTCATTTCTACGCAAATCCACATCGATCACTCCGGATGTGTTTAAAGGTAACCATTCTAGGATGTTTCCATGTGCATCAATCACTGCTGAAATCCCGGTATTGGCGACACGTAGCATTGGTTTTTGCTGCTCAATCGCCCTAGCACGCGCCATTTGCAAATGTTGATAGGGCCCCGAGCTGTGGCCGAACCATGCGTCATTGGTGACATTAATTAATAATTGAGATTCCGGCGAATTACTATAGTCCGGGAAGATGGATTCATAGCAAATCAGCGGCTGCGCCACCACTTCGGTACTGATGCGCATGGGCAGAACACTCCCCGCTTCGGTAAAATCAACACTACCCGGCGCGATTCTATCGAGCGGCAGCCACTGGCGCAGCGGCACATATTCTCCGAACGGTACCAAATGATGCTTGTGGTAGACCGATTCTATCACCCCATCGGGCGTGATTTGCACCACACTATTATAATAGGCTTTCCGATCATTATCGGCGGTCACTGCGCCAAATATTAGGCGCTGATGCGGCAATAACCATTCGGTCAGAATAGGTGGTACCGGCTGGTCGAGCTGAATGACGTAAGGATAACTGCTTTCCGGCCATAGAATGACATCGGCTTCCTCTTGCCCCTCTAATCGCGACAACGCGATATGTTTGCGCAACGCTTCCAGCTGAAAGGCTTCATCCCATTTCAGACTCTGAGGGATGTTGGCTTGGATCATTCGCGCACGCAGCGGGATAGTAGGGTTCTTCGAGTAAGGCGCGGTTACTCCAATTCCCCAGCAGATGATCGGTATCGCTACGGCGCTCACACACCACCGCCATTTCCGCTGCCACGCGCCATACGCCAAACACGCGGATAAAATCAACGTCACTGCGGTTAGCGGGTAAATGCCGATCCACGCGAACCAGCGCGCCAATCCATCGAGCGCGAGCCAGCTATATCCTGCCAGATTCCAGGGAAACCCGGTCAATATATGGCCGCGCAACCATTCGGAGAGAAACACTAACAGCACCGGCAAGGCATATCCGATCCCAGATTGCAGGATGCGCCCGAAGCGTTTCCCGCTGGCGGCATAGCGTTTCCCCACATAACCTGCAATGGCAGGAAATAGGGCGAATAAGCCATTCAATCCAAACAATGCGAAGGGGATCATCCAGCCAAAACGCACGAGATCGACGGTGAGGGAAATACAAATCCAATAAAGTCCGGCCAGGAAATAACCAAGGCCCCACCACCAGCTTAACCAAAAAGCCTGACGGGGAGTGACCGCTTGCCAGATCGCGTAACATAGATAGGCGTAGCTTACTAGGATACAGGGGAATAAAAAGACCGGTGGCAGTGCGAGCGCGCCCACGGCACCTGCTATCAAACAGGGTAAACGCGACACGGTTAGCGGAAAACGGAATCTCATCACCGCTTACCGCTTAGCGCGTCCGTTCGTGTGAATCAAGCTTGCTTAACGATGCGGACTCGGCGGATGCGACGCGGATCGGCGGAAATAATCTCGAATTTTAGCGCCTGCTCAAATTCAATCACTTCGCCTTTGGCGGGAATGCGCCCCAAATGCGAGAATAACAGCCCGCCTAACGTATCAAAATCGTCAGAATCTTCGTTGGTGAGCTCTAATTGCAGTTCTTTCTCAATATCTTCGATGTCGATACGCGCATCGGCCTCCAGCGCATGTTCCCCTACCCAGCGCAACACCGGCGTATCGGTCAAATCGTCATGTTCATCATGAATTTCACCGACGATTTCCTCAAACACGTCTTCCATGGTGACTAAGCCATCGGTCCCGCCATATTCATCGACCACAATCGCCATATGCGATGAGCTCATGCGCATTTTCAGTAGCAAATCGACAATTTTCATCGAGGCAGGCACAAACAGAATTTCGCGCTTCATGGTTTCGATATCGAAACTGACGCCATTCATCAGGCACATCATAAAGTCTTTAATATGTAAAAACCCGGTTACCGTATCCAGTGAGCCACTATAAACCGGTATACGAGTATGGCGGTTTTGGGCGATTTGCTGTTTTAATTCATCAATGTCAATCGAGTCCGACACCGCAAAAATATCCGGTCGGGGGATCATCACATCGCCAACGGTCAGTTCGCCAAAGGCGATCATGTTGCGCAGCAGGCTGATTTCATCACCAGAAATCGAATCCTGCGCTTCGTCATCATGTTCGTGTAGCACCTCTTCCAGCGCCTGTTTCAGGGAATGTTCCTGACGGCCAGAAATGGTATGGCGCACCCAGCGCGCCAGGCTACTTAGCGGGGAAGTGTCGTGTTCTAGCGGCTCGGGCCGACTGGGAGGTTCTTCGGGTTGCGTCAACATGTCGTAACTATCGGATTAGCATAGAGGAGTTTCCTTGAAAGACCAAGGTTTTTTTGCACTGCATCCAGCGTTATACATAAGGATTGGCAATTCCAAGTTTAGATAAGATCGTCACCTCTAACGCTTCCATTTCCTCTGCCTCCGCGTCTTCTTCATGGTCGTAACCGGAAATATGCAGCAATCCATGCACCAGTAAATGCAGGAAATGATCGTTGAAACTCTTGCCTTGCGTGTCGGCCTCTTCTGCCACGCGATCGTAACTAAACATCACATCGCCCCACTCATATTCATCAGTCGACGGAAAAGACAACACATTGGTCGGCTTATCTTTTTGACGGTACTGCGCGTTATAGCCCTGAATCTCCGCATCGTTCATCAGCACCAGTGCGACTTCTTCATCCTCCGGCACGCCCAGATGGTCGCGCACGGCTTTGACCACGAACAGAATCCGCGATTCCTCAATCTGCCAGCGTTCATCATGGGTAATGAGATTGACGGACATGGGAATGCGAGGATTAGTTATCCTCGTCTAATCCTTCCAGCTCAGCGGCGCGGGCTTTCTTCTTTTCTTCCCACGCGTCATAGGCTTTGACGATTTTCGCGGCCAGATCGTGGCGCACCACATCTCCGTCGAAGAAACGCACTACCTCGATACCCTCAATCGGCTCGACTTTCGGAATACAGTCCGCAAGCCCGGATTTCACATCTTTCGGCAAGTCGATTTGTGATAAATCGCCATTCAGTACCATGCGCGAATTCTCGCCCATGCGGGTTAGAAACATCTTCATTTGCGTGCGCGTGGTATTTTGCGCCTCGTCGAGAATCACGAAGGCGTTCGAGAAGGTCCGCCCGCGCATATAGGCCAGCGGGGCCAGTTCAATCTCTCCAGATTCGATATGTCCCTGCACCTTTTCCGCCGGCATCATATCAAACAGCGCGTCATAAAGCGGGCGCATATAGGGGTCGATTTTGTCTTTAATATCGCCGGGTAGGAAACCGATTTTCTCGCCCGCTTCCACTGCTGGTCGTGACAAAATAATCCGTTCCACCTTGCCGGTCATGAACATATAAACCGCCATGGCGACGGAAATATAGGTTTTCCCCGTTCCCGCCGGCCCAAGCGCAAATACCAGTTCCGAATCGAACAGCGAACGGATGTAATTCGCCTGCACATGGCTATAAGGAAACACGCTTTTGCGCATGGTGCGGATATGCACATCCGCGTCTTTCTCGTCGCCTTCATATTTGCGGCGTTTGCCCGTGGGCTTATCGGTCACCGGTGGAGCCATGCGAATTTTCGCATCCACCTCGGCATGGCCAACTTCTTTACCGGCAGCAATATCGGCATAAAGCTCGTTCAAAATGCGTTCGCTGGCTTCCACATCGCGCGGTTTGCCGGTTAGCGATATCATATTTCCCCGCGCCACCGCTTGGACATGCAGCAATTCGCCAATGCGCGTCAGGTTATGGTTCAACTCCCCATATAACTGCGGCAGATAGGCATTATTATCGAAGAAAATATTCCGGCTTTCGGTGTCACGCTGTTTGGTATGCGGCGATTTTTTAGGAGGTTTGGCCATATGCTCTCTCTCGTCATTCCGAACCACGCAATCGCGTGGGAGGGATCTGTTGCAGATCCTTCGGCTGCGCCTCAGGATGACGAATTATACCAATTCCCCACCAAGACTGTTAGGCCCGGCTTGCGTGATGTGGACATCCAGCATTTGGCCCTCGAGCGGACGCCCGGCGGGCACATGCACCGATTGCATATAGGGCGATTTGCCTAGCCATTGATTGGCGTGTTTTCCGGCTTTCTCAAACAGCACCGGCAGAGTTTTTCCAACCATGCGCGCATTAAATTGCTCCTGCTGCTTATTCAACAAGGCTTGCAAGCGTGCTAAACGCTCCCCCTTCACCTCTTCGGGCACTTGATCGCTCCGCGTGGCGCCGGGCGTGCCGGGGCGTGTGGAATATTTAAACGAATAGGCGCTGGCATAATGCACGGTTTCGACCACACGTAAGGTCGCTTCAAAATCCTCATCTGTCTCGCCCGGAAAACCGACAATAAAATCGCCGGAAAAGGCGATATCTGGGCGTTTGCTACGCAGCTGCTCCACCATTGCAATATATTCCGCCGCGGTGTGTTTGCGGTTCATGTCATGCAAGACGCGATCTGACCCGGCTTGAATCGGCAGATGCAAATACGGCATCAGCTTGTCGATTTCACCATGCACGCGGTAAAGATCGTTATGCATATCGCGCGGATGCGAGGTGGTATAGCGAATGCGTTTGATTTGATCGAATTCAGCTAAATGTTCAATCAACTGGGCTAAGCTCCATTCCGAACCATCTGCTGCCGCCCCGTGATAGGCATTCACATTCTGTCCCAGCAACGAAATCTCGATCACCCCGTGATCCAGATGCTGCTTCACCTCTTCGATAATATCCTTCACAGGCCGCGAATATTCCGCCCCGCGCGTATAGGGCACCACACAGAAAGTACAGAATTTATCGCAACCTTCCTGCACGGATACAAAGGCCGAACGCCCACCGGTGTTCCGTGGTGCGGGTAGCGTATCGAATTTATCATTGGCGACAAAATCAAGCTCCACGGGCCGTTGCTGCTTATTGCCCAGCAGTTCGGGTAAGCGATGAAAATTTTGTGGGCCGAACACCATATCGACCACGGGCGCGCGACGCATGACTTCTTCGCCCTCGGCTTGCGCGACGCAGCCCGCCACGCCGACGGTAAATTCTTTTCCCGCCTTCTGACGCTGCATTTTCAGGCGCTTGATGCGACCTAATTCGGAATAGACTTTTTCCGCCGCTTTCTCACGAATATGGCAGGTATTCAAAATCACTACATCCGCCTCTTCCATCGTCTCCGCCGGAAGATAGGCCTGCGCGGCCAGCACGTCCTGCATCCGTTCGGAATCATAGACATTCATCTGGCAGCCGTAGGTTTTGATAAAATAGCGCTTTTGCATGGTGAGGTGTCAGTTATCAGAGTTCCAAGCGCAATTAAAGATTTTTCCATCATCCAATAGCGCGATGAACAGCGGTCAGCAGACCGCTGCCTTTAATGCGCGCATCGCTTAGGATTGCAACCCACATCCGCCACAGGCGGAGAGAAAATTAACTCCGGCGATTTACGACATAGTCGGCCAGCACACGCAGTGACTCGGCCTTTTTGTCGAAATGGCGCAGATAGTGCTTCGCCTGGTCGGCGAGAATATGCGATTGTTCGCGGGCGCGTTCGACGCCCAGCACACTGACCAACGTCGCTTTACCCGCGGCAGCGTCTTTACCGACTTCCTTACCCGTTTGCTCGCGCGTGCCTTCGACATCGAGCAGGTCATCGGTGATTTGGAAGGCCAGGCCCATGTCATGGGCGTAGCGGCGCAGGCTATTGCGCAGATTTTCTGGCGCTTTCCCCAAAATCGCGCCTGCTTCGCAGGACACCGCAAACATCTCCCCGGTTTTCAGACGTTGCAGGCGGATAATTTCATCGGCATCGAGTTCCTTATTTTCCGCATCCAGATCCATCATCTGACCGCCGACCATGCCACGCACGCCGGAAGCTTTGGCAATGGTGCGGATCAGTTCGCAACGCACGCTAGCATCGGGATGCACCGAGCGATTCGCCAAGACTTCAAAAGCAAAGGTCAACAACGCGTCGCCCGCCAGAATCGCCGCCGCTTCGCCAAATTCTTTGTGGCAGCTGGGCTTGCCACGGCGATAATCATCATCATCCATCGCGGGTAGATCATCATGCACCAGGCTATAGGTGTGAATCAGCTCAATCGCGGCAGCCGTCACCATCGCAGCGTCCGGGCTAACCCCAAACAGACCCGCACATTGCACAGTCAGATAGGGTCGCAGGCGTTTACCGCCGGACAGCGCCGAATAACGCATCGCTTTAATGACTTTGCCTTCGCCAAAAGCGTCATCTTCATTCTTTTCTGTGGTGGTTTCCCGACTGGAAATGGAAATAACTTTATTACCGCAGGTGCTATTGCCCGGGAGTAATTCGTCCATCTTTTCATCTACTTGCGCGCTAATTTCGGCGAGCGCCGCCTGTAATTCTTTCATTTACGCATCCTCTAAGGGTTCGGTTTGCAGCGCGCCACCCGACTCGCCCATGATTTTTTCGACTTTCATCCGCGCTGATTCCAGCTTGGCCTGACATTGCTTTTTCAGATTAGTCCCGCGTTCATATTGCGCAATCGCGGCATCCAGATCGCCCTGCCCGGATTCGAGCTCGCGCACAATCGCTTCCAGCTCGCTAAGTGCGGCTTCGAAGCTTAATTCTTCCGTCTTTTCTGTCATGGCCTGCAGCTTACGCAATTCCGGCGCCCTTGTCTATTGTCAGGTGACAGCGTGGGGTAAGGCTGCTACAAGGCTGCCATGTTTCAATCCTTATCCGAAAAACTGACCGGCGCGCTCGATAAATTACGCCGCAAAGGGGCGCTTTCTGAGGCGGACATTGATGCAGCCATGCGCGAGGTACGCATTGCGCTTTTAGAAGCAGATGTGGCGCTGCCGGTCGTCAAAGACTTTATCAAAAGCCTGAAAGAAAAGGCAGTTGGCGAAGAAATTATCCATAGCGTCTCGCCCGCGCAAATGGTGATCAAACTGGTGCAGGATCACCTGACCGAGTTGCTCGGTGATGAGCATCAGGCGCTGAATCTGACCGCCACGCCCCCCGCCGTCATCCTAATGGTGGGCCTGCAGGGTTCGGGAAAAACCACCACGACGGGCAAGCTCGCCAAGCGCCTGAAAGAGCGGGATAACAAAAAAGTGATGGTCGCTTCGCTTGACGTGTATCGCCCGGCAGCGCAACAGCAATTGGCCACCGTTGCTGCACAGGCTGGCGTGCATGCGCTACCTATCGTGCCGGAGCAAAAGCCCGAAACTATCACTAAGCGTGCACTGGAACAGGCGCGGCGCGAGGGGATGGATGTCCTGCTGCTCGACACGGCGGGCCGTCTGCAAATCGATGCCGTGCTGATGGATGAGCTGCAGCAGGTGAAAAAACTGGCGCAACCGATCGAGACTCTTTTAGTGGCCGACGCGTTGACAGGTCAAGCCGCGGTCGAAATTGCCAAAGGCTTTCACGAACAAATTGATATTACCGGTATTATTCTAACCCGGATCGATGGCGATGGCCGTGGCGGGGCCGCGCTGTCCATGCGTCATGTCACGGGTCAGCCAATCAAATTCATGGGCGCGGGTGAGAAGCTGGACGCGCTGGAAGCGTTCCACCCGGAGCGGATTGCTAGCCGCATTCTTGACATGGGCGACATTGTCTCGCTGGTCGAAAAAGCCGCCGGACAGGTCGATGAGAAAGCCGCCGAAGACATGATGGCGCGCATGAAATCGGGTCGGTTTGATTTCAACGACATGCTTAGCCAGATGCAGCAGCTCAAAAAAATGGGGGGTCTAGGCAGTATGATGGGCTTTCTACCCGGTATCGGCAAATTGAAAGATCAGCTCGCCGGTGCGGTGCCAGACGATATGCTCAAACAAACCGAAGCAATCATCCTGTCGATGACCAAAAAAGAGCGCCAATTCCCGAAATTGCTGAATGCTTCACGCCGCAAACGCATCGCCACCGGGGCGGGGACGGATGTGCAAGCGGTGAATAAAGTCGTCAAACAGCATCAGCAGATGGAAAAGATGATGAAGAAAATGAAGAAATTCGGTCAGAAGGGCGGCATGCCAAAAGAGCTGGAAGGCCTTGACCCAAACAGTATGTCCAAGGCCGATATGATGAAATTAATGAAGCGGCTGAGTTAGTCCAGTCACCAGCTGTCAGTCACCAGTTAACACTGGAGACTGACGACTAGTGACAATTAATTACGCCGCTTTCTTCTGCTGCGCTTCCGCGTAGTTTTCAGCGACGAAATCCCAATTGATGAGATTTTCAATAAACGCGCCCATATAATCCGGGCGTTTATTTTGATAATCTAAGTAATAGGCATGCTCCCACACATCCATGGTGAGCAGTGGCGTT
>DDZS01000072.1 GCA_002346425.1 Alphaproteobacteria bacterium UBA3002
TTGCCGCGCTTCGCTCGCAATGACGTCAACCTCAACACAATAGGATAAATATGACATCACGTAGCATAGTTGCGGCAGCACGGAAGTATATCGGTACACCGTTTGCGCATCAGGGGCGGTCGGCATATGGGCTGGACTGTTTAGGATTACTGGTCTGCGTGGCCCGGGATTTGGGGTTAGCAGAGGCAGCGGCGCAGGATGTGCTGGATTATGCGCATTACCCAGATGTGGCGCGCTTGCAGGCAGGGTTGAAGCAAGTGCTCCGCCCCGTGCGAGCGTTGCGACCGGGGCGCGTGGTGTTGATGGAAATCGATGGGCATGCGCGGCATTTAGGCGTGTTGGGAGATTATTCGCACGGCCATTCGTTGATTCATGCCTATGCACCGGCGCGCAAAGTGGTGGAGCACCGGCTGGATGCCAGCTGGCAGGCGCGCATTGTGAAAGTCTATGCATTGTCATCATAGTGTCATGATGACGCGCTAGGATCGGAAGATGCGTTTACTCGATCGCGATATGAGCCAGAGCGGACGGCAGATGATGCCGATCACCGCCGATGACCTGCTGAGTACGGAGGAGAAAAAGCACGTCTTTATTTTCCCCGGTAAAAACACGCTGGATGTCGTGAATTTCAGTGTCGCGGGTGGCTATGTAAAAATGATCGAACGCCTGCTGGGCGGCCAGCAATGCTACGGGCAAGACCTAATGATTCATTGCGTAACCTATAGCGAACTGACACCGGACATGGAGAAAGCCGGATTGTTTCAACGCCCGGAGACGCATGCGACCGCCGATGCGCGGCAATTCGCCCAGCATTATTTACTGCCGCTATTATGCGAGAATGCCGGACAGCTTGACCCGGAGGTGCAGACATTGCCGGTGCTGCAGGAACGCATGCGGCATATCACCTTTGTAGGGCATAGTTACGGCAGCATGTTTTTGCAGGAAATAGCCAATGTGCTGGCGCAGCGGATGGAACTGGCAGGCTATAGCGCGGAAGATACCAAAGCACTATTGCGCGAAGGCGTGGGACTGGCGATAGCCTCCACTGCGCCGATGACGCCGGGCGTGCCACGTTTCCGCACGGTTACGGCGAATAGTTACGAAGACCAGACCAGTCGTCATTTGCTGGAAGATGTCGCGCGCACGCTCGCGCCGCCGCGGGATAGTTCAAGTATGAGTGCGCATGCCTTGCAAGCACGGCAAGACGGGATCGAAAAACAGACGCAACATCTACTGCATCAATGCGGATATGGGCGGGATTATTATCCGCATTTGAAGATTAAACCGGTGGCGAATGGCGTGTTGCTGGTCGACCGATTGCCGACCTATAAACACTGGTCCGATTATCAGAATTCGGAAGTGCAGGGGCGCGAATTGAGCGAGCAAACCGCGAAAGCGAACCATATGGATGTGCGCCACGATATTCGCAACCATCTGATTCCCGATGAAGGACATAATATTTATCCGAGTATTCTGGGGCGCGTGTTTCGCAATGCGGTGCATCGCGAGGCGGGGCAGGGAATGGACAGTCTGTTATTCACACATCGCAGCGAAAGCGAATTGCCCCCCTATAGTGATTTCAGGCCGTATGTCGAGTTGCCGAGCGAGCAATTGGATGCGGCGATTCACCGGGCATTAAAACAAAAAACGACGACTATGTCGCGCGGGCGTTAAAGTGCCCAGCGCCATTGCATGCCCGCGAACCAATCATATTCTTTGTCGCGCTGGAATACGGCATTGTGCTCGTAATTGCCTTTGCGATCGAGATTGCTGCGTACGGCGTAGCCTTTTTTGATTTTATGCGCGCTCAGGCGCGTAGGGGAATCGGTGGTGTCCATCACAGAGAGGGTGCCGAGCGAACGTTCGCCCCAGATGTTTTTACTGCCGCCGGTGTTGAGCGAAAAACCGCTGCAACCGCTCATGAAAAAGAGCGCAAACGCGGTCAGGCCCAGAAAGCCGTAATGGTGAATAGCATATGTTACAAAAGTGAGTGCGCGAGTCATACCTTACCTGCCTGTTGTCGGATTTAGCTTCCGTCTATTAATGGCTTATTTATGTAGAATAGCAGGCAAAGGTTAACGCAAAGTTAATTCACGGTAGAAAAATGTCCATTAAATCAGGTTTTTTCCGATTGTGAGTAACTTTTTCACGCAATAAAGGGGAAGTAAAGACTAACCCCACTGCTTGCGCAGTGGGGAGGGTGTTAGATGGCGTCGGTCAGACTGACGGGATCGACGATTGCGAAATCATTGATCGAAAGCGACGTGCTTAATCCTTCGAGTTTGATTACGGTCGAAGCGCTGGTGAAGCTGATATACGTATTGCCGCCGAAGACGGTAAAATCCGCCGTGTCGAAAATCTGTTGCGCGGTAGTCCGGCCGTTGAAGCCACCGGCGAATAAACCGATAATGTCTTCGCCGCTGACAAAATCGGCGATGGTTTGGGTGCCTTCGATGCCACCAAACCAGAAAACATCCGCACCTGTGCCGCCGGTCATGCTGTCATTGCCGAATTGTCCGGCGATAAAGTCGTCACCGGTGCCACCAAAAATAGTGTCGCTGCCTAAGCCGCCATAGATCACGTCATTCCCACTTCCGCCGTCGAGCAGGTCGCCTTGGCCGTTGCCGACGATGGAGTCGTTGCCCGCGCCGCCGTAGATGGTGTCGGCTTCGTCTTGCGGATGCGCAATGCCGCCGCCACCCGCGAGGGAGTCGTTGCCGTCATTGCCGTAAATCGTATCATAGCCTAAGCCGCCATAGACGGTGTCATTACCATCGAGCGTGGACGCGCTGCCGGTGCCGCCATAAATGAGGTCGCTGCCCGCGTTACCGAAAATCAGATCGTCGCCCGCGGCGCCAGCCAAGGTGTCGGCCACATCGGTGGTATCAGCCACACCCGTACCGCCGAAGAGCGAATCCGCCGCCGAACTGCCGGTGATATAATCCGACCCGCCACCGCCATAAATGGTCACGGCATTGGTCGCGCCGGTATAGACATCGTTGCCGGAGGTGCCGGTTTTGACGCCGCCGGTAATGGTTTCTGCGCCGCCCGGAATCGTCGGGTCGCCCGGCACCTCGCCATCGCCACTGCCATAAAGCGATTGCAGGGCCAGCACATCCAGCTCGCGATATTCTTCTGCGAAACCGTTGGAGCCGGGGTTATACGTCATCACCGTGTTATCTTCATTGTCCAAATTGTCGGGCAGGAAGGGGCCGGTATCGCCCGCACCGTAATTGCCGGAATGTTTGAGTCCCAATGCATGGCCAATTTCATGGAGTAGGGTCGAATAATCAAAATTGCCGGAGGTTTCGAAATCGGCGTAATTATCATCCATCCCGACGGAGGCGGATTGCAGTTGATCGCCGCTATAGGTGAAGCCCGCGATGCCCGCCGCGCCTGAGGCGAGGTTCAGATCGCCAACATAGAAGCTGATATCCGCTGAGCTGGCGAGTGTGGCGCGGATAAAGCTGACATTGGCGAAGGATTCGATCATGTCGAAAATGCCTTCGACGGCGTTTTGCTCAGCTTGGTTTAACTGGCGCGGATTCGAAGAATAGCGCAGATTGCTGTGTGAGCTGATCAGCGTATAGGTATACGAAATGGTAGTTAAGGTGGCGGGGCCGTTATCGTCCCAACTCAGGCCATCCGAAATGGTCGAGATATATTGCGACCAGTCTACATCTGCGGCAGCGAAGCCGGTGGAGGGTGCGCTATACCCAAAGCGGTCGCCCTCGGTGATGACATCTTCGGTCTGGATATGGTTTTGTCCCGAAGCATCGGTATTACGTTCCTGAATACAGATGAAGCACATGGGCGACTCCTTACATAGGGTTACAATTCATTATAGCATAGATCGGCAGTTCGCCTATGCGGTTTCCTTATTCAAATTCGGTGCCGGGAGTGAACATGACAATGTTACTCGCATCGAATGGCATATACCGGTTAAAGGTTGTGCCATCTTCCGCGGTAAATTCGTAGGTGTAATTTTGTAGGATGATCAGATGTTGATTATCCTCGGTACCTAAGTTCAGCACAAAGTCGCCATTGAAATAGCCGAAGGTTGAAGCGCCGGTTTGCGGGGAGCGCGAGATAACATCTTGCGCGGTTTGGACGCCGGTGCCGTTCACATCGATGGCGATATATAAGGTGTCGAGATCGGGTTGGAAATCGGTAATCACATCGACGCCGTCGCCGCTATAGAAGTAGAAGTTGTCGAAACCCTGATTGCCGGTAAGCAGATCATTGCCCGCACCGCCGATGATGGAGTCCTGACCGTCGCCACCGAAAATCGTGTCGATGCCTTCTTCGCCGTAGATCAAATCGTGGAAGGGCGCGTTATCTTCAAAAATGAACGTAGAGGTAAAGGGAATGCCGTTGACGATCACGATTTCGACTTCTTCGCCGCCTCCGGTATCTTCTTCTCCCTCATCGCCACCGTCACCTTCTTCGCCTTCTTCGGCAGTATCGGCATAGCCCTCGGGATCGTAATCGGGATCGAATTCCCCGGCTTCGGCTTCGGTATCGCCATATAAAATATCATTGCCGGTACCGCCCCAAATCGTGTCGATCTCAAGCGATTTGGTGGTATTTATACCGCCTTCAATTTTGTCATTACCGAATTGACCGAAGAGCAAATCGCTGGCTGCGCTGCCTAAGATTGTGTCGTTGCCGAGCCCGCCATAAATCGTGTCGTTTCCATCAGGTGCGACTTCGGAACTCTCGACGGATGGACGTCCACCGTCGAGCAGGTCGTCTCCGCCATTGCCGATGATAAAGTCATTGCCGCGACCGCCATAAATGGTGTCGGCTTCGTCATAAGGGTGCGCAATACCACCGCCGCCCGCGAGCCAGTCATCGTCACCGCCGCCGAAAATGAAATCATTGCCTAAGCCACCATAAATGGTGTCCTGGCCGTCAAATGAGAAGAGGATATTGTTACCGCCGTAGAGCGTGTCATTACCGGTGTTACCGTAGATCAGGTCGTTGCCGACATTCCCGAAAATGGAGTCGGCCGCATCGCCCGCATCGGCGACGCCGGTGCCGCCGTAAATGGTATCGTTGCCGTTACTGGCGTAGATTGTGTCGCTGCCATGTAAGCCAGTAAAAATGCTTGGTTCTTCATCGCCAGCGGAGAGGACATCGTCACCATCCGTACCGACCATGCCGATAACGGCATTCGGATCGTCGGTCACATCCGACAGGTCGCTATCGTTATTCTCGGTCGGATCGGGCGGCGTTTCGCCATCGGTACCACCGTTGCCACCATTACTGCCGCCGCGATCAAAGATAAAGGCTGCGACGCCGGTTTGCAGGCTGGTCGCTGCGAAGCGCTGGTCGGAATGTTCGTCGGTGATAGTGTCATCCTGTAGGGATGCCGTGGCAGATTGAATCAGATCGAGAATGGTCATAGCGCTTCCTGTATGTTTGCTTCTTGTTCAGGTGTAACACAGGAATCTTAACAAATTCTTACCAACCAGACAAAAAAACAGCGGGCACGATGGCCCGCTATTCTCTTTTTTTCAAATGGCTGTGGTTTTAGTTGTTCAAAATCACAGCGGTCGCTGTTGCGTTTTTTGGTGTAGCGCCGGATGCCATCATGCGCGCATCGTCATCGGGGATGATCGCCATGCCGCCATGCTGTGCGGCCATAGCCTTTAAGCGGTCCATCGCATCGTCAAAGCCGCGGACTTCATCGACGTCGATGCGAACCATGCCGATTTCGGTATAACTGGCTTCGTCCTGCGGCAGGTCCGACAGTAATTTGACATATCCTTTATAAGGGGGGTGTTGCATGTAGGTGGTGTAGGTCGACGGGTGGAATTCCGCCCCGGCCATCGCCGCCGAAGACATGCCTAACATGATAAGTGTCAGGGAAAGTAAGCGCATAGCATCTCCTTTGGATTTTGGTGCAGCCGTTATAGCAGGTCCAATACCATTGGCAAGGAAAGAGCAGGTGGGTGTGAGATGTAATGCTGACGCTAGTCTGGGGGCTTCGGATATGGTCATTAATAGTGAGAGTTTCATCGTCATTGCGAGGGGCGATAGCGACGCGGCAATCCAGAGCCGTACGAGCAAGTGGCTCTGGATTGCTTCGCTGTCGCTCGCAATGACGGAGCGTGATGATGAGCCAAAGCGATTCCAGCAGGAATCGCGGAGGCCACTAGCTAACGCAGCGCGCTAGCGATAAAACTACCTCGCGTAAGCGAAGCCACTGATGACGACCGGCCCGTAATAGCCGTAGCCGATGGTTGGGGCGTTGTTATAGGCATAGCCGGTAGGGGCAGAATGATAGCTGCGGTTATTGAGTGCGGTCGCGGTATGTGTACCCACCACGCCATCAACCGCTAAGCCGTTATCGCGTTGGAACGCTTTAACCGCCGTGCGGGTGGCTTTGTCCATGATGCCATCGGCCCCATTCGGAATGGTGTAGCCAAGGTTAATCAGACGTTGTTGAATATTTGCGGTATTCAGCTCGCTGGCTGAAGTGGTGGTCACATAGGTGCACCAGCCAGTCGGTGAAGCGCAGCGGAAAGTGTTGCCCGCTGATGCGGTCATGGCCGCCATCGTGGCGCTTGCAAGTGTCAGGGTAAATAGTGTTTTTTTCATGGTCATTCTCCCAAATAGTTATTGCCGATAAAGCTCAGCATAAGAAAGAATGGTTAATAAAAGCTTAAATTATAACGTAAAAAAATTAGTTATATTTAATGGCGGTGGCGAAATTATAAGAGCCAGCGCCCGGGCACAGCACGAAGTTTTCGCAGTTTTTCGGCTTATTGCTATGCAGAATTATTGCATCCGCGCCATGCAAAGCGGCTTCGTCTTGTAGGGCTTGCACGGTTTTAGCCGATGGTTCCAGCTCCGGTGCGGCGACGCTGACGGTGCCGATATCCAAGAAGCGACAGGCGGGTGGGGCGGTTAAGACGGCCACCGAATCCGGCAGCACCGCTGGAAACATGACGTCGCGCGCTTCGAGATAGGCATGCGGTTGATAAAAGGTTTTCTTGGTGACGCAACCGGTAGCGGCGAGCAACAGAGACAATGCAATAAAAGCGCGGTTCATACCAGTAGGATAGGCGATGCTGCGCGCTGCTGTCATGCCCTTTTGCGCGTGATGTGTGCAAGGAGGGTGCTTTTTTTTAGGCGTTACGGTTTTGCGGTCACGCTTAGACCCATTGCCAGATGGCATAGCCGCTCAACAGGCTGGCGGCGAGGCCGATGGCGAGAATCAAGCCGTCGCGGGCGGAAAGGCCGATGGCCAGCAATAAGAGCGCAGTGGCGGGAATGGCGACGCCAAAG
>DDZS01000052.1:0-19856 GCA_002346425.1 Alphaproteobacteria bacterium UBA3002
AACCGTCATTTTTCAGCCGAAGCGCAAACCCACCCCGCCGAAACCTGTGAAGCCTATTGCGGGTTATGTTGAATATGTCGATATTATTGGAATTAACGAGCGGGCCAAGGCCAAACTCGATACCGGCGCACTAACCAGTTCGGTGAATGCAGAAATTATTAAGCGTTTTAAACGGGATGAGAAAGAGTTTGTTACTTTCCGCGTTGTGCTCGATGAAGAACAGGAGCAGGTGCTGGAACGTGAAGTTATTCGCAATGCGCTAATTAAGAAAAAAGAGGGTGGCAACATTCGCCGCCCGGTGGTTGAGCTGGAATTATGCATCATCGGAAAGCTGATCAAGGGCGAGGTAAACTTGTCACAGCGTGACCACTTTATCTACCCCATGCTGATTGGCCGCAACATGTTAGAGGACACTTTCGTCGTCGATTCTGGTAAAACCTTTACCACAACGAAGCGATGCGATACCTCTAAGTCATGATCCGTTCTGCCCTTGTTTGGTTTTTGGCACTGCTACTCTGTGTAGCGGCGGGCGGTATCTTTTATTATAAAGCGTTCGTTTTAAGTTTTCCGCTTTCACCTGATACTACCAGCGACAGCTGGCATGTCGAGGTGCGTATGGCGATTCGCGGGCAAGGCAAGCCGGTGTCAGCCGAACTTTATCTGCCACGATTCAGCCCCAGTTTCTCGATAGTTGATGAGAATTTCATCAGCGATGGTTATGGCTTTGAGATCGCCAAAGACAATGTGACGCATAACCGCCGCGCGATGTGGACCAAACGCAATGTGCGCGGTCGCGACAATATCTTCTACCGTGCGATTATCTATCAAATCGACAATACGGCGAACGCCCCAGTGGAAAAGGCGGAAGTTAGCCGCAATAGCTACGGCTCGCGCCGTTTCAATACGTTAGTGGAAGAAGGGGAGCCGTTTTACATCGCACTCGCTAATATTATTGAACCCCTGCGCGAATCCTCTTCCAGCGATCGCAGCTTTGCGCGGCAAGTGCTGCAATGGATCGAAGAAAATCCGAATGACGACTATCTGCAAGTCATCCGTCGCGAGGAAGACCGCCGCCTGACCACACAGCAAGCTGCGCTAACCATTCTGCGCCATTCGGGCATCGGCGCGCGTCTAATGCATGGCATTTACCTGCAAGATGATCAGCGCGGAGCCGAAATGGCCACGCGTGTCGAGATTTTCGATAAAAATAGCTGGCGCCCGCTAAACACGGATAACACGATGGTGTTTATGCCATGGTGGAGCGGCGATGAGGACTTTTTCGCGCTCGATGGCGGGCGGAAAGACCGCATTACTGTATCCTTGCGGCGTCATCAGGAAAAAGCGCTGACCGAAGCGATCTGGCGTGGCGATGCCGCTAGCGAGCAATGGTATCACCTATCGATCTATGATCTGCCCTTAGATGTGCAGCTGCTGTTTACGACACTACTGATGATCCCCTTGGGAGGATTGGTGGTTGCTTTCTGTCGCCAAATCATTGGCATCAAAACCTTTGGGACTTTCATGCCGATTCTGGTGGCAATTTCTTTCCGCGAGACCCAATTGGTCTGGGGGATTATTATTTTCAGTCTGATCGTTGGGATGGGTTTGATCGTACGCCGGTTGCTTAGTCGGTTGCATCTACTGATGGTGCCGCGCATCACCGCGGTGGTCACTTGCGTAGTGATTATTCTCTTTCTGCTTAGCCTGTCTGGATTCCGCAGCGGTATTCATGCGGGCCTTTCCATCTCCCTCTTCCCGATTATCATTATCAGCATGCTGATTGAGCGGATGACGGTGGTGATCGAAGAGTCTGGTTTCCGCGATGCGATTATCAACGCGATGGGCAGTATGTTTGTTGCCGTGCTGAGTTATCCTCTGATGACGCAACCGACCATGGTGCATTTTATGACAACTTTCCCGGAATTACTCCTCGTTGTCTTGGCGCTTTGCCTGCTCATGGGGCGGTATAACGGCTATAAGTTCACCGAATATTGGCGCTTCCGCCATATCAAACCGTAAGGCGTAACCCGTGTTTGATTTGCGGCAACGCGGCGTGCTTGGCATTAATGAGCGCAACCGTGCCTATATTATGCGCTGTAATCCGCGTAAATTTTATCCTTTAGTCGATGATAAATATGCGACCAAACAGTTATGCCTGGAACATGGCATCAACACCCCTGAACCGTATGGTTTGATTCAGACCCAGCGGGATGTGAAACAACTGGCCGAGATCGTCAAAGAGAAGAAACGCTTTGTGATTAAGCCCGCGCATGGCAGCGGCGGCAACGGCATTATCGTCATCGACGATGTGCGCCCGATTCCCGATGCCGAAGACCTCTATATTAAAAGTAGCGGTCAAGCGATGCGGATGCCGGAACTATTCTTCCATATGGACAATATCATTAGCGGGCTGTTTTCCCTAGGCGGTAAGTCAGACCAGGTACTGATCGAATATTGCGTAAAGCTGCACCCGTTCTTCAAAGATATTAGCTATAAAGGTGTCCCCGATATCCGGATTATCGTCTATCAAGGGGTGCCGGTGATGGCAATGCTCCGTCTGCCAACCCGCGCATCAGACGGTAAGGCGAACCTGCATACGGGTGGCATTGGGATTGGCCTGTCGCTTGCCAAAGGTCAAACCACGTATGCGGTTCAATTTAACCGACGGATCAGCATGCATCCTGATCATGGGCATGCGCTGACCGATCTGGTGATTCCGGAATGGGATACATTGGTAGCGCTGGCGGCAAAAGTCGAATCGGTTTTAGGGCTGCATTACGTGGGGATCGATATCGTGCTCGATGCCGAAAAAGGCCCCATGCTCCTTGAAGCCAATGCCCGACCGGGTATTTCCATTCAAATTGCGAATAATACCGGTTTGAAACACCGTTTAGATGCGGTGGATGCGGCATTACCGGGGCTAGCCACCATGGAAGATAAAATTGCCTTTGCGCAAGCGCGGTTTTAAACGGGCTTCTGGCCGATCATCAGATAATTTACGTCGATATCGCTGGGATGAATGCGCCATTCCCAACGCAGCGGGTTCATCACCATACCGCTGGTATCGCGAATTGTCAGGCCCGCACCCGTCATGCCGCGTTGCATTTCTTCGGGCTTAATAAATTTTTCCCATTGATGCGTACCGCGCGGTAATAATCGCAACACATATTCCGCGCCGATAATCGCCATGGCAAAACTTTTTGCCGTGCGGTTTAACGTGCTCATGATGAGAAGGCCGCCCGGCTTTACCAAATTCGCGCAGGTCGCGATAAAGGCCTCTGGTCCTTCGACATGCTCAATGATTTCCAGCGCTAGAACGACATCAAATTGCTCGCTTTCAAGGCTCTCAGCGGTTGCGGCGCGATAGTCAATGGTGAGACCACTTTGTTCAGCATGAAGCCCTGCGGTTTTAATGTTTTTTTCCGACGCATCAATGCCCGTCACCGTAGCGCCTAAGCGCGCTATCGGTTCGCAAATCAGGCCGCCACCGCAGCCGATATCCAATACGGACAATTCTTGCATAGGGCGCAAGCTTTTGGCATCTAATCTAAAATGCTGTCCAATATGCTCACGCAGATAACCCAAACGCACGGGGTTAATGTCGTGAAGGGGCTTAAATTTCCCTTTCGGGTCCCACCATTCTTCGGCGATGCGCGAAAACTGCGCCACTTCCTCGGGATTGACTGAATTATAGGCCGTTTTCGCTTCGGCGCTTTGCGATTGAAGGCTCATAGCGTATACTTAAGCCATGGAACAGGAAACGCAAGCACCGCGCAGTGGATTCCGCCGTTTTATCGACGGGGCCACCTCTATGTTTGAGCGCAGTGCCGATTTTCTCGATGAAGCGTGGGTCAAGGTTAACAATCTGACCGAAACCAATTATAATCTAGCTTGTGAGATGGTGCGCCAAGGCCGGGTGACGGACGCGATTTTCCGCTTTAAAGTAACCTTATGGCTAGCGCCGGAACATGTGCCCTCGATGTATAATCTGGGTTGCCTCTATCACCATTTAGGGCGAGAGCAGCAGGCGCTGCAATATTTTACCAAAGTGATTAAGACCGATCCAAAGCATGAAGCGGCGATCTATATGGTCGCGACCATCGACCCCTCGCTGTTAAAGTCCGGTATGCAGCCTAGCCTCGTGCCGCATGCCATGCTCGTCGAATATTTCGACAATTTGGCTTATGAATATGATGCGGTTCAAAAGCAGTATATGTATAAACTGCCCGACCTCACCTATGAATTATTGGCGCAGCATATCGATGTCGAAATGCAGAAACAAAGCCTGCTTGATCTAGGCTGCGGTACGGGTTTGGGCGTTGCGCGTTTCCGCGAAGAATTTATCAATATTTACGGCGTCGATGTATCCGGCAATATGCTGCAGGCCGCCAGTCGCCGTTTCGATCGTCGCGGGGTCAAAATTTATTCTCGGCTGTTTCATGAAGATGCGCGCATGTATTTAAACGCGATTACCAAGCCCTATGCCCAAGTGGCTTTAGCGCTGCAATTGTTGCCCTATCTTGGCGACCTTCAACCCTTCTTCCGCGGGTTACAAAAAGCGATGGTGGTGGATGGGCTCGCCGTGATCAGTTTCGATCCTTACGGTCAGCAAGGCTTTGGCGTGATGCCCAGCACAGGCTATTTCGGCCATCATATCGATTATGTGCGCAAGGAAGCCGAGAAATTTGGGTTGGACCTGATTCGCCATGGCGAAGTCGAAGCCTCAGCCGATAAGCATGTCGAGCTCTGCATTTTCCGTAAAACGTCGGAGCAGGCAGTCCCCGCGTGAGTAAGGCTTGGGCCTTGCGCCCGGCAACGCAGGCCGAAATCCCCGTGATGGCGCAGTTACATGCGGCGCTCTTGCAGCGCGGTTGGAACATTAATGCTTTTGAGTCTTTTTATGCCCGGGGCGAGGTGCTTGCCTGGATTGCTTATCAGGAGGATACCCCAATCGGTTATCTGTTCGGCTGGGCCATCGCCGGGGAATGCGAATTGCTAAATATCGGTCTTGAACCGGAATGGCGCGGGCAGGGGTGCGGCAGCGCGCTATGCCGCGCGTTGATTGACGCATGCGCAGTGCGAGGCATTGATCGCATCCATCTTGAGGTATCGGCGGAAAATGTGGCGGCGATAGCCCTTTACACGCGTCATAACTTCATCGTCACGCGACGTCGGAAAGACTATTACCCTTTGGCAGATGGTTTGGCCGAGGATGCGCTCACCATGATTCGCGAGACCTCGAAAAACAGTGCTGGAAATTCGGTGGACGCGCGGCTATAGCTTCCAGCCAATGAGTTTAATTGTACAGAAATTTGGTGGCACTTCCGTAGCCGATATGGAGCGGATTCGTCACGCCGCGACGCTGGTCAAGCGCGAGGTCGATGCCGGCCATCGCGTTATCGTGACGGTGTCGGCGATGGCGGGGCAGACCAATCATTTGATCGCGCTGACAGAACAGGCGGCAGGCACACCATTGAGCGATACGGCGCTGGCGGAACAGGATTATGTTGTGTCGACCGGTGAGCAAGTGACATCCGGTTTGCTGGCATTAGTGTTGCAGCAATTGGGCTGTCCAGCGCGGGCTTTTTGCGCGTGGCAGATGCCGTTTCATACCGACGGCGTGCATAGCAAAGCGCGGATTCAGGAAATCGAAACCGAAGCAGTAGAGAAAGCGCTGGCCAAGGGTCAGGTTGCGGTGATCGCCGGGTATCAGGGTATTTCGCCGGAAGGGCGCATCACCACGCTGGGCCGTGGCGGCACCGATACGACGGGCGTGGCGCTGGCGGCGGCGTTCAAGGCCGAACGCTGCGATATTTATACCGATGTCGACGGGGTCTATACCTGTGATCCGCGCATCGTGCCGAAGGCAAAAAAACTGAACATCATTTCCTATGAAGAGATGCTGGAAATGGCGTCTCAGGGTGCGAAAGTCTTGCAAACCCGCTCGGTGGAAATGGCGATGAATCATGGGGTGCGGGTACAGGTGCGTTCTACGTTTGACGACGTGCCCGGCACATTCTTAGTTGATGAGGAGGAAATTGTGGAACAGCAACGTGTGACAGGCATCGCCTATAGTCGTGATGAAGCGCGGGTATCGCTTACCAATGTCGAAAACGTACCCGGTGTGTCGGCGGCATTGTTCGGCCCGCTGGCGGACCGCAATATCAACGTCGATATGATCGTGCAAAACGTGACTGAAGATGGCAAGGCAACTGACATTACCTTCACCGTCCCCCGCGGCGATTTGGAGCGCACGATCGACAGCATCAAAACCGCTAAGCGCACACCGAAATATGACACGTTGCATACCGATAAAAACGTAGTGAAAGTTTCGGTCATCGGTACCGGTATGCGCAGCCATGTCGGCGTCGCGGCGGAAATGTTCCGTACGCTGGCAAGCAAAGGCATCAACATCATCGTGATTACCACGTCGGAAATCAAAATCTCCGTGTTGATCGAGGAAGCCTATCTGGAACTAGCGCTGCGTGCCCTACACACGGCCTATGATCTGGACGCGGTAGAGTAAGTTTATCATCATCCTGAACGTGTTTCAGGATCATTAGCAAACACGATTCCGAAACACGTTCGGAATGACGGAATTTCATTAAAAAATCGGCGCGAGCCCCTTACTGATTAATTGCGCGCAGATGATGTGCTTGGCTTGCGCCAGCGTATCTTCAATTTTTTGTGTCGTCGTGTTCATCCAGAATTGCGCTCCGGGGTCGAACGTTGTCGGCTGATAGTCACGCGTCTGATCCTGATGGTCGCGATGCGCCAGATCGGCAAGGACAATCTCGAATGCCTCTTCTTTGCCTTTTTCTTTCAAGCTGGCATGGCGGCGTTCGGCGCGCTTATATAAGGTCGCGTCGACGTAAAATTTCACATCCGCCCATGGATAGGTGTAGCGGCCAATCGTGCGGCCCTCGGCCACCACTGGGCGCGGGCAACGATCAATCAGCCCTGCAAACGCAGGGTCGGCGATATCGATGACCGATTGCTGGCCGGAGAAAAACGGCGTAGCGCGGGATATTTCCAGCGTATACAGGTCTGGATTGTCGTGGAATTTTGCACTGAAATCATCCCACGGCATTTCGCTGATTGCCAAAGCGCAGGCGGTGGCTTGTGCCATATGTTCCGCCGTTGGTTCGCCATCCGGATCAAACCCGCATTCGTTGACCATGTGCCAGGCAATGGAACGGAACACCAGGCTATATTCCAGCCGTGCGGCACCCGAATCACGCGCCAACCGCTCGCTGAGCGTGCTTTTGCCAGAGGCGGAAGTGCCATCGATGGCGATTACGGGCTGATGATGTGCGTTAGGCATACATTGTTCTAACGCAATCAACGAAGGGATGACAATTAAGAAAAGCACGCTACAGTGCGCGGATGGATATTTTACAGAAATACTGGCAGCGAGGCCGCGATTTATTAGGCTCGGACTATGCCATCATGGGCGGTGCCATGTCATGGGTGTCGGAACGCAATCTGGTTTCGGCGCTGTCAAATGCAGGCGCATTCGGCGTCATCGCCGCCAGTTCGATGCCGCCTTCCTTGCTAGCAGATGAAATCAAAGCGACGCAAGCGATGACGGAGAAGCCTTTTGGCGTAAACCTGATTCTGATGCACCCGCAATTGGAAGAATTGATTGAGGTGTGCCGCGATACGGGCGTGACGCATCTGGTGCTGGCTGGCGGTATTCCGAAGAAACCGACGATAGAGCAGATCAAGAGTTTTGGCGCGAAAGTCATTGCCTTTGCGCCTACAGCGGCGATTGGCAAAAAGCTTATTACCATGGGCGTCGATGGCATCGTGATTGAAGGCAATGAAGCGGGCGGGCATATCGGCCCGGTCTCGACCTCCGTATTGGCACAGGAGATTTTACCGGTAATTACAGAAGTGCCGGTATTTGTCGCCGGGGGGATTGGCCGCGGCGAAGCGATTAGCACCTATCTGCAAATGGGCGCTTCAGGCGTGCAGTTAGGTACGCGGTTTGTGTGTGCGGAAGAATCGATTGCGCATGCGAATTTCAAGCAGCTATTCATAAAGTCTGCCGCGCGCAACGCGGAAGTCTCGGTTCAATATCACCCGGATTTTCCAGTTATTCCGGTGCGTGCGATTGCCAATAAAGCCAGCGACGCCTTTATGCAATTCCAGCGCGAAACCGTGCATGCCTTTTTTGAAGGCAAAATGGAGAAAAAAGAGGCACAACTGGCGATTGAGCATTTCTGGGCTGGCGCATTGCGCAAAGCGGTCGTCGATGGCGATGTTGAGCATGGCTCGGTGATGGCGGGTCAATCGGTCGGGATGGTGCAACGCATTCAAAGCGCGAAAGAAATCGTTGACGAACTGGTGACTCAGGCCGCATACTATCTGGAGCAGAATAAGGCCGCATAAGAGCTCCTGCGACATTCCGTACCGAAGGGAGAAAGGAATGCCGCCTTTGTCATTGGTAAGCCCGAATGAATCTCCGCTGGAGCTGTTGCGCTCCATACGCGATATCATGCGTCAGGATGCGGACGCAGAAGCGCGGCTGTCCAAACTCACCCAAGCCATCAGTAAACAGTTTGATTCTCAAGTCTGTTCCATCTATTTCGCACGTTCCGGGTCGGAGTTGGAGCTCTTTGCCACGCATGGATTAAACCCCGCAGCCGTGCATCAAACGCGCCTGCGCTTCGGCGAGGGGTTAGTTGGCGAGATCGCAGCCACCGCCAATGTATTAAATCTTCCCGATGCGTCGCAGCACCCAAAATTTTCGTATCGCCCCGAAACCAATGAAGACGCGTTTCATGCCTTTATCGGAGTACCGGTGTTTTACCAACACCGGGTGATTGGGGTATTAGTCGTTCAAAGCAGCGATGCACGCATCTATTCCGAGGCGCAATCGGAAATTTTGCAAACGGTGGCGATGATATTGGCTGAAACCGCGGTGGCTTCTAACGTTGTCACTTTACCGCGATTGACCGGTGAAGACGATCGCCGCAGCTCGTCGCATTGTTTTGCATGTACCAAGGTCGCACCCGGCCTCGCAATGGCCCCCGTGGTCTTGCACCGCCCAAAGATCGATGTGCAGAAATTGATTACCGATAACACCAGTTGGGAAGAAGAGCGATTAGAGAAAGCCATCGGCGAGTTACAGGCGTCGCTAGACGACATGCTGCGTAAAGCGCGCGGGCATAGTGACGATAAACAGTTTGAAGTGCTAGAAGCCTACCGCATGTTTGCCCGCGATAAAGGGTGGATCCGACGTATTGGCGAGGCCATTAATAATGGACTGACCGCCGAAGCCGCGGTCAAAAAAGTCGAAGAAGAAATGCATGCGCGCATGCAACAAATCGATAGCGATTATATTGCGCAGCGAATGCAGGACATGGAAGACCTGTCTGATCGGCTGATTTACCATTTAGCGGGGGTGATGCCTTCCGCGGCGCATGGTGATCTGCCCGATGCGTTTATTCTCGTCGCATCGTCCTTAGGCCCGGCGGATTTGCTTGAATATCAGGACCACGCGATTAAAGGCGTGATTCTCGATTCCGGTTCAGCGGCCTCACATGTGGCGATTATTGCGCGGATGATGGATATTCCCATGGTGGCAGGCGTGCGCGATATTGCCCGCATTAGTAACCCCGGCGATCTGGCGATTGTCGATGGTGATACGGGTGAAGCGTATCTGCGCCCACCACAAGATATTCAACAGGCGATTGCCGAACATATCGCCACACAGGATAAATTGCTGCAAGCCTACGCGGCGCATGCGGATGATGCCCCGGTGACGCAGGATGGCCAACGCATTTCTCTAAATCTCAATACGGGCTTAAGCATGGATGGCGAAGCCCTGCGCCGTAAGGATGTCGATGGTATTGGATTATACCGTACCGAGCTGCCCTATCTCGCCAATAGCGACATGCCGGATGTCGATGAACAGAAACATATCTATAGCAAAATTTTTCGCTACTCAGCAGGCAAACCCGTCATATTTCGTAGTTTTGACATCGGGGGCGATAAACAAGTGCCCTATCTGGATGCAGGGGTCGAAGAGAATCCGGCGATGGGCTGGCGCGCGACCCGTGTGGGACTAGACCGGCCGGTGATTCTGCGCCGTCAATTCCGCGCGCTGATTCGCGCTTCCGGCGGACAGCCGCTTTATATCATGTTTCCATTTATCGCGACTGTCAGTGAATTTGACGAAACTTACGCCATATTTGAGCGTGAGTTAGAACGGGCCAAGGTCGAAAATGTGCGCCTGCCGAAATATGTACGCGTTGGATGTATGATCGAGATTCCGTCGCTGCTTTGGCAATTGCCGCAGCTGCTCTCCAAGGTCGATTTTGTTTCTGTCGGCAGCAATGATTTGCTGCAGTTTCTGTTTGCGTGCGACCGGGGATGTGAGAAGCTTTCCGGGCGCTACGATCCTTTATCACCGGTGGTGATGCGCATTTTAAAGGATCTGGCGCAGCAATGCCAAAAACAAGCGGTTAGTTTGAGTTTCTGCGGCGCCATGGCTTCGCGACCGATGGAAGCCCTTGCTCTTATGGCGTGTGGCATCACCAATTTATCGATGCCGCATAGTTCGATTGGCCCAGTTAAAGCGATGCTGCGCAAGGTAGATTTACGCGCGTTACAGCAGGAAATGACGGAATGGATCAGCCTGCCAGACCATTCGATTCGCAATCATCTGGAAGCCTTTGCCAGTGCGAATAACCTGGACCTCTAGGCTTGCCTAAATCGTTGTCGCCGACTATAAGAAAACCTATGTCAAACACCGCAGCCATACTCGAACAGGATAGTCTGGAACATTATAGCTATATCGGTCATTACCTGAAAGCCCTTCGCGAGCATTATGGCTTAAGTTATCAGGACGTGACCGACCAGTTGCGCATTCGGGCGAAATATGTCGAGGCGATGGAAGAGGGGCAGCTCGAAGCCTTACCCGGCAAAGTGTATACGCTTGGTTATTTACAGACCTATGCGGAGTTTTTAGGCGTGGACCCGCATGCCGCGGCGACGCATTTTGAAAAAAGCCATGGCAGCCCGAAACAAGAGCGCGCGTTTATCGTGGCGGAACCGCCAGCCCCTGCGCCTTACCCAAGTTGGCTGGTTAAATCGCTGGCCGCTGCCGGTGTACTGTTTTTGTTTGGGATTGGTGTCTATCACTATGCGCGACATGTCGAGCATACGGTCGAGCCGACGAGCGTCGAAGCGGTGCCCACACGCTTGCTAAGCGTCCCGGCACAAGCCTATGATTGGGTGAACGATAGTAGTTGCGGGCTGGGTGTGAACGCTGCGGCATGGCCGGCCTGTTTTGCAAATTGGCGCTATGCCGGACCGGATATTTTGCCCGCGGCCGTGTCTCACCCCTTATTCTATCCGGCGCTCGCCCAGTGATTGCGCGCCGCCATAGCCATAGCATGCAGATCGGACCGGTGACCCTCGGCGGCGATGCACCCATCGTCGTGCAATCGATGACCAATACCGACACGGCTGATATTCAGGGGACCACGACCCAAATTATGCAACTGGCAGATGCCGGGTCAGAATTAGTGCGCATCACGGTCAATACCGAAGAGGCGGCAGCGGCTGTGCCCGCCATCGTTGCCGAGTTACGGCGCCAAGGCTATCTTACGCCCATCGTAGGGGATTTTCATTATAACGGGCACCGCCTGCTACAGGACTATCCCGCCATGGCGCAAGCGCTTGACAAATACCGGATAAACCCGGGCAATGTCGGCTTCGGTGCCAAGCAGGATAAACAATTCTCGGACATGATCGCCCTGGCGATCCAATATGACAAACCGGTGCGCATTGGCGTGAATTGGGGCAGTCTGGACCAGTCATTGTTGACGCGGTTAATGGACGAAAATGCCAAATCCGCTCAGCCGAAAGAAGCCGATGAGGTCGCACGCGAGGCATTGGTCGTTTCCGCGTTAGAAAGCGCCGCGAAAGCCGAAGCGCTTGGCCTGCCAGCAAACCGCATCACGCTTTCTTGCAAAGTCAGTCGCGTGCAGGATTTGATTGCGGTCTATCGTTCGCTCGCGGCACGTTGTGCCTATCCCCTTCATTTAGGGCTGACCGAGGCGGGCATGGGCAGCAAAGGCATTGTCGCCTCGACCGCCGCACTCTCAGTCCTTTTGCAAGAAGGCATCGGCGACACCATCCGTATTTCGCTAACCCCAGAGCCGGGTGGTGCGCGCACGCAAGAAGTCGAAGTGGCGCAGCAGATTTTGCAGGTCATGGGCCTGCGTAGTTTCAATCCACTAGTGACGGCCTGTCCGGGCTGTGGCCGCACGACGAGCACCGTGTTTCAGGAACTGGCCGACGAGATTCAGAATTACATCAAAGAACGCATGCCGGTATGGGCCAATTACGACCCGTTGGTCAAAGAAATGGATGTGGCCGTAATGGGCTGTATCGTAAATGGTCCCGGGGAAAGCAAGCACGCGAATATCGGCATCAGCCTGCCCGGAACGGGTGAATCGCCCGTGGCACCGGTCTTTGAAGACGGCAAAAAAGTGGCCACCTTGCGCGGCGAGGATATTGCCGACCAATTCAAAGCGCGGCTGGAGGCGTATGTGGAAAGCCATTACGCGGTCCAACCCCAGCAGCAGGCGGTGTAACATGCGCTATCTGATGCTCTGGGTGTGTCTGGCCAGCCTTTCTGCCACGGCCCTCGCCGCAGAGGCAGAAAAGACGCTATCCGCTGTGATTAAAGCAGGAGACATGCAGGCATTGTCGCAACTAACTGCCGAGGGGGCGGATGTAAATGCGCGCGATGCAGAAGGCTATACTCCGCTCGCCTCCGCCGTGCTCCATGGCGAGCCGCAGGCTGCATTGCTACTTTTATCTCTCGGGGCTGAAGTGGACACGCGTGAACCTGAGGGGTGGACACCGCTTTATCTGGCCTATCTGCAGGATAAAGTCGAAATGGCAAACCTGCTGCATAAAGCAGGGGCAGAAGTGAATATCCGCGAAGAAAATGGGGATTTATTGGCTTTTCGCGCGATGGAGCGGCTGGACAACCCCGCGATGGCGCAAGTGATGATCGACCATGGATTGAACGTGCTCAAACGCGACGCCGAAGACCGCACTTTGTTCGACGTGGCAACACTGCATAACCACCCCAAAGTGGCCAAGACACTGGCAGAGCACTACGTAGCTTTATTAAAAGACTATCAGCAAAAATTGCAGGAAGAGCAGCGGAAACAAGCAGAAGCGGCGGCCACAGAATGAAAAAATCCCGCTGGCTTGCGCCAGCGAGGAATTAAGATCAATCAAAGATCGAGATCGGGCAGGTCTTCGAAGAAGTATGTCGGCTCCACCCCGAAAATCTGGGTGAGCTCGTATAGCATACCCGCGCCAATACGGCGGTTGCCCTCTTCGTATTCCTTGAACATTTCTAGCGAAGTGTTCAGCCTTTGAGCCAAGGTTTCTTGGCTCATTTTCGCATCTTCACGTAGTTTTTTCATTCTTTCAGCTACGTGTCGATCAACTCGAAACATATCAGCCATTTTTCATAGCCTCATCGCCTTCGCAATTTCTGCAAAGAAAGTTATTTCAAAGGAAACAACATAATCCGCCTAGAATAGCCTATTTTCGTGAAGGAATTATGACGATTGGCTTCGCGCGCCTGCCTGACAGCGATAATCGCTTTACGCTGCTCTGGCTCTGTATTAAAGCGAGGACATGACAGATTTACGCCCCGTGCGCGGCACGCATGATTGGAGCCCGGAGGAAACCCGGCAGTTTCGCCATATCGTGGATATGGCTCGCATCATCGCGGCGCGGTATGGCTTTGGCGAAGTGATGACGCCGGTCTTTGAATATAGCGAGGTATTTCACCGGACGCTGGGCGACACGTCGGACATCGTGTCGAAGGAAACCTATACGTTTGATGACCGCGGCGGCGACAGCATTACCTTGCGTCCGGAAATTACCGCGGCGCTGGTACGTGCTTTTATCTCAAATGGCTGGCAGAATCATGATCGTTGGCGGTATTTTTACGCCGGTCCGGCCTTCCGTTACGAACGACCGCAGAAAGGGCGCATGCGCCAGTTTCATCAATTAGGCGTCGAATGGCTCGGCGATGATTCGGTCGAATCGGATGTGCAGGTGATTGCCTTAGCGCGCGATCTATTGCACGCGTTGGGCTTGGGCAGCGTGACGACGCTGGAGTTGAACTCGCTAGGTGATCGGGAAAGCCGCGCCGCCTATCGGGAAACATTAGTGAGCTACCTACAAACTTACCGTAATGATTTATCCGAAGATAGCCAGCAACGGTTAGAGAAAAATCCACTGCGCATTTTAGACTCGAAAGATGCTGGCGACCGGGCCATTTTGGTCGATGCGCCGAAATTGATCGACGCCTTTAATGCAACTTCGCGGGCAAGGGTAGACGCGCTGCAGCAGCTGCTGCAGCAGTTGGGCATTAGCTATCAAATCAACCCTAAACTTGTGCGCGGGCTAGATTACTATCAGCATTGCGTGTTTGAATTCACTACCGATAAACTCGGGGCGCAGAATGCGGTGATCGCCGGCGGGCGTTACGATGGATTGGTGCAGCAAATGGGCGGCAAGCAGGATGTGCCGGGCGTCGGATTTGCCGGAGGGATTGAGCGTCTGGTAGCCTTAATGCGGGAAGCAGGGGCATGGCAGGAAGAGGCGCCACACATCGTAGCGGTGATCGGCTTAGGCGAGGGAAGTGCCGAGGCGTGTCTGCCATTGGTCACGTCCTTGCGTCAGGCAGGGCATAAGGTGGATTACCTGACCGGAAACAATATGGGAAAGTTGATGAAAAAAGCCGATAAGCTGGGGGCGAAATATGCCGTAGTGATTGGTGAAAATGAACGCATCAATGCACGCGCCCAATTGCGTGACTTAACGCGCGGGGAACAACAAGAAATGGCGATGGAAGACATCGGGAAAGCGATCGCAACATGGCGTTGAAAGACACATTAAACCAACTCATTTCGCGGCATAAGGAATTAAGCGATATGCTGGCTTCCGGCGAAGGGTTCGACGCGTCGGATTACGGTAAATTATCGAAAGAACTTTCCGACCTGACGCCTGTTGTGGAAACCGCTCTGGCGATTCAGCAGGCGGAACAGGAACTGCAAGATGCGAAAGCACTCCTCGCCGATAAAAGCAGCGATGCGGAAATGAAAGCGCTGGCGGAAGAAGAGCAGCAACAGTTGAAGGCATTGCTAGACCGGTTAGAGCATGAGCTGAAAGTTGCGTTGCTGCCAAAAGACGAAGCCGATGCGCGTAACGCGATTTTGGAAGTGCGCGCCGGGACCGGCGGTGACGAGGCCGCATTGTTCGCCGCTGAATTATTTCGCATGTATCAACGTTTTGCCGAACGCAAAGGCATGAAGTTTGAAACCATGGATGTCAACGAAACCGGCATTGGCGGCTATAAAGAAGCGACCGCCAATATCTCGGGCAAAAATGTGTTCGCGTGGCTGAAATTTGAATCCGGCGTGCATCGCGTGCAGCGCGTACCGGAAACCGAATCGGGGGGCCGAATTCATACTTCCGCGGCGACGGTTGCCGTTTTGCCGGAAGCGGAAGAAGTCGATATTGAAATCCGCGATGAAGATATCCGCATCGATACCATGCGCGCTTCCGGGGCAGGGGGACAGCACGTGAATACGACGGATTCCGCGGTGCGCATCACCCACTTACCAACGGGAATTATTGTTACCAGCTCGGAAAAATCGCAGCATCAGAATCGTCAGCGCGCGATGCAGGTATTGCGGGCACGTCTGTATGATTTGGAGCGTGAGAAAATTGCGCGCGAACGGTCCGATGCGCGTAAAGGACAGGTGGGTAGCGGGGACCGTTCAGAGCGGATTCGCACCTATAATTTCCCGCAAGGGCGCATCACCGATCACCGGGTGAATCTGACGCTGTATAAACTCAATGAAGTGCTCGATGGTGATTTGGATGAGATCATCAACACCCTGCATAACGAGGATCAGGCTGCCAAGCTCGCTGCCTTCGGTGATGAATAACCTGACGCGTCGCGCGCTGCTGCAGCACATGCGGAAGCGGCTGCAGGCGCTGCAGATTGATGAAGCAGCGATAGAAGCCAAACACTTACTCTTGCATGCGCTTCAGATAAAGCCTGAAGAGTTAGTCATGACGGACTCACAACTGCTGACATCCGTAGAGATTGACCAATGCGAAGCGCTGATCGCACGGCGAGAAGCGGGCGAACCCCTTTCGCAATTACTTGGCTACCGTGACTTTTGGAAAGACCGGTTTACAGTCACTCGCGATGTACTAACGCCGCGCGCCGATAGCGAAGCGCTGATTACTGCAGCCGTAAAGCAAGCCAAGCAATATGCTGCACCGCAACATATTTTGGATTTGGGCACCGGTACAGGCTGCTTAGGGCTTAGCTTATTACGCGAATTTGACACCGCGCGGGCGACCTTGGTCGATCGCAGTGAAAGCGCACTACATGTGGCGCGCTGTAACGCAAATGCCCTCCAATTGGAACATCGGTGTTTTTTCCTGCAAAGTAATTGGGTTGAGACTTTACAAAGCAAGTATGATATGGTTATTACGAACCCGCCCTATATCAGTACGAAGGAAATGCCGTATCTGATGCCGGAGGTAAGAGATTACGAACCGGCACTGGCGCTCACCGCAGGTGAAGATGGATTGGACGCATATCGCTATTTAGTGCGAGAGGTGCCAAGAATTTTAGCACCGGGAGGATCTATGATCTTAGAGCTAGGGGCAGGACAGCTGGACGTGGTGTGTCAGATGGCCACAAAACAACATTGGTCGGTCGCAAATGTGATGCCGGATTTAGCCGGAATCGCGCGAGCACTTACCCTAACGCGATAAGGACGAATATGCGCAAAAATTTCCGTAGCAACAACGGTGGACGGCCGAATATGAACAACCGCGGTGGCGGGGGGCGCAATAACAACGGGCGACGCAGCAGCGGGGGTGGACATGATCACCAATCGCTGGCACGGCAAAAGAAACATGCGCAGACGCAAAAAGAGAAATACCTGAATCTGGCGCGCGATTCGCAGATGAATGGCGACCGGGTCGATGTGGAATATTTTTTCCAGCATGTGGAGCATTATTCACGCACGATTGCAGAGATTGAAGCGAAAGAGGCCGAACACGCGCCGCGTCAATCAGTGGAACACCATGATGATGCGCAGGATGATGGGGATGAGTCTGAAGCACAAGCAGCCGCTGAGGATGCGCAACCGGCTCCTAAAAAAGCACGACCACCACGCCAAAAACCAGCGCGTCAGGAGACGGAAGCAACGGCTGATGAGGCGGATGCGAGCGATAAGCCGCGCCGGGGTCGCCCACGCAAAGCCAAATCTGATAATGATGAGATTCCATTGCCTGCAGGCATGTTCGCTGAAAGCGAAGCCGCCAGCGCATAGATTCGTCGCACGTCTGTTTTGTAAATGACGGTCCAAGAGGTGATGCCGAGCTTTTTCCGTTGCTCTAAAAGCCATTAGCGGCTAACCGTTTTTGCGACGGAAAGGCGAGCAATGAAAACGGCTGTACTCATCCCCTGTTATAATGAAGCGCAAACCATTGCGCAGGTGATTCGCGATTTTCGTCAGCATCTGCCGGATGCGACTATTTATGTATACGACAATAATTCTCAGGATAATACGGCTGCGATTGCGGTCGAACATGGCGCAGTCGTGCGCCGTGAAACCCGGCAAGGCAAGGGCTTCGTTATCCGCCGCATGTTCCGCGATGTCGAAGCGGATGTGTATGTGATGGTCGATGGCGATGCGACATATCAGGCATCCAAAGCACCGGAAATGGTGCAGCTTTTGGTGAACCAACATCTCGATATGGTCATTGGTCGGCGTCACGCGGTCGATGAGGATGCGGCGTATCGTAAAGGCCATGTGTGGGGCAACAAAATGTTCACCACCTGCGTCACCACATTGTTTGGTAAGGCATTCGAAGATATTTTCTCCGGCTATCGCGTCTTTTCGCGACGCTTCGTCAAAAGTTTTCCGGTCACAGCGACCGGTTTTGAAATTGAAACCGAGCTGGCAGTGCATGCGCTTGAGCAAGAATGCGCGGTGGCCGAAGTCGACACCGATTATTACGAACGCCCCGAAGGCTCGCATAGCAAGCTGAGCACGTATAAAGATGGTTTTCGCATTCTGATGACGGTGATGGCGTTGCTGCGCCATAATCGTCCGCTCTTTTTCTATAGCAGCGTCGCGGCGGTATTCGCAGTGTTGTCCCTCATACTGGCGGTGCCGATCGTGCTAGATTATCTGGATACGGGATTGGTCGAACGCTTTCCGACGGCCATTTTGTGCACGGGTTTGATGATTCTTTCGGGAGTAGCTTTTACCACCGGCGTAATTTTAAATGCGGTGGCACGCATGCATCGCACCTTGAAACAATTGCATTATCTCGCGCAGCAATGAGCTGGGCTTCCCCGCATCGTCTATTCCTGATTGTTTCGTTAGCCATTGGGTTGATCTATACCTTTATGACGCCGCCCTTTCGCGCGCCGGATGAAACCGCACATTATCAACGCGTGCTGGCCTATATGGAAGGCAGTGTGTGGGGGCCGTATGATACCCGTACGCGCTATGTCGAATTTCTCGCAACCGGCAATCAGTTGCGGCCGTATAACAGTAAGCAGGAGCAGGGCTATTCCTGGGAAGTACTGCAACGCATCTGGGCGAGTGGTGCTGATACCGATCCGGCACGGTCGCACCGTTTAAGCAGCGATGGACCAACGGTCGATCTGTATTCTCCCGCTGCCTATCTGCCTGCGATCATTACCGGATGGGTTATCGACCAAGTCTATCCCTCTCCGGTAATATTGTTTTATGGCATGCGCATAAGCCTGCTTATCGCCAGCAGTTTGTTAATTGCCTGGGCCATAGCGCGTCTGCCTTATGCCCGATGGCCCGTGATGGCTCTGATGCTGTTTCCGATGGCGGTGTGGGGGCGCGCGATGATCACGGCCGACTCGCTTACTACAGCGTTCGCTCTGGCATTTATCGCGCTGATTTGCGCGCAGCCTTGGCGTCTTAAGGCGCTGGCGGTCGCCGGGATGGCGGTGACCTTATCCAAAATCATATTTGGAACCCTGCTTGGGTTGTTGTTTTTACCTGTGAACTGGCGGAAAGCTACGTTTGGGATACGGGTAGCCTTTTGCGGGCTCTTCATCCTGTGCGCCGGCGTTGGTATTGCATGGAATATTGCCGCCAAAGACACGTTGCAGGCGGCGACCGAGCGCGGCGTGCTGGCTTCCAACCCGTCGCAACAAGTTGCACAGATGCAAACCGATCCGACGGCGTTTTTAACGGTACTTAGCGATACCCTCAGCAGTACAGAATTTCTGCTTAATGGCATCGTCACCGGCATCACGGGATATCTCGGAGAATTGGATGCACCGCTGCCTTTCTTGGTCAGCGCGATGGTGTTATTGCAACTTGCGATCATACTGATCCTCGCGCAGCCGGATGAAACACGCCCCACGCGATGGACCCGCCTATGGTGCGCAGCTATTTTTTTCGGCACCCTGCTGCTGACGCTGGTGGCGCTTTATGTGCAGTGGAACCCTGTCGGCAATGCGTATATCCATGGGTTTCAGGGACGCTATCTCTATCCGGTATTACCGCTATTACTAGTGGCGCTTTTACCGCCGAAACAATGGCCACCGCGTAAATGTGTGCCTGTGATTTGCCTAAGCACCCTATGGCCACACGCCGTCGCCATCGCGACGCTGTGGCAGAGTAATTACAGCGGGTAAATGATTTAAGTAAGCGGGTGGTGCCTCGGGTCGGACTCGAACCGACACTCCCGTGAAGGAACCGGATTTTGAATCCGGCGCGTCT
>DDZS01000052.1:20168-26313 GCA_002346425.1 Alphaproteobacteria bacterium UBA3002
TTGAATCCGGCGCGTCTACCAATTCCACCACCGAGGCATGCGACGCTTACGCTTTAGCGGCCCGCCGCTTCCACGTCAATGCCTATTGCAGACAAAGCGCGAGAAGGGTAGACTGCCGCCATGCCGCATGCTTTCGCCACGCTCGCCCAACGCCCGTTGGCGCTTCCAATGATTTTAATGGATCTGGCGATTCTACCGCTCGCGGTAGCCTTGACCGGCCAATATGTCTATGGCCTGCATCCCTGTGAGCTATGTATCTGGCAGCGTGTGCCCTATGTGCTGTTGCTAGTGCTCGGGTCGGTTGCAGCATTGGTCCATAAACGTCCGCACTGGATACGTCGCTTATTGCAAGCAGCGGTATTATTGCTAATCGTAGAAGCAGGCATTGCATTCTATCATGTCGGGGTAGAACAACATTGGTGGGCATCGGCCACAGGCTGTAGTGGCGGGGGCGCAAGCGCCGGGTCGCTCGACGAATTAAAAGCACAGATTTTTGCCCAACCTATCGTCGCGTGCGATCAGCCGGAATTTATTTTTCTCGGCTTGTCCATGGCAGCGTGGAACCTTATCTATGCTCTAGGAGCACTAGTATTTACAATCGGATTGGAGCGTTGGTATGCCACTGCCCGGAGATAAAACGCGCCGAGAGGTGCTGGATGAAGTATTGCGCGTCAATCATGCTGGCGAGTTGGGGGCACAACAGATATACCGTGGCCAGCTAGCCATTCTCGGCAAGTCCGAGACGGGGCCGATTTTACAGGAAATGCTCGAACAAGAGCAGGGGCATCTCGCCAAATTCGAAGAGTTAATAACGCAACACCAAACACGCCCCACGGCCTTACTCCCTTTTTGGCGAGCGGCGGGCTTTGCGCTGGGCGCGGGTACGGCGCTTTTAGGCAAAGAGGCGGCGATGGCGTGTACGGTAGCCGTTGAGACAGTGATCGCAGAGCATTACCAATCGCAGATCGATACGTTGGATGAGACGGATTCAGAATTAAAAGCCACCTTAACACAATTTCGGGCCGAAGAATTAGAACACCACGACATCGGCTTGGAAGAGGGCGCCGAACAATCGCCCTTATATGGGTTGCTTAGTGAGGTGGTTCAGGCGGGATGTCGCGCAGCGATTGCGGTTGCAAAAAAGGTCTAAGCAGCACAACCATAACGTATTTTTAATTTAATTCTAAGATATTAGCGGATATTTCCTGTAATTTCCATTTGTCTTGTGTGAATAGATGTGATATACACATGTCTTCTATAAAAATAACAAGGCGGGCAAATATGGGTGAACTGGAAGTATCGGGTGAACCACCAATCGATGAATTACTGAATGATCCAATCATGCAGATGTTACTGAATACCGGCGATATGACGCTGGACCGGTTGCGTCCGATGTTGGATGAGATGACGGCGCGGATTTATCCCGAAGTCGCCTGACAATCGTAATTCAGGCTTGGCAGCGTGCCGTTGCTATGGCATGGCCATAGTCTATGGCGGACGCATTCACACTTGAATTGGTAGCCGGGGCGAAAAGCTTTGGCGATGCCTCGCATCCTTCGACGCAAGGGGCGCTCCATATCCTTGAAACACTGACATCCATCCGCGGTATGCAGTCTGTCTTAGATATGGGCTGTGGCTCTGGCATCTTAGCGCTGACGGCAGCCTATCAATGGCATGTGCCGGTACTGGCTTGCGACATCGAACGCGAAGCTGTCGCCTCCTGTACTGCCAATGCCCAACATAACAAGCTCGACGCGCTCGTCACGGCACTACACAGTGACGGATACTCGCATCGGACCATAGAAAATTCTGCCCCCTTCGATCTGATCCTGGCTAATTTGCTGGCAGACCTTCATCTGGAAATGGCCGTTGATGCAGTCAAACATCTGGCGGATGAGGGGCTTATTGTGCTTTCAGGCATTCTGCGATGGCGTAGCGAAGAAATCATAGAAAGTTACCGCCAACTGGGGATGCAGCTAATTCAGAAAGCGACCATTGGCGACTGGACTACTTTATTAATGCAACGCCAATGACCCGTCACATCGAAACCGTCAAAGGCCATCGGTTACCGGCTCCGCGTCTGACCCGCACCGCCTGGCGATTAATTGTTTTGCTCCTTATCCTTCCTTTTTTGTTGTTCTTAGGAGCACTGGATTTGGTGTTTTATGCCATCGCGCATTACGCTTTCGAGCACTGTTACGGCATTGAGTGCTGGTTATGATTGAGGTCATATGGGACCAGTCCACCGCCAAGGCATGGCAAGGATATTACGAACTGGCGACATATGCCGCGTTCCAGCAGCATTGGGCCTATGGCTCGCTCATAACTGCTGCTGGCGGCACCTGTCATCGCGCGGTGATTAAATATGACGGGCAAGTGGTAGCGCTAGCCCAAATCAGTGTACGGCGCCGAATTGGATTTTTGCGTATCGGTTTATGTATGCGCGGCCCGGTATGGTTGGCCCCTCTGGACGAGACACATAAAGCCACTATCTACGAGGCGCTCCGTGCTACCTGCCCGATATCTAAACCGCGCCTTATGCTCTGGATGCCGGAAAAGGATGGAGGGATAGCGTCGCGCCATCAGGTAATTAGCCCTTATCATACGGTGATGTGGTCCTTGCAGCCAGCGTTGGAAACAATACAGGCCGCAATGGATCAGAAGTGGCGCAACCGACTCACTCGTGCCGGTGACACCATGCGCGTCAAAGAGCTTGGAGCACGGGATTATCAGTGGTTGTTGCAAGAAGAGGCCGATCAGTCGCGCCGAATTGGCTATAGTGGTATCTCACCGCAACTCATTCCTTATTGGCAGGTGGAAACTGGGAAGCAGGGATTATTGATTCTGGCGGCTGAGCTGACGGGAGAGCGGGTGGCTGGCATTATTTGTCTGATTCACGGGCATAGTGCTACATATCAGATTGGCTGGAGCAGCCCGGAAGGCAAAGCCCATAACGCGCATAACCTTTTGCTCTGGCAGGCGGTGAAACGCTTGAAGGCTCGTGGTATCCACCAGTTTGATTTAGGCGGTATCAATACCGAAGATGCGGCTGGCATCGCACGATTTAAAATAGGAACCGGGGGGCAGGTCGTGAGCCTTCCCGGCACTTACTGGTAGAAGCTATTGCGCCGAAGCCATGCGGGTATTGGTTTTCATCATGCCCGCGACTTGCTGTTTAATGCGGCTAATTTCACGTTTAAATTCAGCAAGTTCAGTGCCCTTTAACTCACGCCCGGCTTTGAATTTTTCGCCCAGCGGGTTTACTTTGCTACCGTTTTTAATCACTTCGTAATGCAGGTGCGGCCCGGTAGAGCGGCCAGTGGTGCCAACATAGCCAATGACATCGCCTTGCTTCACGCGTTTGCCCACCGACATGCCGCGGCCAAATTTGCTCATATGCGCATAGGCAGATTGATAGGTGCCATTATGTTTGATCTGGATGTAATTGCCATAGCCGCCTTTGCGGCCTTTGAATGCGATCACCCCATCACCGGAAGCATAGATCGGCGTACCCGTGCGCGCCGCAAAATCGGTGCCGGTATGTAGTTTGCTGTAGCCTAAAATCGGGTGTTTGCGATAGCCGAAGCTGGAAGAGATACGCGCGCCGTCAATCGGCGTTTTCAGAAGTGCTTTACGGACACTTTCGCCATTTTCATTGAAGAAATCGGCGGATCCGTCTTTGTCTTCGAACCGATAAATCGAAATGGGCTCGCCGCGCAATTTGAGCTCGGCATAAAAGATTTTGCCATAACCCGCCGCTTCGCCATCTTCGGTGGTCATTTTTTCAAATAACACTTCCATCTGATCGCCGCGCTGAATCTGACGCTGGAAATCGACATCATAACTATAGGCCTTCACCATTTCCGCTAGCACGCCATTCGGTACGCCATGATCATAGCCGGTTTCAAACAGACTATTAGTAATTGTACCGCCAGCATAGGTGACTTCAGGCGTTAATTCCTTTTGTTCTTTAGCGACATGAAAACTATCGTCTTCCTCGCGATTTAGCATAACGCTTTCAATTTTGTTCAAAGAAACTGCGATCTGACTGATATTGCGTTTCGCTTCGTCATTTTCCGGCGATAGGGTCACGGCGATATCTTGACCGATACGCAATTTACGCGGGTCATAGGTTTTTTTCATCGCGGCGACGGCCTGCATCGCCTCATCATATCCCACGCCCACATTGGTCAGCATATTAAGCATCGTGTCGCCTTTACCAACGGTCAAAGTCAGTTTTTGTGCTACTTGAGCAAGCACATGCGCACGGGAATTTTCGGCGAGGGAGGCGATAACTTCTTCAGTCATCACAGGCTCAGGAGCAGTTTTTGCAGCGATTTTCTCTGCTTTTTCAACGATACTGGCTTGTTCGCTTTCTTCGCTGCCAAATAATCCGCTAAACCATGATGTCGCGGGCTCAGTCACGGCTTCTGCCATTTCGAGAGAGGTATCAACCAGCGATTCGGTTGAGATGATAACGGGTTGCGCTGCAACGGCGGCTTCTTTCGGTGCGGAGGCGGTCAACACAGTTTTGGGTGCTTCAGAAGGCTCCATCACGGCCACTTGCATCACTTGTGCCGCACCAAAATCCAAAAGCATCGAGGCGCAAAGCCCGAAGACTGAGCCCATCATAAACCAGTTAAAACGAATATTATTGATACTTTTGGATTGTTTGGAAGCCGCGTATTGACGCGGATAACGGACATAAGACGATGGGGTTTTCATCGTGGTCGTAGCAAACATAGAACCTCTTCCATTTTGTTCTGTGCTTGCCCGTATAACGTTTTAATATTTTATTACCAAACAAAATGCGGGAGTGCTGGGGAGAATGCAAGACAAAATCTTGATCCAGCAGCATGTTTTTTACTCTTAAAACGCATAAATTTTCCATATGATAAGAAAAAGAGCGCTTTCTGCATAACCAACCTTTAGATAACTGCTTGTTTTTAAGTGGTTTTTATTCTTCATCTTTTGACTTGACGGGAGCGTCCCCCCTCTCTATGTTGCGGCTCCCTAACGAATAACACAAACGGCAAGTCTATTTATTCCTTGGTAAATTGTCGCTTGTAGTAAAGAGAAAAGGAAAGAAGGCGTATGCCAACGATCAATCAGCTCGTGCGCAAAGGGCGCACCCCGCAGGTGAAACGTAATAAAGTGCCGGCGATGCAAGCCTGCCCGCAAAAACGCGGCGTTTGCACCCGCGTTTACACCACGACCCCGAAAAAACCGAACTCCGCACTGCGTAAAGTAGCGCGTATTCGCCTAACGAATGGGTTTGAGGTGACTGCTTATATCCCCGGTGAAGGCCATAACCTGCAAGAACACAGTGTCGTGATGATTCGCGGCGGTCGTGTAAAGGATTTGCCCGGTGTGCGTTATCACATCATCCGCGGTACGCTCGATACCCAGGGCGTGAAAGATCGTAAACAGAACCGTTCGAAATACGGTGCGAAGCGTCCGAAGTAAGGAGTTATAGAATATGTCACGTCGTCACGCAGCAGAGAAGCGCGAAATCAATCCGGATCCGAAGTTCGGTGACTGGACCATCACGAAATTCGTTAACGTGATGATGCTGGACGGAAAGAAATCCGTCGCAGAGAGAATTTTCTACGGCGCGTTGGATATTATCCAAGATAAAATGAAGCGCGATGGCGTGGAAGTGTTCCACGAAGCGTTGGATGCGGTGAAGCCCGCAGTGGAAGTGCGTTCACGCCGCGTTGGTGGTGCGACCTACCAGGTTCCGACCGAGGTGCGCTCAGAGCGTCAATTGGCGCTGGCCATTCGCTGGCTGATCAGTGCCTCACGTGCACGCAGCGAAAAAACACAAAAAGAGCGTTTAGCGGCTGAATTTATGGATGCCGTGAATCAGCGCGGTTCTGCCGTGAAAAAACGCGAAGACACCCACCGGATGGCCGAAGCGAACAAAGCGTTCAGCCACTTCCGCTGGTAATTTTGGGATAGGAAACAGGAGAGTTATTGCATGTCACGTGTCACACCCATCGCGCGCTACCGTAATATCGGGATTATGGCGCATATCGACGCTGGTAAAACCACTACTACCGAGCGTATTCTGTACTACACCGGTAAAAGTCACAAAATCGGCGAAGTACACGAAGGCGCGGCCACCATGGACTGGATGGAGCAG